>NZ_JADFUD010000163.1:0-1016 GCF_054820065.1 Bradyrhizobium sp. UFLA06-06
GTGTTTGGTCCCGTTTGATTGGCAAGGGCCTGGATTGGCGTCTTGTAGCCGAGGCATTTGAGGCGGGTTCGGTTGTAGTCGTGGACGAACTTGCTGAGGAAGGCGTCCCGATCGGCATGGTCGACGAAGGTGCGCCGGGCGCTGCCGCGCTTTTCTTCGCGGCCTATGGCTTCGGCGATGCGCCGGTTGAAGCGTTCGACGAGGCCGTTGGTCTGCGGGTGGTAGGGCTTGGTCAGGCGATGCTCGATGCCGCGCTGCTTGCAGAGCCGATCAAAGGGATGGTCGCCGGACGGTCGCCCGGCCGGCTTGTTCTTCTTGTCGACAGCGAAGCGGTCGGTGAACTCGGCGCCATTGTCGGTCAGGATGGTGTGAACGTCGTGCGGGAAGTCGGCCAGGAAGCGTTTGAGGAAGCCGGTCGCGGTGGCGCCGTCCCGCCGGGCATGGATCTCGACAAAGACGTAGCGGGTGGCACGATCGATGGCGACAAAGGCGTAGCTGGTGCGGCGCTGCAGGGCCGGCAGATATTTCACGTCGATATGGATGAAGCCGATGCTGGTGGTCTCGAACACGCCGGCCTTGGGCCTGTCAGGCTTGGCAAGCCGGCTGATGCCATTGCGCTGCAGGCAACGGTGAATCGCGCTGCGGGACAGCCTGGCATTGATGCAGCGCCGCATCACCTCGACGATGTCGTCGAGTGGCAATTGCAGCGACGTCCGCAGCTCGCACACCGCCCGCTCTTCGACGGCCGACAGGCTGGTCACGAGGTTGTGCGGCCGGTGCGAGCGGTCCTCGACCGTGGTGCGGCCGCGCCAGCGATAGATCGTGGTCTCGCTGACCCCGAGTTCGGCCGCCAATTCGGCGACCGACTTCCTGCTGCGCTGGATGTAGGCACGCGTCTTCGGCGTCGTCGTGGCGTTCGCGTGCAGGTTCAGTTCCATGACACGAGGCGCTCCCCAACAAAGGCCACGCCTCGTTCTACACCGATTCCATCCAACCAATCAGCAGGGATCAAACAC
>NZ_JADFUD010000164.1:0-877 GCF_054820065.1 Bradyrhizobium sp. UFLA06-06
GTTCGTCGGCAGCGTCAGATGTGTATAAGAGACAGGGGATGGAGTGGCGGATGACGATCTTGTCGTCGCCGACGAGGACTTCCTTCACGAGAAGACGCAGCACGCGTCGGCGTTCGATTATATCGAGCGCGTCGACGGACGAGCGCAGGCGGTCGAGGAAGCTCGTCACGGATTCGGCGAGACGCAGACAAACTTCCTGCTCCTTCGATTGATCTTCGATCGCTTGCAGCTCCAACAGGCAAGCCTGTTCGCGGCTGCGCAAATCGGGCATGCGACTGCGCAGCTCTTCAAGTGAGAGGAGGCTCTCCTGATAGGCCGTGAGTAGACGTTCGATGCTTTTCCGGGAGCGCGCAAGATCGCGGCGAAGCGTTTCCTCCCGGCGCTGTGTGGGATCGGCATTGCGCGCCGCCTTGAGCCGGCGCTCAAGTTCCTCTTCGATGAGGTGTCGGTCTTCAAGCAAACGCGCGATCTCTTTCCATACTACCTCGTCCAGCAAATCCTGGCGCATCGGGCGACTGTCGCAGACCGGCCCGCCGAGCCGGCGCCAGCCATCCGAGCCCAAGCAGCGGTAGTAATGGATGGTTCGAGCGCTCGACCTGGTGGAGGTGCGATAGAGCCCATAGCCGCATTTGGCGCAGCTCAACAATCCTTGCAGGGCGCTCGGCGTGATCGTGCGTCGCGGGGCATGCTTCTTGTTGGCTTCCAAAAGCTCGTTCGCCAATGCGAAGGTCTCTTCGCTGATGATGGTCGGCACAGGGATTTCGATCCACTCTGTGCGAGGAAGTTCATGATTGGCGCTTTTGCGAGGCGCGACGCCGCCGCGCAATCGCAACGGCCGCGTCACACGCATGCGCGGCGCGATCCGCGTTTTGCCAAA
>NZ_JADFUD010000165.1:0-866 GCF_054820065.1 Bradyrhizobium sp. UFLA06-06
TAGCTCGACGCCGGCCCCTCAAGCTGCGTCGACGCAGTCAGATTGACGGTGGCATCGGTAGTCGTATCGTTGACCTGTGCCGTCGCCGCGCCGGTGCCGACCACCAGGTGCTCAAAATTGCCGCCCGAGGTTCCGGTGATCGTTGCGGTCAGCGACGATGCATCCTTGTAGACGTCCTCGCCATTGCCCGCGGCAATCGTCAGCGTTCCCGTAGTCTGCCCGTCGGCAATCGTGATCACGCCCTGGTCGGTCGTGATCGTGGTCACGCCCTGCGAGGCATTCGACAGCGTTGCCGTGAACACGTAGCTCGATGCCGGTCCCTCAAGCTGCGTCGACGCAGTCAGATTGACGGTGGCATCGGTAGTCGTATCGTTGACCTGCGCCGTCGCCGTGCCGGTGCCGACCACCAGGTGCTCAAAATTGCCGCCCTCGGTCCCGGTGATGTTGGCGGTCAGCTGGCTGGCATCCTTGTAGACGTCCTCGCCGTTGCCCGAGGCAACCGTCAGCGTTCCCGTAGTCTGCCCGTCGGCAATCGTGATCACGCCCTGATCGGTCGTGATCGTGGTCACGCCCTGCGATGCATTCGACAGCGTTGCCGTGAACACGTAACTCGACGCCGGCCCCTCAAGCTGTGTCGACGCAGTCAGATTGACCGTGGCATCCGTAGTCGTGTCGTTGACCTGTGCCGTCGCCGTGCCGGCGCCGACCACCAGGTGCTCGAAATTACCGCCCGAGGTTCCCGTGATCTTTGCGGTCAGACTCGTGGCGTCGTTGTAGACGTCCTCGCCATTGCCCGAGGCAATCGTCAGCGTGCCCGTGGTCTGGCCGTCGGCAATCGTGATCACGCCCTTGTCGGTCGTGATCGT
>NZ_JADFUD010000166.1:0-763 GCF_054820065.1 Bradyrhizobium sp. UFLA06-06
GCGCAACAGCGCGTGAAGCGGCCTCAGCCACCAGGCGACGCGGCCCATCCACGAAGCCAGCGTCTGACGGTCGAGCGTGACGCCCTGCGCGGCAAACATCTGTTCCTGCCGATACAGCGGCAGCTGGTAACCGTATTTCATCACCGCGATGTGGGCCAGCAAGGCTTCCGTCACCATCCCGCCCTCGACCGCCTGGGCCGGCGCGGCCGCCTGCAGCACACCCTGGCGACATCCCCGCGGACGCACGATGCGCTTGACCCGGTATTGCATCGGAACGACGTCGAAGGCTTCCTTGACGGTCTCCCCGATCTTGTGCAGCCGCTCGCCGCAGCAGGGGCAGATATGGCTCTCGATATCGATCACGACGTCGATGCGCGGCAAATGCTCCGGAAGCTTCCCCCGGTTGCGTCGCGCCAGTCGCTTTCCACGGCCTTCCGCTCCATCAGGCAGCCTGCCTCCGGCCACGTCGTCGTTGGCGGCGGGACCAGCCGCCTGCGCCGTGATGGTGAAGAGAGATAGCTGTCCGGGATCCAGTGTCTCGGACCGGGGACCGAAGATCGTGCGCTTGTACTGCGACAGCATCACCAGGAGCTTGTCGTTCTCCTGGATCGCAGCATCGCGCTGGGCGATCGCTGCATCACGCTCAGCCGCCAGCGTGCTGCATTCCGCCGACAACACGGCAAGCAGTGACGACAGCGCCGTCACGGCTTGCTGGAGCAATGCTGGATCGGAAGGCAAATCAATCATGCAGCGCGTTCTACTA
>NZ_JADFUD010000167.1:0-697 GCF_054820065.1 Bradyrhizobium sp. UFLA06-06
TCGGCGCAACCAGCCCGCCAACGTGACAGAGGCGCAAAACTCTAGTTCTGGGTGGTCCAAACTTCGGTCTCGCTACAAAAACTCCGAGACTCTAACCGCTGCCGGATGAAAACTCAGTGGCAGGTCAGGGGCTATCGCGGCTGAGCGACATCGAACTGGGAGCCGCGATCGAGACAAAAATCATGGGTAGTTGAAAGCTCAATCGGCCGGTCACGCATTAGAAAGATGAGAAGCCTTAAATCGCCTGCCTGCTCTTCAGGCAGGAGTCGACCGAAAGGCGCATGCCTTCTCGTAAGGCGATCTTGGGCGCATAACCTAGCACTTTTCTGGCCTTGGTGATATCGCAGGCAATTGTCTTGTTCATTTCAGACAGGACATGGATTTTCTGGTGATAAATGCCGGCATACTGAAGAGTTGCATCGACCATCGTTGCGACTTCGGCCGCAATGCTCGGCAGATGTACCTTGTTAGGCTTGACCGTCATGCCGAAATCTTCATGTAGGACCTTGCGGACGGTCTCGACAATTTCGTTCATGGTGTACGACGTCTCGTCGGCAAGCCAGAAAATCTCACCCGCCGCATTTTTGTGAGCTGCGGCGAGCAGAATGCCCTGCGCCAGATTGTCGGTATAGCCCATCGAGCGGCGGTTCCGCCCAGATCCCTGTCTCTTATACACATCTGACGCTGCCGACGAACT
>NZ_JADFUD010000168.1:0-718 GCF_054820065.1 Bradyrhizobium sp. UFLA06-06
CCTCCGAGGCGTTCGACAGCGTCGCCGTGAAGGTGTAGTTGGCGACCGCGCCCTCCAGCACCGTCGAGGCGGTCAGGTTGACCGTCGCGTCCGTAATGGTGTCGTCGACATGGGCCGTCGCTGCCCCGGTGCCGACGACGAGTTTCTCGAAGTTGCCGCCCTCGGTCCCGGTGATGTTGGCGGTCAGCTGGCTGGCGTCGTTGTAGACGTCCTCGCCATTGCCCGAGGCGATCACCAGCGTTCCGGTGGTCTGGCCGTCCACAATGGTGATGTCGCCCTGGTCGGTGTGCACCGTGGTAACGCCTTCCGAGGCGTTCGACAGCGTTGCCGTGAACACGTAACTCGAGGCCGGCCCCTCAAGCTGCGTCGACGCGCTCAGATTGACCGTGGCATCGGTAGTCGTATCGTTGACCTGTGCCGTCGCCGCGCCGGTGCCGACCACCAAATGCTCGAAATTGCCGCCCGAGGTTCCGGTGATCGTTGCGGTCAGCGACGATGCATCCTTGTAGACATCCTCGCCATTGCCCGCGGCAATCGTCAGCGTGCCCGTAGTCTGCCCGTCGGCAATCGTGATCACACCCTGATCGGTCGTGATCGTGGTCGCGCCCTGCGAGGCATTCGACAGCGTTGCCGTGAACACGTAGCTCGACGCCGGCCCCTCAAGCTGCGTCGACGCAGTCAGATTGACGGTGGCATCGGTAGTCGTATCGTTGACCTG
>NZ_JADFUD010000169.1:0-629 GCF_054820065.1 Bradyrhizobium sp. UFLA06-06
AGGGATAACCTTTCCTGTCGTAGGCTGGTTCCTCCGACCATTAATAAGGTCGTCTTTGGGTTTATAACCATGAACAGGGATCGGCAGACTTCGTTCAAAACCCATAGACCACGGCCATCTGGGGCCGTATACCACCTCGAGCACATCTGAGAGAGCATTTCGCATAATCACTTCGCAAACATGTAAGGGTACAAAGAAGGCGGCAGATATTTGTGCGTTCCACATGTAAAGCCTCAGGGCTTTTTCTGTCTTTTGAATGCCAGCAGGCCCACCTAGAACATTTTCATACGTTCCTATTCTGGCCGCAGACAAGCTGGCCTTTATCCTGTTTGACGACATCGTCAGCAATCCTTATAATGAAGTTACTAGCCACGGGACTTGTTAGCAGTAATGCTTCCCCCCGAGGACAATCGACAGAGATATACAACAAAGGCCCGCTGTATGCTATACAGCGGGCCTTTGTTGTTTTAATTTCCTTCACTTAGGACACTTGCGACAACTCTGTCGATTTACCATAACATCCGTTTCCCGCACCGCCTCAGGCGCCCTATGTGCGCTTGAACAACCAAAGCAGTAAAACTCCCTCACTTCTCCGCAAAAAAGCCCGCAAAATGGCGTACAGGCCGTTT
>NZ_JADFUD010000016.1:0-13222 GCF_054820065.1 Bradyrhizobium sp. UFLA06-06
GACGCCTTCACCTCCGAGGAATGTGCCAACTACCTCAAAAATTCAGGCTATCGAACTTAATGCCATCACGCTTTAGCTGGAAGACCTGATTGATTGCCACTCTTTACGTAGCATCTCGGATTGGTCCGCCAGCATACGCCATTGGTCTGCGACGTTCCTGACAATTGCACGCTCGGGAGTGAGTAGCTTCAAGGCCACCTCATCACACTGCTCTGCCATCGCTCGCATCTCTTCCGGCGTCATGGGTCGTATTAGAACGCTTCGACCGGGGCGGCATTTGCCTATGTTGCGGCCTCAGCGTGCCCCTCGCTGGGGTCGTTTCTTTGGGCCAAGAAAAAGCCCGGCTCGCGCCGGGCTTCGTAGTTCAAGCTGACTTGCGAGATAGCGCCGCTTCTCGACTGCCGCGATGTCGAGAGCCTTTCAGCACCTCATTCACGCGACCGGGATTCACGTCGTACGTCGCAGCGATTCGATGCTCAGGCTCACGGCTGCGGCGTGGCGATCCGGCTTCTTTGAGAAGCCATTTAGTGGCGGGACTGGCGGCACCGGCGGAGGCAATGGAGAGGGAACGTCACTTGATTTGGACCCTTTGCTGATCGCTCTTCTCAAGAAGATTCCCGCCGCTGAAAAAGGTTGGCCTGCTGCACAACGGGTGCGCTGGTTTCGGACGTTCGCAATGAACGTCTCGCAGATCTATGATGGCGACGGCGATATGGACGAACCGGTCGAGTTGAAGATTGATTTGGATAAGGCCGCCAACTGAGGCGGCTTATTTCTGTTCGGGGTGCAATTCGCGCTTCTGATCTTCATAATGTTTGGTCAGAAGGGCCATCCCCGCCAAGGTAAACTCGTCGGTGACATGGATGGACAGCGCCTTTAAATGCTCGATCTTGCCGTCCAGTTCGACACACTTTTCGCACATGACACGCTCCCAATCCGTGAAAGGCGGGAGCGCAAACTGGTCTCTCTGTCACCGACGCGCGGTGTAGTTGCCGGTGATACGGAGATAACGGGGGCGGCATTGGATGCGTTCCTGTAGAGTTCGCCCGGGCAGCAAGGGGGTGACTGGAACTCCGCTCACCCACGGAGAACCCCGGTAACACTTCTCCTCTGTGGAGGAAGAACAGTTGGCGGACCATAACGATTGCTATGGGTAGAACATCCGCCGCGCGACTCAGTGGTCCTACCGAGAACATCGGCCAAGCTACGGTTTCCGTTCGCTTAATCCGAATTAGGACACTCCGAAAATCAACTTAGGACACGGGGGCTTAAATACCGGACAGCACCCGCGGCCAGTGGTCATAACTTCGCGTTCTCGCGATGGGGCTCGCGAAAGCGAGAATCCGGCATCCGTTCTTCCAGGAGCGACGCGGCCCAATAGATTCCGGGCGCGCGCCTGCGGCAAGCCTCCGGAATGACGAAGAGGCGGGCTGATCGGATGCATCCATTGATTTGCGCCGGTCCCTGACCGACCACCGGCCAAAATCGCGCGCGGCCGCGCGCAAGGCGACGGCGCGCTGCCGTCATCGCTATCAATTTACCCAATGTTTTCAATCCGTTGTGGAAATTTCGCGCTCCCGGCCCGCGCTCACTTGCAAAATCCGCCTCAGCCCTTCAAGAGAGGGCCTCCCGGAGAGATGGCCGAGTGGCTTAAGGCGCACGCTTGGAAAGCGTGTGTGCGGGAAACCGTACCGTGGGTTCGAATCCCACTCTCTCCGCCATCGCGCGATTTGGCACGCAAAACTACGATTTCGAGCCCTCAATGGCGGCGGAACGCCACCTTTGCAAGCGCTTTGCGCCAGCGCCGTAGGCCTTCGCTTCTCCGAGCGCATTTCGCGAACCTTTGCATGCCTCGGCAAGCAACTTGCGTTGTCGTACATGCGAAATCCTCCCTGTACGACGACCTTTCGTGGGATCGTCACGGTGAGGGCTGCGATCTCTAATGCGCCAACACGCCGCCGGGTCGGAAGCGGCACGAACTTCGGGGTTTCGGCAGCGGCTAAGACGGTATCGTGGAGGCGGCCGGATACTCTTCGATCGCTCGGCCGTCAGCCTTTGGTCGCAAAACTATGCAGCCTGGCGGCCATTGCCTCGTCGGCAGCTGAAGCCGGCTTCATCCCTGATCCGGATGTATCGCTTTCTTGTCCGCGCAGTACTTTGCAATAAGAAAGCGGATTCCCTCTTGCGCGGTCTGGTCGGTTACGCAGCTTGAGAGCTTTTGGTAATGCTCGATTCTCTTGTCGAGTTCGATGCACTTCTCGCACATGGAGAGTCTCCAGCTAGGAGGCGGAAGCGCCTGTAGTCCTCAGTACTGCCGACGATATGCATCAAGGAGAAGCTCAGTGCCCGTCAGCGATCGCTTCAACGCCTGACGGCGTTGTGCCGCTCGTGATGACGAAAATGACTTTCCAGGACCGATAGAGGGAATTGACGAGCTACTGCCAGCGCCACTCGCTCGGGATCTTGGAAGCCATCGAGCTAAAGCTTCAACCTCTGCTTACTTCTTCTTTGCAGGACCGAAGTCCGGCTGCCAGCCTGCCTCTTTGCGGCTGGGCGCCGCTGCAATCACCTTTGCTTTTTCCTTCTTCGGTTTCTTGGCTTCGCGATTGCCGCGTTGCTGTCCTTTGGCCATGATGTCTATCTCCAATTGGGGTCTGAGTTCTTCCAGCCCATTCGGCTGCAATAAGCGTCGCGGGCGACGTAACGATGCGGACGCACACGTTGCCCTCGTGCCCAGTTCGCGCAAGGCGCATCACAACGGTCTTGCCGCGACTGCGTCGAAAGTGGCGTTTGCCGTGATAGGTTCTCCCTGTCACCAAGCGGGCCAAGAGAACTGTCCTAGCCGTTGAGGATGGCCGCAGCACATACGAGAAGCAGAAGAAACAGCGGCACGATTACCGGCGGAACGATCCATTCCGAGGCACGAAAACGCGTCATCGAACGCTCCTGCTGGTCCATTGGCGGGAGCGCACGTGACCCTCAGTCACCGGTCGATGCCGTTGATGATACGGTGATGCCAGCCACCCTACGCTTGTGGCTGGCCAATAGCGAGCACTAAACGGGCTTGTGTTGGTCGCGATCCTAAAGTCTGTGCGCAGCGAAGACTTGGAGCAAACGCGGCGTCGCATAGTCCTGATCGAGCAGTGCGCATTCATCCCGTTGTGCTGCCGCCGTGAAAGTCTTGTATTCGTGCAGTTCTGTCGCCACCTCTAGCAAGAGTACAGCAAAGAAAGCGGTGTCTTAGTTTGAGATCAATCGCTCCGCCATGAACCATTGATGGACGATCTGCCATTTGTCATCGGCGCCTGACCGAAAATCCAGTAATGTTGGCTCGCGCCTGGCTTTGATCTCGAGGAAAAACCGCCGCGCGTCGCGTGCGCAGGCTTTTCCATCAAGCGGCTGCGTCCTGATCCAGTGGTCCCATTCGCGAACGATCGCCTGCCTCGCTTCGCGATGATGCGACGTCATCTAGCGGGCCTTGTTGGCGGTTTGACGGGACGCTCGGATTCTCGCGCCAATCGCTCAGCTTTGAGACGCTCGCGGTTGGCCTGGAACGCTTTGTCGGCTTTGGCATGCTCGCTCGGCGCGGCCTCCACTTTTCGGAATATCTTGTTGGCTTCTCGCGCCGCGGCGGTAGAGCCCTGGCGTCCGAAGCCTCGGTCTCTAATCATCCCTGGCACTCGATCCTCCCTAAATTATGAGAAAGTCTCGGGAGACACGACTTCGGCTTAGGCCTCGGTGTGTTCGTCCGTCGCCGGCGGCGGCCTTACGATTCACGATCTTTCGCCGCCTTCGTCAAACGTCCTGGTGTCATTCCGGTTCCTGCGACGACGCCTCCCATACGGAAATTGCTAGAACAAACTGTCTGTCGACTTGTCGAGCCGTCTTAAGGAGCCGCCGGTTTCGTTGAGGTGACCCACCAGTTCACCCGAGAGCCGATAAATCCTGCTGCCCTTCAGATCGTAAAGCTTCCGGCCCTTAAGGTCGAAAATAGCGGTATCGATCACCACGGCGACGTGTACGCCATCACTGTTGACTATGTCGCCCTTCAAGCGTGGTCTCCCTTGTTTTTCGCGACCTCGGTGGCCCGCGACTCTTACTGCTTCCTGAAGTCGATGCTTCTTAGGATGATGCCGGCGGGCACACCTTCGAACTCGCCCGCCATGTATTTGACGGTGGCGCGGGCTTCAATGCGCTCTCGCAGTCGCATGAACTGCGCTTCGCGCTCGCTCGATGGTGCGCGTCCTGCCCCTTCTAGCTCATCCATCGCGGAGGTCGAGATCGCGCAGGGGACGACCTTCGCGCCGTCGCGCATCGAGAACTGGACGATCATGCGGTCGTATTCGAAACTGGTGAAACAAGCTTGTTCAAGTGCCATGCGACTAAACCCGTTGCCGTTGGCTGAAGCCGGCACAGCTTCAGCCCTGCCCATCGAGCCGGACGAAATCCGCCAGAATCGCCGCGACGAGATCGCGATGCCTTGTGTCGTCTGGCGACAGGCTCGCAGCGTAGATGTTCAGCACGTACCGTGCCTTGGCGGCCGCTTCCGGCCATGAGGTCGCAGCGACCGACATTAGTCCGTTTTCCAGCACGCTTTGCCGTTCGCGCAGCTCCCGCGCACGGCTCTCGACATCCGTCGTTGCGCGGCGGATTTCCGTTGCTTTCTGCGCTACAATCCCGCGGTGTTTATCCAGATCGAGCGGTTCGTCACTCATCTGGCATGCTCGCGTCGATCCGTCCTGCATCCGCCAGGTCGACCGGACCGATGGAAAACATCTCCATCCTGGCGCCGTGCGAGGCTGCCGGCACGATCATCATGGTCGCAACGCGGCGATAAGACGCGAAGGAAAGCCCTTCGATCATCTCCTCGTCTGTGATGACTTCGTAGCGTCCGGCGGGCAGAGGGTGATCGATGCCCCTGATCTGGAACGAATGCTTGAAGGTGACGACTTCCCGTCGCGAGCGAGTTTTCATGTACGCCCGCCTTTTGCCAACGCTCGGGCGCCGGTGTCGGCTCGCCCATATAAGCAACCATGCGCTCTTTCGACGGCATTAGCTACCGCTTTCTCGCGGTCCGATGTCGCGCGGCCGGGACGCCTCAAGCGCTCGCTATTCCCCCGGCGGACGCGTCATGATGCCCCATAACCGCCCATTCGTCGGCATCCACCGGTCACTGAGAGTTAAGTGCGCTCCCGCCAAACACGAGGAGCGTCGCCCCACTGTTTTTTGCTGCTTTTGACTACTGTGAGGGCTCTATTGTGCAGCCACATCGGGCGGTGGTCGACCTCTCGCGCCGAGCGAGAGGGGGATATGGGGCCTCACTGGAAACGTCTAATCTCGAAGGTGAACGTCGCCCGCAAGACCGGTCCATCTTCGTCACGAACGTTGATTGCAAGACGGCGTGCAGGAGCATCGATAATGCAGCGTCGAGCTTCATCCTTGGCCAAGTGTGCCAGCGCGAAGGTTGCTTCGTGTTGCATAGCCTCCAGTGAAACGAGATCTATCCCCTGTTCGTCGGGGATCATCTCATCACCTTCGCGCTGATCGAAAAAGTACCTACGCATGCGATTGCTCCCGAATAGGCGGGAGCGCTGTAGCGTCTCTCTGTCACCGGAAAATGCCCAGATCGGATCTGGTGATGGTTGCCAAGCTAGCCGACTTCCAAGCATTCCTCAATCTTAGACGATGTCAGTTCGATTGTGGTGAGGTTCGGTCTGGCATGTTGACCGGCCGCGGCGCATACTCGACGAATGAAGAACCGCATCGGTTGGACGACTTGCCCCTCCATTGGCGGCAACTACGCAGTGGCCGAACTCCTCGAGGGTGGTGTAGTCGGCAATGGACTCATCACCTTCGCCACCAAGGCGCAGGCTCTGGAATTCATTGATTCTGGCCAGGCCGATGAGTTGGGGTCGCGTGGTTCTGTCCCCAAAAGCCGCGAATGACCACGCGCGACGAATGGACCGTCGATATTGAGTGTCCACGTTGTGGGAGGCTGGACGTGGCACGGCTCTCACAGGCGGACGGCTACGCCTATACGAGGGGGGACACCGCTACCCGCGCCGACCATGTGCCGGTCGGCTTTGCCTGCATCGATCCGGAGACCAGCAGCTTTCAGTGCTCGAAATGTCAGGTGTTAATACCGTGACGTCACTCCCGCGAAAGAACGACAAGCGGCCATGACCATTCCTCGCGAATTGCACGCTGCCGAGGAGGATTTCGTCGGGATGGCCGTCGCTGACCGACGGTGACGGGCCATGCCACATCGTGCGTCGCAAAGCGGGGCCAATCGTCGCAATCCCTCTCCGGCAGTTCGCCCCAGAATTATGCGACGTTCGATTAACGCTTGCGCAGTTTCAAGTCACGCCGGTCGCAGCGTGAAGGACCACCCCAAGGAAATCATGGCGCGCCGTTCGTACGCAGAACGCTACCAGTGGCGTTCTTGTCACGAGTGACAATCTGCGTGCGCAGTCCGCCGCAGAACAGAACGCCCTTTACACCATCAAGCCAGCCATATAGCGTCCGAATACGGGTTGGCAAATTGCTCACCTCGAAGCTGCCCATAAAGCAGCGACTTCCGAAGTCGCCGCCAGTCGTCGTAGCAGCAGCTCACGTGCCATCGGAAGGCGCAATCATAACATTGTGTTTATCACGGAGCGTCAGCGTCGCAGGCGCGTCTCTGCGCGCGCTCAAGAAAGGCGACCTTCATGAAAATTCCTGCAATCCTGCAAGGCGAGGCACGGACCCGCTTCCTTCAAGGGATCGCGTTCGGCGCGGTGGCAACCATGGCGATTGGATTTATCTGGGGCGGTTGGGTCACGGAGGAAGGCGCCAGAATCATGCGCACCACAGCGGAGACCAGCGGCCGGATGTCCGTTCTGGTACCGATTTGCGTCGCTCAGTTCACAGCCGCGGACGGCGCTCTCGCCAAATTCAAGGCGGCAAGCATTTACTCTAAAGAGAACGTCGTCAGAGAATTCGTGAAGAATGTGGCATCCACGAGCATGGATTACTCGTTTGCCAAGGCTTGTGCCACCGGGATCGAAACGGAGCTCGCAAACGCAGCAACAAAGAGTTGACGAGCGTACAAGCAAGCCGGGAAGGATCACGCGCTCCGAGATTGCCGTTCGCGCTTCATGGGGTCGGGATAACGCCGGCTCGATTCTGCGCGCCAACGAAGCGGAGGCACCGGGGGCGGCGTAGGTGCCCTCAATCGGAGCTCAATTGGTCGGACCGAAACGACGCATCAAGAAATGCGTAGCTGGTCGGACCACAGTGCTGAAAAGCGGTCATGATGCCGCGCCAGACGCATTTTCTCGTTCAATCCTTTGACCCTGCGAAAGGCGATCAGTTAAAGGCCGGTACGCCAATTGCGTGCCGGAGCGGGGAAAGTGCGCGTCGAACTGCCGAAAGGCTTGCCATGAGTAAGGCAGGCGTCGTTGCCTTCTCGACAAGCTCGGATCCCGAGACGGGTGATTACGACGACCAGCCGACTGTGTTCTTTCGAGCAGGTAGGGTGCCTGCTGAATTCGATTCGATGCCTTGATATCTGTTTTGCGTCATTGCTTCTTCGGCAATGAAGACTGGCGGGCTCTCTGCCTGAGTCGACAAAGATCAGGACAGTTGCGGCGGCGCCGAGCCGAAAGATCGGAGCATGGCAGCTAACTCGATTTTAGCGAGATGGTGACGCAGCGATCAATGCAGGAGCCTGCAACAGTACAAGTAACATGATGCCCGTTGGCTCTTCTTGCGAGGTGTCGGGTCGACGTGGCCTTCCTGGAAGCAGATTTTGGTTTCATATCCGTGCGTCAAGCGACCATATGCGCAAAGGAAATTCGATGCGAAGCATTATTGCCGTAATAGTTTTGTCTACGTGCGTGCAAAGCGCCATCGCTAAGGGGCCGGACTGTCGCGCCATCGGAGGCGCGACCGCACGCCTGGCCTGCTACGACGCAGCCTATCCTCCGAAATTGGAAAAGCCCGCAATCGTTGAAAGCGACGCCGGGCGGCCTCCATACAAAGACCCGTTTGCAGTAGAAGAAGCTCGGACAGCTGCCAAGATAAAGAATATCTGCCGCGGCTGCTGAAATGTCTCGGAACAACGCCACTCGTTCGCCGTATCACGGAGCGTGCAACAGCCGGATCACGATGGCGCGGCTTTTGCGCGTTTCTGATGATACCGGCAGCCGGGTTCTTCCTGCCGTTGCTGTTTTTGGTCCGTCCGGGCCTCACCGTGACGAGCTCCAGCGCCTCGGCGCCGGCGATGGCCGAATACGGGACCATCCATACGCTCAGTCACTTGCATCCCATCGCCGAACAAGCAGCCCATCAGCAGGCGCATCAGTGGGAACGGCGGGATTTCGCTAAATCGCGCAGACGCGTTGGCTGATTGTCGGGTTCGGAAGCATCGGCCGTGAGATCGCCAAACGTACCAAGGCGCCACCATTGAAGCGGTCCCGATCGCGTGTCGACGCCGCGAATCTGCCGTCACGCTTGTCGCAAGCCGACGTCGCGGTGCTGGCCTTGCGCGCTGAATGAGGAAACCCGCAACCTCGGTCAGGCAGGGTTTCCGGCGCCTGCCGTCAGTATGGTGCCGGTGATGTTCCACCCTGTGATCCCCCGCTGCTTGCGGCATTGGGGCAGGCACAGTGGATAATCCGGAAGGGGTAGGGGGCTCCCCCATGCGGAGAAATGGCGCGCGCCGATGAACTGCATGAAACTACGACAAAATGACCGATCGGCGAGGGCGGAGATCCCATGGGACAGACCGCAAAAAGTGAATTGCACCCGTTGCGCATGCTGGCGCTGCTGATTCCGCTGCTCGCGACCGTTCCGCTGTCCAACGTGGATGCACAGGCGCAACCTGCTGCAGCGCGTCAATTGCGACGTGAGCCACCGCCGCAAAAGCCGCAGGTGACGATGAATGCCTGGACGGTCGGCCTCGCCGGGGGCCTGCTCGAGGGCGCGCCCATTCGTCTCGCGGCGGAAATCGCCCGCGTCGTAGACGATGGCGACAAGCTGCATGTGTTGCCGGTCGTGACGCGCGGGCCGACGGAGAATGTGAACTCCCTGCTGTATTTGCGCGGCATCGATGCCGCCATCATCAATTCCGACGTGCTCGAGGAATACAAGAGCCAGGTGCCGGATATCCAGCAACGGCTGGCTTTCGTGCTGAACCTGTTTCCGTCCGAACTGCATATCTTCGTTCGTCCCGAGATCCAAAGCCTGAGCGATCTCGCCGGCAAGAAGGTGAACTTCAATAATCTGGGTACTGCGGCGGCCTATTCGGGGCCGCTGATCTTCAGCCGCCTTGGCCTCGATGTGGAAAAAACCTTCATTCCTCATCAGGTCGCGCTCGAGCAGATGCGCAAGGGCGAGATGGCCGCGGTCGTCTTCATCACCTCGAAGCCGGTGGATGCTTTCGTGCGCGGCCGCTGGGAGCCGGGGTTCAAGTTCCTGCCTGTTCCCTATGACAGGAGGTTCGAAGACTTTTATCTTCCCGCCTCGCTCGAGGCCACGGAGTATCCCAATCTCATCAAGCAGGGCGAGCGCGTCACGACTATCGCAGTGCCGACCGCTCTGGTGGCTTTCAACTTTCCGGCCAAATCGAACCGCTATGAGCGCCTCGAGCGCTTCGTGGAGTATCTGTTCTCGCGGATCGACAAGCTGCAGCAGCCGGGCTTCGACCAAAAGTGGAAGACGATCAATCTCGCCGCGACCGTTCCCGGTCTGACGCGCTTCCCCGCGGCGCAGGCGTGGCTCGATCGCGGGCCGCGCACCGCCGCAAATCCATCGCAATGAGACGCGCGGCGACCTGCGCGGTGGCTGGAGTCTTGCTCGCAAGCGGCATCGCTTCGGCGCAGGCGGCAGGATTTCGTCAGATCGCTCAGCTCCGCGATTGCTCCGCCAAGGAGCGTTCCGAACGGCCGGAGTGCGCCGAGAAGACGCCGCGGGCGTCAGCGCTGCCCCAGGCGAGCCAGGCTAGCAGCTGGGTCGTCAGCCTGACGACTTCACCGCTCGACTATTCACCGGTCGCCACCGCCACGACGTCATCGCGCGACGGTGCTGGCGAAAGCGGAATGACGCTCTCGATTCGCTGCCATGGCGGGCGGAGCGAACTGATCGTCGCCGGATCCCGCGTGTCCGGTCGCGGCGATGGATATGCGATTTCCTACCGAATCAACGACGGTCCGCCGCAGCAGGTCGCGGCAGCCGTGCCTGCGTCCGGGATCGGCGTTGCGTTCGGTGGCGACGTGATTCGCTTGCTGCAGTCCCTTCCGGACGGCGGAGGTCTCAATATTCACCTCGCACCCCGTACCGGACCGGCGCTGGATGCGGTGTTCCCGTTGGGCGGGATGGATGTGGTGCGCGCGAAGATCACCGCTGCGTGCAGGTGGCCACAACCGACCGCAAAACCCAACGGTTAGAGATTTGAATGACGTGTCTTTAACAGGAGAGGCATCCATGCGCGTGTTTCAGCAAATTGCGAAGGTAACCATGATCGGAGCCGCAACGGTGCTGCTGTCTGCTTCATACGCTGCGGCGGAGCAAGGCGGCGGACGGTATTGGACACCGACAACAACGAATCCCACTGCGGACTATCGGCACGTTTCAGAAAAGGTCCAAAGGGTTCATGTCTCGCGCAAGGCGACCACCCACAAGGGGGAACGGTCTCCTCTCAACGCCAACGCCCGGCTCCCATCCAACACCAAGTCGCACAACCTGATCCTGCAGGTGAACACGAACGATCCCGCAGCCATGAATCTCGCGCTCAACAACGCAGTCAACGTTGCGCAATACTACAAGGATCTCGGCGAGAAGGTGAAGATCGAGGTGGTCACCTTCGGGCCTGGCCTCCACATGCTGCGCGACGACACGTCGCCGGTGAAAGCCCGTCTCGAGGAAATGGCGCTGAGCACGCCGGAGGTCTCGTTCAAGGCCTGCGGCAATACCCAGGAAAAAATGCACAAGGCCGAGAACAAGGACATCCCGATCGTTCGCCAGGCGGAGGTGGTGAAGTCAGGCGTCGTGCGCGTGATGGAACTGCAGGAGAAGGGCTGGTCCTATGTGAAGCCGTGACCTGTGGCCTAACCCGAAAGGGGTGGGTGGGGTCCTCCATGCGGGCTGTAGGCTTCGCGCTGCGGTACGGCGCATAATACCGCACCTCAACAGCTTGTGTCGCCGTGCGGCAGGTGATTGCGGATGGGTCCGGTTATCCTCAAGGACAAGGCAGTTGCCGGCTGCGACATCGCAGATTCGTCGCGCCGGCTGCTGCCCAAGGCGGGACGGTCCGCGCTGTTGTGGACGACTGCTGCCGTGCTCGCAATGGCGTGCACGACGGAAACACGGGCGTCCCCGGATCCGGCCCGCCCTTCGACGCAACCGCAGCATTCGGCGGCTGCCCGTAGTCCCGGTTTCATCGAAGCGGCAAGGAACGGCGCTCCCGAAGCCTTGCCGCCGGGTCGAGGCGGCAACGACAGACCGGTGCAGCTTGCCCAAGCGACAGTCGGCGACACCGGGCAGGCTTCGAAACGGGAATACAACTGGGCGGAGTCGCTCTCCTGCGAACTGACGAATGCCAGACGTGACATCGAGTTGCTGCAGCGTCTCGAGCAGGAGCGCTATCGGGCCGAGTCGCTGGAGCAGAGTCTCGCCGCGGCGCGCCGCGATATCGAGGCCCGGGCCGCGTTGACGGACAAGGCGGCCGAAGAGAAGCAGGCCGCGCAGGGCGGCGCGGAGTTGCTGAACTCCCTGCAAGAGACGCGTGAGCGGGCGGAGCACCTGGAGCGGGATCTGGCGGCAGCGCGGCGTGATGTCGAAACCCAGACCGTGCTGGCGACAAGGGCGGGTGAGGAAGCGTCTCGGCTGAAAGCAGCGGCGGAAGGCGGCGTGGCAGATCTGCAAGGGGAGCGCGAGCGGTCCGCACGGCTCGAGCAGGATCTCGAGGCATCGCGCCGCAACGTCGAGACCCAGACTGCGCTGGCGGCAAAGGCAGGCGAGGAGGTCTCCCGGCTGAAAGGGATGCGTGAAAGCGGCGCTACGGAGCTGCAGTCGTCCCTGCAAAGGGAGCACGAGCGGAGCGCGCAGCTGGAGCAGGATTTGGCGGCAGCGCGGCGCGATGTCGAGACCCAGATGGCGCTGGCGACAACGACAAAGCAAGAAGCTCTGCGGCAGAAGCAAGCAGCGGACGTCGGAGCTGCCGAGCTCAGGCAATCACGCGAACGAGCCGAGGCGCTGGCGCAAGACCTCTCCCTGTCGCGGAGCTCGATCTATGCATACGAAGCCCAAGCCCGCAAATCCGGAGACGAAGCGACGGAGCTCAGGCAGGCGGTTGCAAGCTGCACGGCTTCGGTCAGCAAATTCACACCCGACGAAGGTGAGCGGTTCGCGCGGCTGGAGTGGGATCTCGCGGCTGCCCGCAGCAAGGTCGAGACCCAGGCCGCGCTGGCGACCAAAGCAGGTGAGGAGGCTTCCCGACTGAAGCAGGAAAGCGAAAGCGGAGCGGCCGAGTCGCAGGGCTCCCTGCAAAAGGAGCGAGAGCGGTCCGCAAGGCTGGAGCAGGATCTCGCGGTCGCGCGGCGTGACGTCGAGGCCCAGACCGCACTGGCGGCAAAGGCGGCCGATGAAGCCCTGCGGCAGAAGCGGACGGTGGAGGCCGGGGCCGCCGAGCTGCGGGAATCGCGTGCCAAGGCCGATGCGCTGGCACAGGAGCTTTCCCAGACCCGAAGCACGATCTACGCCTTCGAGGCGCAGGCCCGCAAAGCCGGTGAAGAAGCGGCGGAGCTCAGGCAGGCGGCCGAGAGCGGCGCAGCTTCGGTTCGCAAATCCACACCGGACGAACGTGAGCGACTCGTGCGGCTGGAGCAGGATCTTGCGGCCGCCCGCAGCGATGTCGAGACGCAGACCGCGCTGGCGGCGAAAGCAAGCGAGGAAACCGCCCGACTGAAGCGGGAACGGGAAAGCGGAGCGGCGGAGTTGCAGAACTCACTGCAAGCGGCGCGGGCCGACCGGCTGGAGCAGGATCTTGCGGCAGCGCGGCGCGATGTCGCGACCAAGACGGCCCTGGTGACGAAAGCAGACGAGGAAGCGTCCCGGCTGAAGGCGGCGGAGAAGAGCGGTGCGGCGGACCTGCAAAAGGAGCGCGAGCGGTCCGCCCGGCTGGAGCAGGATCTTGCGGCAGCGCGACGTGATATTGAGGGCAAGGCCGTGCTCGTGACCGAAG
>NZ_JADFUD010000016.1:13319-152101 GCF_054820065.1 Bradyrhizobium sp. UFLA06-06
AAGCGGGCAAAGAAACGTCCCGGCTGAAGGCGGCGGAGAAGAGCGGTGCGGCCGACCTGCAAAAGGAGCGTGAGCGGTCTGCCCGGCTGGAGCAGGATCTTGCGGCAGCGCGACGTGATATTGAGAGCAAGGCCGTGCTCGTGACCGAAGCGGGCAAAGAAACGTCCCGGCTGAAGGCGGCGGAGAAGAGCGGTGCGGCCGACCTGCAAAAGGAGCGTGAGCGGTCCGCGCGGCTGGAGCAGCATCTGGCGGCAGCGCATCGCGATAGCGAGACCCAGACGGCGCGGGCGGCAAAGGCAGGCGAGGAAATCGTGCTGCAGAAGCAGGCAGCGGAAGCCAGCGCTGCCGAATTGAGGCAATTGCGCGCCAGGGTCGACGTGCAGGCGCAGCACCTCCCTTTGTCGCGGAGCGCAATCCATGCCTATGAGGTCGAGGATCGCAAAGCGCACGGCGCGGCGTTGACGACCGGTGCGACCGCGCGCGACAAGTCCATCGAAGTGGCCACCAATCCAGTCGCCGAACAGACACGAGCGGCGCCCGCTCGCGCGGTTGCTCAGCCTGCTCCCGAGCAGGCTGCGGAAGCGGGAGGGTTGGTGGCGCGGGCGAGCTCCTTGCTGCGTCAGGGCGACATAGGCGCGGCGCGGCTTGTACTCGAGCGCGCCGTGGAAATGGGCAGCGCCCAGGCGAGCTTCGCGCTGGCAGAAACCTACGATCCCCTGATTCTTGCAAAATGGGGGACTTACGGCACGCGCGGTGACGAGCGCAGGGCACAAGACCTTTATGCCAAGGCCAACGCCGCGGGAGTCCAGGAGGCGAAATCGCGCCTGGAGGCGTTGCGCCGATAGCGCATGTGCCAATCCACCGGCAATTGCACCGCAATCGTCTGAACGACTGGCACCAACGCGATCAGCGTCGCTCTGAAGCGAGTGGCGCGTCGCTCGGCCGCAATGCCCGGCGACGCGCTTCGCTTTACCGTTCGCGCAGGGCCTCCTGCCGGTAGCGTGCCAGCGGCGAAAGCAGGTAGCTGATGATCCTGCGGGTGCCGGTCTTGATTTCGACCGTCACCGCCATGCCCGGCCCGAGCTTGACGAGCTTGTCCTCGATTTGCATGTGCGTCCGGTCGAGCGAAACGCGCGCGGCATATTCCAGCTCCTGGCCTTTAGGCTCGCTGCTGCTCTGTGCCGTGCCCAGTGTCCGGTCATTGGGGCTGCCCTGTTGCTTATCGCGCGTGATGGCATCCGTCGACACGCTGAGCACATCGCCATGAAGCAGCCCGTACCGGGTGAAGTTGAACGTATCGACCTTGATCTCTGCCTTCTGGCCGGGATGAACGAAGCCGATGTCGCGGTTCGAGAGCATGGCCTCAATCTCGAGCTGGCTCTCGCTCGGGACCACGACGGCCAGCGCCTGAGCGGGCGTCACCACGCCGCCCACCGTATGAACGGCAAGCTGCTGCACGACGCCGTCGACCGGTGCGGTCAAGCTCTGCAGTTTCGTTCGCCGATCCGCCTTGACCACCTCCTGGGCGGCGCTCGCGGCCTTCTGCTCGGCCTTCGCAAGGGCATCATAGGTCGCGCGGCGATACTCCGCGGCAGTCTTGTCCTTGGTCTCCTTCAGCAGCGCGATCGCCGCATCGGCTTCGCGCAGCCGGCTCTGCTGCAGGACGAGGTCCTGCTGCATGGCGACCAGCTCCTGATATTCGGAGAGATAGACGACCTTCGACGCCAATGCCTTCTCGACGAGACCCTTGCGGATGTCGACGCGCTCCTTCAGTACCGGGATCGTCGCCTCCAGCTTGTCGACGCTCGCCGATGTGGTCGCCCGTTCCGCCTCCTTCTGACCCTGCTGGCGCTCGATTTCAGAAAGCTTTGCGCTCTGTTCGGCGCGCTGGCTGATCAGGAACTGGCGATGCATCTCGATTTCGGCCGCACTTGCCTTTTGCGGCGGCCGGAAGGCCGCGAGCGGGTCTGCGGCCAGCGCGGCGCGCAGCCGCGCGACGTCCAGCTCGGCTGCAAGCAGATCGCTCTTCTGGCGCTCCTGGTCGGCTTCCGTCATTGTCGGGTCCAGCTCGATCAGGACGTCGCCGGCCTTGACGCTCTGGCCGTCGCGGACGCGGATGGCGCGGACCACGCCCGTCTCGAACGGCTGGATCAGCTTGGTGCGCCCGCCCGGCACGATCTTGCCGGTCGCGCTGGCGACGATATCGACGCTGCCGAGCGTCGCCCACAACAGCGCGATGCAGAACGCGGCGATGATGCAGGCCCCGATCGCGCGCCCGATCGGCGATGGCGGCGATTCGGCGATCTCGAGCGCCGCCGGCAGAAAGGCGATTTCGTGCTCGCGGCGGCGGGGTTCGCGTCTCGGGAACGCGACGACATTGCGGCTAGCGGACGTCATGGATACCGGCCTGCAGATAATGGAGGTTGGCGTAACGGCCGTTGGTGCGGATCAGCTCGTCATGGCTGCCGTCCTCGACGATGCGGCCATGCTCGAGGGTGATGATCCGGTTTGCATTGCGCACCGTCGACAGCCGGTGCGCGATGACGAACACGGTCCGTCCGGCGGAAATCCGCCTCATGTTCTGTTGGATCGCGCGCTCGCTTTCGTAGTCCAGCGCGCTGGTCGCCTCGTCCAGGATCAGAATGCGCGGATCGGTGATGAGTGCACGCGCGATTGCGATTCGCTGGCGCTGCCCGCCGGACAGGCTGCTGCCGCGCTCGCCCACGACGGTGTCGTAACCCTCTGGCAGTTCGAGGATGAAGTCGTGGGCGCCGGCTAGCTCCGCCGCTTCGATGACGCGCTCCATCGGCATCGCCGGATCGGCCAGCGCGATGTTGTCGCGGACCGTGCAGTTGAACAGTACGTTCTCCTGCAACACGACACCGATCTGGCGCCGCAGCCAGCTCAGATCGACCATCGCGAGATCGACGCCGTCGACCAGCACGCGTCCGCTCTCCGGGACATAGAGACGCTGGATCAGCTTGGTGATGGTGCTCTTGCCCGAGCCCGATGAACCCACGATGCCGATGACCTGGCCTGGCTCGACGCTGAACGACACGTCGTGCAGCACCTCGGGACCGTCGATGCGGTAGCGGAAGGTCGCGTGCTCGAATGTGACCTGGCCGCGGATCGGCGGCAGCGCCGCGCGGGCCGGCGTGAAGCTCGGCTCGGGAATGGTGTTGAGGATGTCGCCGAGACGATCAATCGACAGGCGGGCTTGATGGAAGTCCTGCCAGATCTGTGCGAGCCGCAGAACCGGCGCGCTGACGCGCGCGGCCAGCATGTTGAACGCGACGAGCTCGCCGACAGTCAGGTCCCCGCTGACCACCAGGCGGGCGCCGAAGTAAAGGGTCGCGGCGATGACCAGCTTGTTGATCATCTGGACCGCCTGGCTCGCCGTGTTGTTCAGGCTGAGCACGCGGAAGCTTGCGGACACATAGCCGGCGAGCTGCTCCTCCCAGCGGCGTTGCATCTGCGGCTCGACCGCCATGGCCTTCAGCGTCTCGATACCGGTGACGCTCTCGACCAGGAAGGCCTGGTTCTCGGAGCCGCGATTGAATTTCTCGTCGAGGCGCCGACGGAACAGCGGCGCGGCTCCCGCGGAGATGCCGATGTAGAGCGGAAAGGACGCCAGCACGATCCACGTCAACGTCGTCGAGTAATAGAACATCACCGCAAGGAAGACGACGGTGAACAGCAGATCGATCACCAGCGTGAGCGCCGAGCTGGTCAGGAACTGGCGGATGTTCTCGAGCTCACGGACGCGCGCCACCGAATCGCCGACGCGGCGGGTCTGGAAATAGGCGATCGGCAGCGCCAACAGGTGACGGAACAGCCTGGCGCCGAGCTCGACGTCGATACGGTTTGTCGTATGCGCGAACTGATAGACGCGCAGCGTCTCGAGAACGGCCTCGAACACGGTCAGCACGACAAGCCCGACGACCAGCACGTCGAGCGTGCTCATGCTTCGATGCACGAGCACCTTGTCGATCACCACCTGGAAGAACAGCGGTGAGACAATGGCGAAGATCTGAAGGAAGAACGACGCCGCCAGCACCTCGCCGAGCAGGCGACGATACTTTTGCATGGCGCCGACGAACCAGGAGATATCGAAGCGCCGCGCGAGATCGGTCAGGCTGGCGCGCCGGGCCATCAGGATGATGCCGCCGTCCCAGATGGCCTCGAGTTGGGCCTGGGTGATTGCTTCGGGGCGCGGAGACAGCGGGCGCTGAACGAGAAGCTTGTCGTCGATAACCTTGCCGAGGATCAGGAAGCTGCCGTCGCGCAGCACCGCAATTCCCGGCAGCGGGGTGACCGCAAGCCTGTTCCAGCTCGTCCTCTGCACCTTTGCCTTGAGCCCGAAATCCTTGGCGCAGCGCAGGATTTCAGTAACGCCGAGGCGCGCTGAGCCGATGCGGTGGCGAATTTGACCGGGGTCGGCAGCGATTCCATGGCAACGCAGCAAGATCGCCAGCGCAATGAGCCCGGATTCATCGTCATGCTCGGATTCGACGCCGGCGGCCGGGGATTCGGTGTTTGTGTTTGCCGGATGGATTGCGGCTTCGTCGCGAGGCCCGCGCATCAGGATGCCAGGTCTCATCGCCGAGAAGCCCTTCGTGAGTCCGTCACGGGCACGCATCAGGCCCTCGCCGGCGCGGTGCATCAGGCCGGTGCCCAGGTCAAACGAGCGCGTGCGGATGTCGGAAAATGCATGACGTGCGCGCTGTGCGAGGCTCTGTGATCCAGCACAGATCAAACCGCCATCCCAGATCGCTTCGAATTCCGCGCGCGTCATCCGGCTCGGATGCGGCGAGGTCGGGTGCAGCACAAGCGCCACCTGGTCGTCGATCTTGCCCAGCAGCAGAAATCCGCCGTCACGCAGCGAGGCGATTCCGGGCAGCTGGATACCCGCAAGGCGGGTCCAATCCATTGTCCGCGAACGGACTTTGACTCCGAATTCGCGCGCGCAGCGAAGCATCGCGCGAATGCCGATCTCGTCGCTCCCGCAACGATCGCGGAGCTGGTCCGGCACAGTATTCACGCCATGGAGGCGCAGGAACAGAGCTAGCGCGCGAAGCCCTAGATCTGCAGCGGGGGCATTTCCGTTCTGGATCGCCATTCTTACTCAACCCTTCGCGGCTACCCGGCCGCGGTTGTGTTCCTTCTCGTGCATTTCCAAAGACTGGGAATTCCAATGCCGCGCATCGACAGAGCATGCGACATACCGCTTGCTCGCAGCCAAAAGGCGCAAGCAACATCAAAGCACTAGGGCCTCGAACCGCGAGGGATTTCAAAGCAGTGGGATTTTAGACCTGCCCCCCGACTGCTGAACCGGTTCGTTAATGCGCAAAAATGGCGAAAAAAGTTTCAAATCTTGATTTTTGCACCGGTAAATTGCGCGCAAATTTGCCGCATACCCGAAGCTGTTGCGCCAGCACGCGTTTTGATCGCTCGGAAACAGATGCGGGCGATGAAGCCAACCGAGATCGAGACCCGCGCGTGACAGTCCCTTCGCCGTTACCGTCCGCGATCGACTGTCCGTTTCCAATTCCCAACACGTTGATGGGTACTGCACCCGGGCGCAGAGCCCCCGGGTGCAGTAGCCGGATCAACCCTGAGGTTTGCTCAGGAACGAGTTGTGCGTCCAGCCGGTCCCATTCGACATGGCCGCTGCGATCTGACCACCGTCGACCCGACCGGAGCTACCGGCCAGATACTGGTTCAGCAGCGCAAAGCCCTGGCTTGCCTGGGACGCTCGCGTGCCTTGATCGCCCCAACCGGTCATCTGCGATGCCGTGTTCGCCAGGGTGCTGGAGTCCACGCCCATCTGCTGCTGCCACTGCGCAAAGCCGTGGTTTGCCCAGTTGCCGGTGTTTCCGCCAGTCGAGCTGGACGGCCGGGGATCCGTCACGCGGATCGTCTGCGGGTCCGACGACATCACAGCACCGGTGGTCGGATCCATAGCGCTCGCGGTCAGCGTGAGGTTCGCGACCGGATGAGCATTGCCCTTGTAGTTCGACGTCAGCGTCAGTCCGCTGTCGACCTGCGCGGACGTCAGGGTGATGTTGTTGCCCCTGAGCGTCGTGCCATCGCCGGTCGTGATCGTCTCGTATCGCGGCAGTCCCATGATATTCAGGGTGAGGTTATCGTTGGGGTCGGTCGTCGTAAGAGTCGTCCCCAAGTCGACCTGACCGCCTCTGCCGGCCACCCAGAGAGACTTGTCCGCGACGTCGAGCACCGGCGCAGTCACGCTCGGAGTCGTGGGGGTTGTCGGCGTCGTGGGGTCGGTCGGCGTCGTCGGCTGCGACGGTATCGTCGGGTCGGTCGGCGTCGTAGGCGTCGTCGGTGTCGTGGGCGTCGTCGGCGAAGAGGTGCCCTTCAGCGGAGGCGGCAGATCGGCCTGCAACTGCGCAGACGTCATCGAGGTGAAGTAAAGGGTCTTGTAGCTCGTCGTCAGTTCGACCCAATCGCTCATCCCGGCACCGGGATTGTTGGAGAACCCGTCGACGTATGCGGCTGTTGGGGTCGACCACCAATCAGCTCCCAGATCGGCAACGAGATGCTCGTTCGGATCAGTGGTCCTCATATTGGCCTGGACGTAGACCCCATCGACCGTTCCGGCCGAATAGCTGCCGCGTGAGCCCGGCCAGAAATGGTCGTTGTATCCACTGAGGGGCGCAGCGCCCATCGCGCTGCCGTCCGCCTGCCTTGTCACGCTCCAGGCAGAGTTCGTGTTTCCGGAAAAGTCGGCGAGAAACTGAGATCCGGCGATCGGGTCCGTCGCCTGATCTTGCACGAGAACCCAGCCGCCAGTTTTCAGATGCACCCACGTCTGGAAGTCGGCGATCTGAACGTTGGCCGGATTGGAATCGTTGGTTGCCCCGGATTTGGGATAGACCTGTCCCCACCCCGTGACGGAGGTGAAATTGGATGGCGGGGTGCTGCCTGTATGGCCGGTGCTCCCGCCGTACCAGGAATAGCTTGAGGGGACCCCAAGCGGAAACCCTTCGCTGTTGCCAGGCGTGTTTTGATAGATGACATCGGTCAGCGCCACTTTAGTTCTCCATTGCAGACCAAATTTAAGGACGAGGAATTCCGCTGCCGCGCATCAGAGATGTGCGACAGATTGCATGCTCGCGACTTCAGCCGCGAACAGATTCCGATTCCAAAGAATTGCAGCCTCGAACCGCGAGGAGATTTCAAGCAGTGGGATTTTTGGAAGTTGCCCCCCCGACTGCTGAGTCGGTGGGTTAATAATCAAAGATGGCAAAAAAACTTTCAAAGTGTGATTTATACACACGTATAACCTGACCGACATTTACTCCACACGGGCGATTTTCCGCTGAAATTCGCAGCGTTGGTCGGTTTCGCGCCACATTTGATTTCTGCAAGGTCGCGTCGGCTCGCCTGGCTCAGCCTACGGTCTCATGGATTGCGCAGACCGAGCGCTGTCAGGAGCTCCGGGACAAATGCGCCGTTGTCGCTGGTGATGCGAAACGACTCATCGAGGTCGTGAACGCACCAGCCAAATCCGTTTTCCTCGACGGCCTGACGCACCGACTGCAACCACGTCGCCCGATCCGATAACGCGGCACCGGTGCGACCGGCGAAGTCGCCAAAACATCCGAACTCACCGCACATGACGCGCTTGCGATCGACCTTGTTCTTGTCGGACCAAGCGGCGACCTCGCCGACCCTGCGACGGATGAACTCGATACCCTGAGGGACATCGAAATACTGACCTGCGTTGTTGCTCAACTGCTCGACAAGGTACGTCCTTCGCAACACGGAGGTTTCCTCGTCCGATTTCGCCAGACCCGTCGCTCGCTCGATCACCCGAACGCGGTCGTCGGGTTGTGGGGGAAATTGGAGGCGATGCACATACTTATTGTAGGACACATTCACGCCCTGAAGCGTGAAGATGAACGGCTCGTAGTAGTGAAACACGAATATTGTATTCGCGTCGAAGGCGCTTACGTCGATCGAGAGCAGACCATCGATGCTCGCGTAGTTCATTCCTGAAAGGATCAGCGTGTGTTTCGGAGCGGCTGATCGTACCGCGTCGTAAAGATGTTTGAGCTGCTCCGCCCAAGCCGTCTTGGAGCTGAAATCCGACGGCGGCGGCGGTTCATTGAACAGCTCCAGCGCGACCGACTGGGGATTATATCTCGCCTGCAATGCCGCTGCGATGCTCGTCTCCACTTCGACAAGACGCAGAAAATGCGGGCCTGCGATTCCATCGGTCAACGTCTGAATGTTCCAGTCCGTGTGCTCCGTACTGACGTGAACGTCGAATAGCACCTTCATGCCGGCCTGAAGGACGGCGTCGACCGATCGGAGGACAGTTTCGATGCCTGAGGTCAAATCAGCCTTGGTCTCGACGGCGAGCAACGGCGCTGGATCGACACAGATGCGCAGGAAGTCGACTCCGCTGGCGGCAATTCTTTCAAGCCGCTGTTTCGGCATCCAACTGTCCCAGCCCCTACGGGTGTTCCAGGGCTCACCCGTCTGCCAATGCGCGAATGGCTGCTGGATGTTGATGCCGCGCAGGCGGTCGTGCGACGACGCGAACGCGACGTCCGACTGGCGAGCAATGGACGGCTCGGCGGTTGGCTGTCCGAAGACCGGCGATCGCGTCACGCCGTACGCAGCCGCGCCGGCGACGGCCTGAAGTGCGTGACGCCGGCTCAATCCAGGTTGAGATCTAGGTGGAGCGCCGTTCTTCCGCGACTGCAAGGTTACGTTCTCCAAATGCTACATCGGCCGGCGAACCGGCGGTCATCAAAAGGTGGCGGAAGGACCATCCGGGGCTTCGTGCGGCGACCGCTTCCGGCTGGGACAGGACTATGAAAACGGTGACGATCAAATGCGAGAACGCCACTGTTTCCCGGTTAAAGCTTTGATCGAGCAATGCAACCAGCGTCACGCCGACAAAGATGGCGACCCAGAAGTGCAGAATTCCGGCTTCCACTGATTTTTTCCCGAATGTGTTGATGAGCCGTCGCCGGTCGGACATTGCAGCCACCGGAAGGCTGAACCAAAACGCGGCAAAGGAGATCAGGCCTACCATGCCCGTATCGAAGAATATCTCCACGAATTGATTGTGTGCCTGCAGAAGGAACGGACTGTAGAGTGGGGTTTGACCGGGGCCATATCCGATCCAAGCTCGTTCCAACCCAAGTGTGGACAGATAGTACCAGTGGTGAATGCGCCAATGGACCGAGGTCACTGCGGTTTGCCAGTCCCACACCACATATTCCCCGTTCATGATGTAGTCCGGAACGGTTTTCAGGTCTGAGAACAACTCTCCAAATGGAGATGCCCACATCAGGATCGCGAATGCTGCCGCGAACGCGGGAAGCAGGGCAGGCCTCTGGACAAAAAGGTATACGCTGAGGGCCACCCCGAGCAGCGCGACTCCGGTCCTTGAAGCGGAAAGGACCAGGGCAACAACAAACAGCGAGTACACCGCGAGGTGAAAGTGCTGAATGGGAAGCCGCATTTTCCGGCGCGACAGCTCGCAAACGAAAAAGGTCAGCACGATCTCCAGGCTGTAGGGTACGGGGTGCGAGGAAAGACCCGCCACCCGTTCAAACTTGTCGTATTGCGTGACGAGCTCTGCATGACCGGTCAGGTATTGGCCGAGCCCCACCGCGGAAATGACGAACAACAGCCACATGTAAACACGATGGAGGCGCGGGCAAAAATCCGGATGACGATAAAGGGCAGCAAGTAGTGCGACGAACATGATCAGGTGCACGTACCTGAACATCTCGTACAAGGCGGTATACTGGTTGATGATCTTGCCGGCTCCGAAGCCATTGGTGACAAAAGACAGGATGCAAGCGGCAACAAAGACGGACATGGCTATCAAGAGTACGAACAGTCTTTTGTGTATCCTGACATGTCGCGCGTGCCAGGCGGCCACAACACCGATCCCGATGACGGTGAGCGACAGGATCATGGAGAAGCTCGTCCCGGACAGACGGTCGAGGCCGTTGGAGATCGATCGAAAGAACGTATAGATAAGAAAATACAGCAGGAGCGTATTCATCTTGAACGTCGCTTTGGTTCGATCGGTTTGGGGCCATACCCCAACCGTGGGACAGGCATGGCGCGTTGGCCGGCACGCCGCGTGCGCAGCTCGCTAGGCGGTGCTGGGCGGCGCTGTCCGGGACCGCGCATGAGGACCGCCTCGACGAGGCTCGATTGCCCTGCGATAGCATCCGAGAGTGCGCTCCGCGATAGAGCGCCAGTCCTCCCGCTCAGCCAACCAGTTGCGTGTCTTCTCGCGCAGCTCCAACGGCCACGGACTGTGTGCAAACGATGCCAGGCGATCCGCGAGCCCTGATACATCTCCCACATGAAAATAATGCGCGTCATTCAATCCGATCTCCAGGTGAGCAGGAATGTCACTGGCCACCACGGGCAAACCGAAGCTCAGAGCTTCCAGTAGCGCGATCGGCAAGCCTTCGTGCGAGGATGGCAGAACGAATATGCCTGCGTGGGCGTATAATTCCCGCAGTGCGAGGCCGCACTGGAAGCCCGCCATGATCACCCCAGCGGTTGCCCCGGCGCGCGCCGCAAGCATTTCGGTATACGCGTCTGGATGCTCGGAGGCGCCGACGAACACGAGCTTCCATCCAGCGAGTCTGGCATCGGCAAAGGCCTGAATCAGGTCGGTGTGCCGCTTCTCTGGTACCAGCCGGCCCACCATCAGCACATATCGTCCCGGCGTAAGCCCGAGCTTCTCCAGCACCGAGGTGCTTTTCGGCACGTCAGGCAAGGTGACGCCGTTTGGAATGAGGTCCGAATTCAGGCCGTACTTATCCCGCACCAGCTTTCGGATGGTCTGGGAGATGACGATGCGGCCGTCGGAAAATCGCATTCCCCAGGCCTCGCCGGCGCGCAGGGCCATCCTGGCCAATCGGCCCCACTTCTCCCGTTCGTAATCCGGGCCGTGGTGCGTCACGACAACATGCAGTCCCAGCAAGCGCGCGAGTGGCGCCATCAAGGCCGGTCCGATGGCCTGGATGTGCAACACGTCCGGCCGCTGCCATGCGGCGACAAGCACTCCGAGGAACGAATGGACGATTGTCTCGAGACCCGAGGTCTTCGGGCACCATACCCGCTGGTAACGTACACCCTGCCACTCGTTGCCGCGGTCAGGCGGCATATACGAGGATCGAACGATCACCTCGACATCGCAGCCCAGTTCCTTGAGATGAGGGCAGAGGTGCTCTGCGTGAACTTCCACTCCTCCCTGCACATTGGGAAATCCACGCAGGCCAAGCATGATCACCCGCAGTACCAGATGATCCGCACTCACTGCACCCTCCTGTCAAATTAGTTATTCATGAATTCCTTGAGCGGATATCGGGCGTCGACCGTCTCTCTCCCGCGGACCAATCGTGCCTTTTGCTTTTCGTTGAGGAATGACGTTCGTTGGACACGCGGGGTAGGCGCGACGTTGGAATAATCGATGTATTGATCGAAACAGATCGGCCGGCCGAGCTCGACCTTCAGCTTGTTCTTCAGCACCCAGATGAGCGGCCCCATCTTCGGTGCCTGCGGAATCAGTGTTGAGCGCATTGCCGTGCGCGCGGTCGTCACCATCCAACAGTTCTGTTGGCAAGCGTGAACCTTGGCGACGGAGTTCTTGGCCGTGTCGCTGGCCATGATTTCGCTCCAGGACTGGCGCGCCAAATTGCCCAGCGGCAGATCCGACCGCACATTGCAGGCCCACACATCGGACCAGGGGTCGATGAATGCGAAATCAGTGCCTGCGCTGCAGCGTATCAACCGCGGGTGGCCGAGGATCTTTTCGATCAAGCCCAAATTCAGATAGGCGCGGAACCAGTTCTTCGGCTTGTTGCTCTTGAGCATCGCAGTGATAAGCCCTTCGACTTGCCGGGCCACCGCGACGCGCTCGTAGAAATAATTGTCGTTCTTGTAGAACTGCCACGCGTTGTGCAGCGTCGAGGTCGCAAGTTCGAACCCCATCGAACGCGCCAGTTCATAGGTTCGAACGAGCTGAGCCACATTCTCGTCCTGGATGACGAAGGCGAATCCCAGGTCTTGCCCGCCTGCCTCCTGCAGCATGCGAAGTCCGGCTACCTTCGTGGCATAGCCGTCCTTCTCGCCGCGGATGCAGTCGCTGGTGGTCGCGTCACCCTCGAGGCTGAAACGAACCTTGATCTTCGGGTGCTTCTTGATGATGGGGAGGAGACGCTCGGGATGCAGGCCGTTCGAGCTGATCTCTATGATTCGGGCCTTGGGGTGGAGCAGGTCCACCATCTCGGCCAGATCCTTCCGCAGAGTCGGTTCTCCGCCGGAGATATTGAGATTATCGAACCCCCCAGGCAGCTTCGCCAGGGTCTCGAGCGTGACCTCTTCCTTTGGATCGGTCGGATTCTTCCAGATGTAACACATCTGGCATCTCGAGTTGCAACGAAACGTGGAGATGACGGTGAGGTCCATTTGCAATCCTCAATGCGATGAATGCCGCTCGCTCACCAGTGATCGGTAGACGGCCATCAGTTCGGTGTTATGCTTCTCGAGAGAGAAGTCCGCTTCGACGCGGCTTCTTCCTGCTGCTCCCATGCCTGCACGGCGTGCGGCGTCGCTCATCAGGCAATCGAGGTGACGTCGAAGCTCGTCCGCATTGCCGGGCTCAAACAAAAGCCCCGTCACGCGATCGTCCACGAGCTCCGGAATGCCGCCGACGCGGGTCGCTATGACCGCCTTGCCATAGGCCATCGCCTCCAGCACCGACATCGGGCAGTTCTCGCACCACTCCGAAGGCACAACCACCACGGAAGCCTCGGCGATCGTCTCGTTTAGAGTTTCGCCGGACAGCTGGCCCGCGAAACGCACATTTCGGGTGAATTGCGCCTTCAAATTATCCGCCAGCGGGCCGGAGCCTGCGATGACGAGAGGCCACCGGCAGTCCGCTGCTTCGTGGGCGCGCAACAGCGTCTCGGCACCTTTTCCCGGCGCGAGCCGGCCGCAATAGAGCACGTATCCCTTGTCCCGATCGCTCGCCGAAATGCCGGTGACATCCACGCCATTGTAGAGCACCTGGACCCGGTCCGCTGCGAACCGAGGCAACACCGACTCCCGCATGAACTGGCTCGGCGCGAGGAAGCGATCCACCTTCTCGTAGCTGCCAAACCAGCGCTGAATGACCGCCTCCATGTAAAGCGTGGCGCTCTGTGCGATCGAGCCGTCAGCGCAGCGGTGCATCAGCACGTGATGGAAATCTCCGGCGAGACACGACGAACATAGCTGGTCCTCTCGCATGCGGGTGTGCACCGGGCACACCGGCTTCGAATCGTGCAGTGTCAGCACGACCGGAATCCCGCGCGACTTGGCGACGCCGACAATCGACGGGGTCAGCTGGTGATAGATGTTGTGACAATGCATCAAGTCCGGCCGAGTCTCCTCGATCAGGGATGCGAGTTTGCTCACGGCCTCGCGCGAGTGAATCAATGAGAGCGCGCTCTTGATCTTGGCGAGATGGCCGCCGGTCCGGTATTCCTGGCGAGACACGAAGTGATTTGCATAGCGGGATTCGATGTTCCGCTCGTGCTGCATCGCGAAGTCAATGACGTCTGCCCCGCTGCTCGTCAGGAACATTCGTTCCTGAAGCAGCACTGCCTCTGCGCCACCGTTGTTGAACAGAAACTTATTGGCGAGCAGTACTTTCATTAAGGCCCTCGACACACACATCACGAAGGCCGGCATCACCAGTGGCCGGTGCACTCTGTGTCCGGCGAAAAGCTACCGTGAAAGCAGTCCGATGCAGGCGGCGCATTCAGAGTGCCGGCGATGAAATCTGGGGTACCCAGTAGTGAGTACCAGCGCTGTGGTTGCCAGAGCGGCGCGGTTTGTTGATAAATGGAGGGCTGTTTCTCATCGGAAACATTGCTGCATTCACGACGGCTATTTGAGGATGAGCATGGGGAGATCGCACACGCAATCAAATGAGCACCGAAGCCGCTTGGTCGGCTTGCACGCAATCAGCCTGTCCGGTGGTGGCTTCGCGTGAAGCGACTTCTCAGCCGAACCATATTCCATGCGGCTAGTTGGGCGGGGTTTGCGCCTGCTTTGCGCAAGGCATTTGCCGGCAGGGCCGCTATCCTGATGTTCCATGAGATTCAGCAGGACTGGCACTCGGAGCTGAAGACCGGTGCATCGCCTGATTTCCTTGAATACACTCTGAAGTGGCTGCGCCAGCAAGGATGGGAGATCGTCAGTCTCGATGCATGTCTCGAGCAGCTGGCGGTGGATCCGCAACCCCGCCGCTATGCGGTGCTTACCTTCGACGACGGCTACAAGGACAACGTCACGACTGCATTGCCAATCCTTGAGCGAAATAACGCGCCCTTCACCGTCTATGTTCCAACGGGTGCGGTGACGCGAACGATGCAACCGTGGTGGCTGGGCTTGCGCGACCTATTCCGCTCGAGAGACAGTCTTGCGATCGACGCAATGAACATGCGATTCAGCTGTCGCGATTTTGACGAGAAAGCATCGGCCCTGGAGAAGGTGAGCAACTGGGTCCATGAGGATTACCAACGAGTCGAAATGCTCGCCCCTACGTTCAGCAAGGCCGATCTATCGCTGGAGGCCTTGAACGACACCTATTTCATCAATGAGCGCGAGCTTCAGGCCCTGGCGCGACACCCCCTGGCTTCGATTGGCGGACACACGGAATCGCATCCAGCACTCGCGTGCCTAAGTGCAGCTTCAGCGCGCGCCGAAATGGCGGGTAATCGCACCTATCTGGAGGCATTGCTTCAGCGCCCGGTCCGGCATGTCGCTTTTCCCTACGGCAACTCCAGGGCATGCGGTCCTCGAGAACAAGATCTCGCGGTGGAAGTCGGTTTTTCGACTGCAGTCACAACTCGGCATGGACAGATACCTGATCGCAAGCCGAATCCTTTTGGGCTTCCTCGCATCGCGGTCGGAGGTCCATCCGACGGCAGAATTCCGTTCGAAGGGCGAATGAATGGCGTCCAGTCGGCGGTCGAGATGCTGTTCGGTCGCAGCAATTGATATCGTGCATTCCGATCGCGTCGAAGGGCCGAGTGCACGCGAATTCTGGCTCGGGCACGAGAAGCGGCCGGCGATCTCGTGCGCCAGGATCGGCCGCCGACAGCGCTCCACACGATCATGCGTGACTGGCGATTCCTGAAATCCAGCGATGGAAGCCGGAGCCGGGCGGGCAGGTCGCGAAATTGTAGCCGATCTTGGGGTTCACCTTCAGGCGATCCAGTGTGCCGAGGTCACTGACTCTCGTGACTGACCCGTCTGCAGCAAGAGAAAACACTGGAAGTCCGAGTGCCTCGAACACATACCTCGTGGTCGCGTGGCTGCGATCCTGGCCATGATCTTCGTAGATGATCAGCGTGTCGCGCTTCAGAACTTGCCGGGCGCCCTTCAGGGCCGCAACCTCCTGGCCCTCGACGTCGAGCTTGATGACGAGCCGATCGCTGTCGGTCAGCTGCTGGTCCCTTGCCAGCGCATCGATCGTTATCGACATGACGGGCTCGGTGTGTGACGGACGGCTGCTCTGCGACGTTACGATGTGTCGGGCCGAATGAGGTCCGTCGTCGGAGAAGAACAGGCTGCGCCCGTCGTACTCGAACAACGCCCTTCGGCAGATCTCGAAGCGCTGATCATTCGCGTCGCGGTTCTGCTCGAGAATTGCAAGCGTCTCCCGTGAAGCCTCGACGGCAATCGCGCGCTTGCGACCCAGCATTTCCGACGTGACGAGAACGGACCAGTATCCGATGTTCGCACCGCAATCGAAGAACGTATAGTCGGTATCCTTCAGCCGCAGCAGAAGCGTCGCTATGTCCGGCTCGTAGGTCATGCCGGGCTGGCCGATGAAGAATGCATTCCAGTAGACGTCGTTCAGCTCAAAGTACAAGCGGCTGCCGTCGGCGAAATGCACGCAAGACAGCTGGGAATGCAGAAGCGGCTTGACCGCCCGCATGGCAAGTCCCATACCGCGCCCGGTACTCCGCGCAACAACCGTGTGCAGAAGCCTCACCAGGCCCATGGAAAGCCGGCTTCCTGACACCTCGTATTCGAATGTACCCCGGTCCATCAGGTACCGCCTCCCGTGCGTAAATCCGATTGCAGCAGCCGCGTCCTCGGATGACAGCGAACGCATTCAACTACCTCCCCAATTCATGTACGCGTGTCCCGACTGCCGCGAACAGGCTGCAGGTCAAGAATGGTGGCGCTGGCTTCCGGCCGTATTGCCTCGGTACGCGGTTCGGATGCGCCTCTCCCCGTTGCGCGCCTGACCAACGCGAGGAGCGCCGTGGTGGCCGTGATATCGATCCCTTCCGCCGAATAAATGTAGGCCGCCGTCCACGCCCTGGTTGCGATGCCCGCGCAGGCGCCGGCAACCGCCGCTCCTGTTGTCCCGAAGGCCAAGGTCGCGCCGATCATGGCCAGGATCCCCACCGCCCAGGTGATCACCACGATGTGCATCGCGGCGCGCTGATGCCCCGTCATGTTCAAGGCGATGGGGCCGATCCCGAAGTATGTCGACACCAGCATGCCGATTGCCAGGACCATCAGGACGCTGTAGGCGCGGGTGAAAGTCTCTCCGAACGCCATCAGCGCGAGGTCGCCGCCAAGCGCCAACGTCGCAACGCAGCCGAGGACGGCGACAAACGCGCCTAATGACGCTCCCGACGTGACGCGCGTGATTTCCGCATGGCGATTCTCATCGAACAGACGTGCGATGAGGGGCGCTGCGGGAATACAGAAGGTCGCCAGGAAGAAATCAAGAAGGAGCGCGATCCGGCTGGCAGCGTAGTAATATCCAGCGGCTTCCGGGCCGACCATGACCGAGATGACGACGAGGTCGATCGTGCCGCCCATGATACTGGTGACGCTGGTTACCCAGAACGGTCCCGAACTGGAAAGGACGTCGCCAAGCCGGTCGTTGGACCGCCTCACCGCCATGGTGAAAACCTTACATCCCTCCGCGAGATGCCGCAGGTAAATGTTCTGAGCGGCGATCAGCACGACCAGGATTCCAGTCGCAATCAGCAGAACGTCTTGCGCCGGCAGCGGATGGCCATACGTCGCGAAGAGAACGGCGCCCAGCAATATGATGAGAAATCGCCACAACACATCTTTCGACACGAGTGCGAGATTGACGGAGCCGAGCGTGCGCCCCAGCGAGCTCTGCATTTCGATCAAGGACAACGGCAATATCAGAAGCACGCTCGTGGCATATTGCCAGCTTCCGAATATTCCGTCGCGGCCGTGAGCGGCGACGAACGGAAGGAGGGCGAGTACTGTCACAGCAACGCTGCCCAGACATGCCACACGAACCCGCTTCGCGACGATCGAGCCGATCTCCGGGTAGTCTTTCCGGGCGGCGATGCTTGGTATTTCCCGCAACACGCGAAATTGCTGACCGACGAGGCCGACCGTGGAGGCGACGAGCGCGAACGTCAGCAACGACATGAGCGCGCCGTATTCCTCTATGTTCATCATCCGCGCAAAGCTTACGCCGAAGAGGAAGGAGACGACGGCGCCCGAGCATCGGTATGCCAAAGCCAGCCATGACTGCCGGAAGACATTGCTGAACATGGTCGCCGGTCCGCCGGGCGCTCGGGTAAAGCTCGTCATTGCTCAAGCCAACGTTGGTGGACGCCACGCGGCGCCCAGTAATTGTGATCGAGCTCTTGCCCGAAATTCCCGGTTCGGCGCACCTCGTGGGCGGAGGAGCGGACTGCGCGGAGGCTGAGCGTTCAAAGGCGACTCATTGTCAAATCGACACATTGTCGCAGGGTCGAATATAACCCCACGGCTGCGGAGAGCGTTCGGCCCTTCTGGATTACCCACTCCGGTGGCCGCAGCGGGAAGCATGCTGCCTTCATCGCGATGAAGGCGGTTCGCCGACGCGCAGTGTTCGACGGTGATGTACGGGGGCATTTCAATCGAGCTTGCGTATCGCGATCGGGAGCCAATTCATGCGCCTATAAGTCAGGATTGGCCTCCTTGTACGTGTGTTGTTTCTCGACCTTGAACGAACCATCGAAATGGGGCTTGACGCCGCTCGCCTTGAGCCCCTGGACCACTGCAGTTCCTCCGGGTGCGGTGCCTGCAGACCTGCGCGCGGGGGCGCGTTCCCGGTCAGACCTGTCGCGTAGCAATCCAATTCCAATCCCCAGAAGCATGCCGCCGAGGATCGCCGATCCAAGTATCAATCGGGCGTTTGGCGAGCTGGCCGTGTAGGGATGAGACACCCCGGTGAGCAGACGAGCCTCGAACACCGGCGCGGATTGCTGCTGCATGGCGTCCATGTAACGCAACATGCGGAGGAAACTGTCATACGTTTTGGCGGCGGCGTCCGCCGTGGCTTCCAGTTCGCGGAGTTCGTCTTGCGTCGTTCCGGTCGATTGCGCCGAGGGCGGACCTGCCGCGGCGGTGTTCGCGGGAGCCGCCATGCCAGTCTTGTAATCCGCTACGGCCTTTTTGGCAGTCGACGCCTGGCTGCTCAATTCGTTGACACGATCCTTGACCCATTTCTCGTTTTGCAGACCCCATTTGTATTTCGCGTCCATCTGCGTCGTAATGTAGGTCTCTACGATGGTGTCCAGGACCTGCGCTGCCCGATCGGGGTCGGCGGAGTTGAAGGCGAGATCGACAATGTAGGTGAGGCCGGCGCGCTTCACTGAAAGCTTGCGCGCGAATGCTTCCATCGCATCACGCGTGACGACATCCGTGTCCGGTCTGCTCCAGCCGAGCATCCCTGATATCGACCGGCTGAAACGGTGCAGGGCGCCGCTGGAGAATTCCCGATCCCCCGCCAAACCGAGCTTCGCGATCGCCGCGCGAGCGACGCTCTCGGACTTCAGGATTGCGACCTGACTTTCGACGGCCGTCGTTGCCGACGCCGTGTCGTTGGAAGAAGCCGCCTTGGCGTCGACGATGAGTTGCGCGGTGGCCGTAAACGTCGGAACGGTGACAACGAGATAGAGCAAGCCGGCGCCAAACATCAGAAAACACGTCAGCAGTATGATCGAGAGGCGGCGGCGCAAAAAGGCGAAGCCCTCCGCCACGAATTCGGCCGGCGAACCAAATTCAGGCGGCATCGGGTCCTGAGGTGCCGAATTGTCTGTTCTGTGAGTTTGCAGCATTTGTCTCGAACCTGCAGTTACTGGTGGCCTACCGAAGCCTCCGCCGATCAAACGGGAACGGGATCGATTGCAATGCCCTTGCGGTCTTGCTGTACGGAGTGCACGCAGCAACCAACATCGCGCTAACAGGCATTCCAATAGACCTTTCTGGAGAAGAGGGTCATGACGATGATCTTGAGATCGAGAAGGAATGACCAATTGTCGATGTAATACAGGTCGTGCTCGACACGACGCTGCATCTTCTCCAAGGTGTCGGTTTCGCCGCGATAGCCGTTGACCTGTGCCCAACCGGTAATGCCGGGCTTGACGTTGTGGCGGCGGGAGAACGACGAAATCAGCCGGGCGAAGCTCTCGTTCTGCGAGGTTGCGTGCGGACGCGGCCCGACGAGTGACATATCGCCGACCAGCACGTTGAAGAGCTGTGGAAGCTCATCGATATTGCTGTGGCGCATGAAGCGTCCCAACCGGGTCACGCGTGGATCGTGCCTGGTCACCTGCTTGAAATTGTCGCCGTCCTCCATCACGGTCATCGATCTGAATTTCAGCACGCGAATAGTCTCGTTGTTGTAGCCGTGCCGCGTCTGACGAAACAGCACCGGCCCCGGGGAATCGAGCTTGATTGCGAGTGGAAGGATGACGAAGAGGGGACTGATGATGATAAGTCCGACAATTGCAGCCGTGATGTCGAAGGCTCGTTTGATTGCCCGGTGGAACGGCGTCAGCGGAGACTGGAAGATCCGCATCGTCACCATGTTGCCGAACTGCGTGATGCGCGACACGGCCATGAGGTCGATTGCACCGACCGGGACGACGTGAACGTCAACCGGGAGCTCCGACAGGGCACCGGCGAGCGCGAGGGCAGCCGGAACATCCGGCTCCGAAGTCAGAATGACAATGTCATCCGCTCGCAGCGGCCGGCACTCCGCGATCAGTTCTCGGACATGGGATCGCACCTCCGGTGCCGAAGCGCCGGTGCGAAAGGTCGGCAACTCGAACGAGCGAATGGTCCGGATTCCGGTGGCGCTCACTCGTCCGGAAAAATTCAAGCAGTGGCTCGGTTCACCTATGAGGATGACGCGCCTGGCGTCGATCAGTCCGGATGCGATGGCAGGTTGCAGCAACGAGAAGCATATTGCCCGCGCGCAGAGCACCATGACGATGACGCTTGCTGCCTGGGCCATCACGGTCGCGCGCGAGTAGCCGTCCGAGATCTTGAGAAGAAATATCGTCGAGATGAAGAAGGAGAATACGAAGAAGACGGCGCTGACGCCGCTCCACATGAAGATGTGCCGGGGTTGCGTCTGGATCCGCGAATACTGCCGCAGCCCAACGGATACGAGCAGCTGCAACGTGGCAATCAGAATGGATTCCAGGATATATTTGGGAGTGTCCGGATAGTCGAGCTGAAGGACCAGTCGGTAATAGAGGACGGCGGCGGCAAAAGCCCCAACGGCTACGAGGACGAACTCGGCGCCTGCCGCCAATACCAGCAAGGCGGCCAATCGATTCTTGCCAATGTCAGCCGGAATTGCCTTGCGGCCAGTGACCGAATGCGCCGAACGCTCGGTAGGAGCCGGCGAATTGGTGAAAGACGCATAACTCACCGGTTACTCCCAAGCAGTCCGTCAAGCAGTCCGTCCCCCTGACAAAAACAATAGCATTCGGGTCAGGAGGCGGACTGGCAATAAATAGGTAGCCGGGAGTAACTACGATGGTCAGTTGAGCCGAGGCGCTGCGGGTTTAGATTGTCGATCAATCAGTGAGACCGAGCCGTCGAGCACGCCATGCCGAACGCCAAGCTGCGTAATTTCTTTCATCTTGACAACCGTGGCGGTCAATCCGGCCGTTGTGTCAGATGGGGCCTGGTGGCTGTTGGCCTGACGATTTCCGCTCAGGCGAAAGCCGAATATCGAGTGAACGTCGGAGATGTTCTGGAGGTCGCGGTAGCCGGCGTGCCGGAGCTGCGGCAGCGTGCTCCGGTCCAGGTCGATGGCAATATCTCGTTGCCGCTGGTTGGGATGGTCCCGGTCGCCGGCCTGCCGTTGCAAGAGATTCGGGCCAAGGTCGGGGCCGCACTGACGAGCAAGGTCTTTCGACAGAGGACCGTGGACGGCCGCGAGGTCGTGGTCGTGATAGATGCAGATCAGGTCACGGCGATCGTGGCGGAGTACAGGCCTGTTTACGTCAACGGGGACGTGTCGAAGCCGGGCGAGTACCCTTATCGTCCGGCGAGCACCGCGCGCCAGCTCATCGCCATGGCGGGTGGCTACGACATCATGCATATCAGGATGAATAACCCGTATCTCGAGTCAGCTGACTTGAGAAGCGAGTATGGATCGCTCTGGACAGAACTCGCCAAGGAACAGGCGCGTATGTGGCGCATCAAGAGCGAACTCGGGGAAGGGACGCAGATCAACCCAAGCGCTTCTCTTGCCGACGTCCCGATAGCTCGGTCGGCGGTTTCGGAAATCGTCAATGCGGAAGCCGAATATCTGAAGACGAAGCAGAGTGACTATCAGCAGGAAAAGGCGTACTTGCAGCGCAGCGTTCGGCAGGGCGACGACGAGGTCCGCGTACTATCGGAGCAGCAAAAGAAAGATGAAGAGGGACTTCAGTCCGACGTCGAGGACCTTCAGAAAGCGACCGACCTGTTCGGCAAGGGATCGTTGATCAGCCCTCGCGTGACGGATGCCCGTCGCGCGGTTCTGCTGTCGGCGACCCGGAGGCTGCAGACCTCCGCGCAATTGCTCCAGGTCAAGAAATTGCAGGACGAGTACGCCAGACGGTTGGCAAAGCTCGACGATCAGCGGAAGCTTGATTTGTTTCGTGAGCTGCAAGAGACCAGTTTAAAGCTCAATCAGATTCGCGAGAAGCTGCAGAGCGTCGGCGAGAAGCTTCAGTACACTTCGATGGTTCGATCGCAGCTCGCACGGGGAGCCGGCAGCAAGCCGGATATTGCTATCATTAGAAAGAGCGAGAAAGGACCGGAACGGATTGTCGTGAACGAGGACGCTGAGTTGCAGCCGGGCGACACCATCGAGGTCTCGCTGCGATACCAGGATGGACCCGACGCGCCGCCCCGAAAGCTGAGCAGTTCAAATGCCCCGGTCGTGATAGGCCGGTCTGAGGTGACCGCGGCAGACTCGCGGCGCGACAGCAGGTGACAAAGCCGGAAGCGATCGGCCCATCACGCGAGGCCGGGAATTTGCGCTCCCGTCGATCGCATGAAGCGGCCGGTCAGCCCGCATCAGGGGCTACCTGGAACTGGAAGACACGAGCAGCCATGGAGTTTGATTACGCTCATCCGCATATTTTATGGCCTATCCGACGGTGGCGCCGCTTAGGCATAGGGTAATTCTGCTTGATCTGAACCTTGAATATTTTGTGACCTTGACCGTTCTCGATCCGCTCTTCCGCTTCTCTGCGATCTAGAACTCACAGAAGGATGACCTCCTTGTGCGGCTTCGTTGGCATCTTTGGATTTAAGGATTCGATCGAGACGGTGCGCAGCCGGGCGCTCGAGATGGCCAAGACGGTCAGGCACCGCGGGCCAGACTGGAGCGGCATCTACTCCAGCGACGGCGCAGTGCTCGCGCACGAGCGCCTTTCCATTGTCGACGTGGAGCACGGCGCTCAACCCCTTCTCGATGTCACCGCTGGTCGGGCCTTGGCCGTGAACGGAGAGATCTACAATCATGTTGCTTTGCGCGAGGCACTGAAGCTGCCGCACGCATGGAAAACGAAGTCGGACTGCGAAATTATCCTGTATCTCTACGACGAATACGGCCCTGCCGTGTGCAATATGCTGAGTGGAATTTTTGCATTTGCCCTCTTCGACGAGCGCAGTGGCGATTTCTTCGTCGCCCGAGACCACATCGGCATCGTTCCGCTTTACATCGGATGGGGAAGCGACGGCACGACTTACGTCGCGAGCGAAATGAAAGCTCTCGATAGCGTATGCGAGACGATCCGGGAGTTCCCTCCGGGACATCATTACAGCGGCAAAGTCGGACAGTTCGTCAAGTGGTATGATCCACAGTGGGCGCATGCTCTTCCAACGAGGAAGGTGTCCCTGCCGGAGCTCCGAACGTCGCTCGAAGCTGCGGTCAAGCAGCAAATGATGTGCGATGTGCCTTACGGGGTGCTTATTTCCGGGGGGCTCGACTCTTCGCTTATAGCGGCGCTCGCGGCGCGCCACCGCTTCAAGCGGATCGAGTCGGGAGAAACCGAAGAAGCATGGTGGCCGAGGCTGCACTCGTTCTCCGTCGGCCTCGAAAACTCACCTGACATGAAGCATGCGCGAGACGTGGCGGCTCACATCGGCACGGTCCATCATGAGATTGTCTTTACCGTGCAGGAAGGGTTGGACGCATTGCCGGACGTGATCCGGCACCTGGAGACCTTTGATGTCACCACCATTCGTGCCGGCACGCCGATGTACCTCATGGCGCGTAAAATCAAATCAATGGGCATCAAGATGGTGTTGTCCGGAGAAGGCGCTGACGAGGTATTTGGCGGCTATCTCTACTTCCACATGGCACCATCAGCAGAAGAATTCCATGAGGAGACTGTCCGAAAGATCTTTGCACTCAGCAAGTATGATTGCTGTCGCGCGAACAAGGCAATGGCGGCCTGGGGGGTCGAAGCTCGTGTGCCCTTCCTGGACAAGGAATTCCTGGACTACGCAATGTCGATAAACCCCGCCGAGAAAATGTGCCCTGGCGAGAAAATCGAGAAGGGCATATTGCGGGAAGCATTTACCGATCTGTTGCCGCAAGCGATCTTGTGGCGTCAGAAGGAGCAGTTTTCCGACGGGGTCGGGTATAGCTGGATTGAGAGCTTGAAACATCAAGCCGAGAATAAAGTCTCGGATCAGATGCTCGCAGAGGCGAGCAAGCGCTTTCCGCGGCAAACGCCGACGTCCAAGGAAGGATACTTCTACAGGACCATCTTTGATGGCATTTTCAACAACCCGACAGCCTGCCTAACTGTGCCCGTCGGTCCTTCGATCGCATGCTCCACGCCGACCGCGTTTCTCTGGTCTCAGCAATTTGCGAGCATGAATGACCCATCTGGAAGGGCAGTGAAAGGGATCCACGTTCAAGCCATTGATCATGTTCAATCAGTTGGGAGCCTCGGCAGTTCGAAGGCCTCATCGAGCGAACGGGTTGCAGCGGCGGAGTGAAATCCTTCAAGCGGATCGCCTACCGTTGTGGGTGAATCCGGCGCGCCGTTTGCTGCGTCGGTCGCCGCGACCGACCCGGATGCCGAGACCATTCAAGCCCGGCCAGCCGCCAATGCCAGAGCGACGTCGTCGGCGCCGCATCGGGATCATGACATCGACGCGACCACCTCAAGCATCACCTCCGTCGCGCCGCCGGCGATGGAGAGGACGCGCGCGTCACGCGCTACGCGCTCGATCGCGCTCTCGCGCATGACGCCCATGGCGCCGTGGAACTGCACGCACGCATACGCGACCTCGTTGACGAGTTCGCCGCAGATGGCCTTCAACATCGAGGTTTCGCGCAGGCAATCGTCGTCGGCCGCCATGCGCCAAGCGGTAGCATAGAGAAACTGACGGCTTGCCTCCACTTTCGCAGAGAGCATTGCGAGACGTTGACGGATCGCCTGCATGTCCCAAAGGACGCCCCCGAATGCGCGGCGGGTCTTCACGTAGGTGACGGTCATATCGATCGCCGCCTCGGCCATCCCTATCGACATGGCGGCGAGGACAAGGCGCTCGTTCTGCAAGTTGCGCATGATTGAGTAGAAGCCTTGTCCCTCCGCGCCGAGCACGTTCTCGGCGGAGACGCGGCAACCGTCGAAGACAAGTTCCGCCGTGTCGGAGGAGCGCCAGCCGAGCTTGTCCAGTTCGCGCGCGACGCTGAAACCTGGCGTCCCCTTCTCGACGAGGAACATCGTGATCCCGTTGGTTCCTGCCGCGGGATCCGTCTTGGCCGCGACGCAGTAGAGATCCGCGTGGACGCCGTTCGTGATGTAGAGCTTCGTGCCGTCGAGCACGTAGGAGTCGCCGTCTCGAACCGCGCGCGTGCGGATGGCTTTCACGTCCGAGCCCGCATCCGGCTCCGTGATGGCGACCGCGGTGATCACCTCGCCGCTGACAATGCCCGGCATCCAGCGGGCCCGCTGGGCTTTGGTCCCATCGTGAAAGACATACAAGGAAGCCATGTCGGCATGGACGAGCATCGCGTCGGCGACGCCGCCATAGGTCGAGCGCCCGAGCTCCTCGGCGAAGACCGTTGACGCGACGGAGTCCATTTCGGCGCCGCCATACTCAGCCGGGTAGCGGATGCCGAAGAAACCGAGTTCGCCCATGCGGCGCAGGATCGAACGGGGAATGAACCCGTTCTCTTCCCACTGATCCGCGCAGGGCTTGATTTCCTCCTTGACGAACCGGCGGACCTGGTCCCGTAAGAGCTCATACTCCGCCGCCATCCAAGGCAGCTCCGGCTCTCGCGCCGACATCCAAGCTTTGTCCATCGTCTTCATCCGATCTGCTACGAGCTGACTCAAAGGCTCCCGTCCCGACGCCCAGGACCGGACGGAGGCCTTCCGGCTAGAGTTCGACCTCCTCTCTCGGTCCCTCCGAGAGGGAAGGGTTATTGGAACCGGCCACCCAGCGCATGCCGTCGATGACTTCCGCCAGTTCGGCCAGTGTCGGGCGCTCAAAGAGGTTGCGAAGCTGTACGTCGACGCCGAAGATCTTTCGCATACGCGACACCGCACGCACCACCAGGAGCGACTCCCCGCCCAGGTCGAAGAAGTTGTCGTGGCGTCCGATCGACTCGAGTTTCAGGAGTTGGCACCATAGCGCGGCCAGGGTCTTCTCGGTTTCGGTCGAGGGAGCGGCGAAGACTTGCGCCGGCTGGATGTTTTCCGCCGTCGGCTCGGGAAGCGACGAGCGGTCGACCTTGCCGTTGGACGTGAGCGGCATCCGCTCGAGGCGAACGTAGTGCGTCGGAATCATCGACTCCAAGAGTTCTTCGGCGAGGTGCGCGCGCAGATCCGCCACGGTCGGAGCTTTCGACGAGACGTAGTAGGCCACAAGTCGTGCGATGCCGTCTTCGGTCGTCGACGGTTCGACATGGCCGTTTTGGGGATTTGTCTGTGTCGCCGCTTTCGTCATCGAGGTGATGATGGCGACGACGGCGCATTCCTGAACTTCCGGGTGCTTGAGCAGCCGAGCCTCGATCTCGCCCAGCTCGATACGGGTGCCACCGACCTTCACCTGATGATCGGCGCGGCCGAGAAATTCCAGGCGTCCTTCCGAGTTCCAGCGGGCGAGATCGCCCGTCTTGTAGAGCCGCAGCTTCGAGCGCCCATCTCGGGGATCGGCGACCGTGCGGAAACGCTCGTCGGTCAGGTCAGGGCGATTGAAATAACCTCTCGCAAGACCGTCGCCGGCAATGAACATCTCACCGATGATCCCGGGGCCGGTGGGCTGATATTCCTTGCTGAGGACGTAGATTCCCGCATTCGCAGCCGGAACGCCGATCGGCACCGATGCGGATTGATCCCGCTCGGTGTCGAAACGGTGAATCATGCAGCCCACCGTGGCTTCGGTTGGTCCATACTCGTTGTAGATTTCGATAGGATGGGGAATAGCGTTGGTGATGTCGCGAGCCAGCGCGGCCTTGAAGTCCTCACCGCCCACAATGAACTTGCGCAGTCTTGTGGTCTCAAGATTGCGGTCGCGGATCATCGCGAGATGCGCCGGCGTCAGCTTGATGATATCCACCGCATTGTCGTCGATCACCTTGAGCGCGACCATGCTCTGCACCCCGGGATCGCCAAGATAGACCACGATGCGGCCGCCGGTGATGAGCGGCGTAAAGAGCGTTGTGACGGTCAGGTCAAATGCGAGGGATGAGAAAAGGGGCCATGCGAGACTCTCGCCGGAACTGTACACCTGGGCGGCCCACCAGATGTAGTTCACCAGGCTCCGGTGCTCGATCTCGACGCCCTTGGGCGTGCCGGTCGAGCCGGAGGTGAAGATGATATAGGCGGTGCCGCCCGGCTTGGCAGCGGACGGCCGGGCCGAGGCCGGCTGATTCATGATCGACTCGAAATCGGCGTCGAGCACGAAAATGTCGGCAAGGTTCGGGGGAATGCCGGAACGCAGGCGCGACTGGGTGATCGCCACCGGCGCCCGCCCGTCGGTCCCGTTGGAAATGTCCCGCAGGATTGTTGCGATACGCCCCTTCGGCGTTGCCGCATCCACCGGCACATAGGCTGCGCCGGACTTCAGGACACCCAGGATCGCAACGACGACTTCAATGGAGTGCTCCATGAAAACAACGGCAATCCGGCCCGGGCCGACGCCGGTCGAGCTCAAATGCGCGGCCATCTGGTTGGAGCGTTCGTCGAGCTGCCGGTAGGTCAGCGTTGCATTGCCAAAGCGGATCGCTTCGGCGTCAGGACTGCGCGTCGCCTGATCGCGGAAGAGATCGATGATCGTCCTGTCCGACGGATAGCGTGCTGCCGTGGCGTTGTAATCGACAACCAGCGCCTGATGATCGGAATCCTTCAGCAGAGGAAGCGCGACGCCCTCCGGCGCGATAGGTAGGACTTCGTTCATGAAATACGCTCCCATCGGGAAAACTAGAAAAGTAGAATCACGTCAATCGTTCTGCTTTTGGGTTGCCTGGCGATAGAGGTCTGCGATGGCAGGTGCGTCAGGTTCCATCAGCATCGTGGCTTCGTTGCAGTCATCGGGCCCGAAGTAAAATTCGGCATGCGGCACTACTCGTAGCCATCGGTGGGGCGCGGCGCCCGATCGCAGCCAGGCTTTGTTGGGAAGGAATATGCAAACCCGACCCGAATACGCAGTGGGAGCGTACCGCTGAAAGGCCGCGATCGCCGTGGATTTGAGTAGAGCCCTGCTCGCCAATACCGGATCTGCCGCGACAGGCTCTTTGCTCTTGCCAACGAGGGGGACGAGGGCGCGGAAGTGCTCGCGGAGGCGACTGCCGAAATATCGAAGACGGGCGCTGAATGTCGGCAGCTTCGCTGTCTCATGCAGGAACGATTCCGCCTTGCCCCGGGCAAGGAAATACAGCCGGCGCGGCCATTCCCCATAGGTGGTGGGGTGAAGCGGGCCAAACAGCGCAACGCATGAGACCTCCGCTTCCCGTTGTCCCAGGATTTGCGCCAGCTCGAAAGCTGTTGAAGCGCCGGAGCAATAGCCGGCGATGATGTACGGACCGGTCGGTTGATATTCGACGATCTGGCGGGCGAAGTACTCGGCGATATCTTCGACGCGGTCCATCGGCTCGCTCTGCCCATCGAAGCCAGGCGGTTGGAGTGCGTAGAACGGTTGATCGCCGCCCAGGTTCTTCGCGAGGTCCAGGAATGAGGACGGTGCCCCGACATGACCGGGTACGGCGTAAATGGGCGAGCGTGTTCCGCCGGACTGCAACGGAACGATTGCAGGCGATTGCGTGGCGGCGGCCGTGGCCATGTTCAGAAACGCGATGATCTCGCCCTTGCGACCCTGCAACTGATCGCGAAGCTCCGCCGTCAGCGCGCCGGCCGGGGCGTTGCAGCGCAGCCGGTCGCCCTCGACCCAGACCTTGATGTCCTTGACCGCGAGGTCTGCGAGCAGCTCAGAAAACTGCATCACCGGCGCTGACATCGGGCTTTTCATGGATGAAGCTGACATTTCCTGTTCCGTGCGCCATCGCGGTATCTTCGACCCCGGATGACAGTTCATTTCCGGACGACCACGCTCCCAACATATCCAGGTTGCGGTACGAAGCTTCGGACAGCCCAATCCTTTTCATCCCAGCAAATGGGCTGTCCCAGGCCGCACCCCAGCGCCTTGGAGACAGCCTCCAGCCGGGTCCAGCGCTCGAGGAAGCCTTCCAGCCGGTCTTCCGGATCGAGGGCGGCGTAGGACTCGTACTCGAAGGTGGAAAGGCAGAGCGCTGCGATCTCGTCCGCTTCGGGCACAGGAAGAACTGCCTCGATGTCCACCCCGACCTCCTGCCTGATCGAGAGGGCGATAGCCGCGACTTCTCCGGATCGTGAGACGCTGAAGCGCAAGTCACGGGCGGGCATGCGGCGGGAGAGGTGGGGTTTGCCCAGCCGTCCATATTCCAGCTCGATCTCCGCAGGCGAAATTCCCAGTTTGGAAGCGAGGACGTGGCGCAGCTGCCCGCGGCTGACGATAAAGCGGCGGCGGTCTCGCTCCAATCTCAATCCCTCGGCGCGCCGATGTTCCTCTTCGTTGAGGCAAACGCTTAGCTCCCGGATGTCGTCCTGCTCCATATGGAGCATGAATGCCAGGACCTCCAAACCATCATTCTCGAGAACCGGCGTTATGATCCCTCGTCTCAGCTCAACGGCTTTGCCCAAAAAGCTCGAGGGGGCGGTGCCGGCTCCGCGAGCCCCGCTTTCAAGTTTGCGATAGCCTTGCCCGTCAAAGGAACGACTACTTTCCCACGCGCTCTGTTCACAGGCACCTATGCGAAAAGCCATCACAACTTGCTTTCTATTGGCCTCGATCCGGATTGCCGCCGGTAGATTCCGAACGGGTCTTGCGATGGGCATTCGAACGGACTGCTGATCGAAATTTTAGTCGCGCACCGCCATGGCTCAATGGACCATCGTAATTACCCATTTTTTGCCAGTTCCCATCCGGCGCGCCCCGGATCGGACGGCTTGAGTTGAGTGACCCGGCGGCAGAGCGGCGCGTCATTCCGCCAAAGCGGTAGCGGGGAATATTCCTAGGGGAATTGGGCCGCTAAGCTGTCAATGGATGCAGTCCAGCCGTAAGCGCCGGCCCCGGGACCGGCAGCCAAAAAAGGCGCAGCACCGACAATGGCCACATCGCCAACCCAGACGTTGGTTCTCGCCAAAGAGCCCAAACCGATCGACTAGGAACTAGTCCCGAATACGGAATACAGAGCCGCGGTCTTTTTCGGAAGATTTGTCGCAATGGTTCGCAGCATCCGCTTGGCGCTGCGGAGCTTGGCCTCGATGTGGCGCTCCGGACTGTCTTTGCCTACAGCGATCCACGTCATGGCCTGCTCCCGATTGGCCAGATGGGACTTGTGCCCGCCGCCACCAGCCAGGAAGTCGTAGCCGCTTTCCCCGCGTGCAATGCTGTCCTCAATGGCCAGCACATGGCTGACGAGCCCGGGCTTGAGCCGGCTGTCGCTCTCATAGAGAAAGCCGCTCTGGTAGTTCAGGACACGGCCGTCGTGCACGAAATTGTACACGACCCCAATTGTCTCGTTCCCCACCATCGTCCGCGAGATGCGAACGGCCCCCGTGGGGACGCCGCGCGCAATGAGGTCCTCGTGAAACGGACGGAAGCCGGGATTGGCGAAGGCTCCCCTGCGTCCCCATCGCGACCGATGAAAGTCGCTCAGCAAATCGAACGCGGCGAGGGCCTCCGTCGTCGTTTCCATGATGCGGAGTTCAACGGGGCCGCGTTCGGCATATAACCGCATGGCACGGCTCACGGCCTGGCGCGTGCTGCGGCCCAATGTGGCGCGATAATCGCCCCCTCGCTGGCGGACCGGGACAAAATCAACCCACAACGCCGCATCAGCCTGTTTCACCTCGGTCACGAGCCCGGCCCGGCCTGCGGCGCGACTGGCAGTCGCCTCAAGGTCCGGATCAATTCCGGAGAGCACCAACTGATCCGAGCGGCGCAGGCGGGACGTCAACGCATTGAGACCCGCCGACATGATGGCATCGGATTGCTCTGCAAGAATGCCGTTGTACTCGATGAACAATCGGTCGAAGCGGGTATCTCCCGTTTCATTGAGCAGCCAGCGCGTCCGTGCATGCGGCCCGAGACTCCACGTTCTCCGCCGGCAAATAACCGCCAGGCCAACGATCTTGCCTGATGACCGGGCCACGAGGACGTGTGGTTGCGCGCCCTTGGGGATGTGCCGTAGCCAGGTGCCGATCCAGAGCCAGGACAGGAAGAACGAGTGAGTCACTCGCGCTTCGAGCTCCTTCCATGAGGTTTCAAGCCACGCAATGCTCTCCAGGGCATCCAGGCTGACATCGGTAACCGTCTCAGGCATGCTTTCCCGTTCCAACGCCAGAGGACCGAACGCGCGCCGCGACGGAAAGACCGAAGCACCAGGCTGCAGCGCTCGCGCAAGATCCGATGCAAGATCCGATGACGGGTGGCTGGTCACACACAGGCATCCCTCTGACGGACACGTCGTGATTGGGCGTCTCCGACCGTTGCCTCGGCGGAGGCCGATAACGCGAACTATATCCGGAATTTGATCGAGGTGCGGACCCTTCCTGAGTACCCACGCTAGCCTCTTGTGCCGGCCGAGCAACTGTGCCGAGGTGAAGCTGTGATCGACCGGGCTCAAGGCTGGTGCAGCGCGCTCCAGCCTTGGGCGTCCGACGGCCTTGATCCCCTGCCCGCTCACCAGGGCCTGCCATGGCTGACGTCCGATTTCTCACGTGGCGCTCGATCCCGAGGTGAGTTTTTCAAATCTCCGCCGCAGGTGATCCACGAGCAGTTCCGCACCGATCAACAGGCAGCCTGGATGTCCGCCAGGCACCTGTATCAATTCCAGTTGAGAGCTGAGATGCCGCCATGCTCGGCCATCGTGGTCGGCCGCGTAAAAGGCCACAGGGATCTCGAGCGGTGCCGGACAATACTGCGCCATTGCGATTGAATGAGCGTCCCACAACGCCGTCGGAATTGCGACCTTGGCGCTCGCGGTTTGTCCGTTCGCGGGGAGCTTCATGTATCGCTCCAGTCTCACCATTTGCTCGAAGGTCCAACGCAAAAGATAAGGGGAAACCAGCGGCTTCAGCAGCCTGAGGATCGCCCGTGGCATTGGACGGGCACTGACAGTCGGCGGGTCCACCATCGTGACCAAATCAACCGTGTGGCCGGCTGCCATCAGCTGGCGGGCCACTTCGAACGCCACCATGGCGCCATTGCACTTGCCGCCCAGAAGAAAGGGACCGCTCGCTTGCCTTGCCAGGATGAACGGCAGGCGGTCGGCGGCCATCGCCTCGATCGAGGCCGGAATCGGCTCCCCATGAAGACCGTGGGGATTGATCGAGATGATCGGATAATCCGGCCCCAGGAGCTCTACCAGCCGCCGCACGCTCGCGTGGCCGCTGACAAGGTCGCCGTTAAAAAAGTACAGCGGAGACCGCGTGCCACACGCATGGGGCTGGAAGAACGGCGTCGCCCACGTGTCCGTTGGTGCGGAAACCCTTGCGGAAAATTGCCGGATGGTTTCTGCCCCGAACATGATGGTTTCCGGCACGGGATAGCCGACGAGCCGCTCGACCTCGATCAGCATCTCCATCGCGAGAAGGGAGTCTCCGCCGCTGGCAAAAAAATCGCTGTCGACGGTCACGGCCTGGTTCTTGAGCAGCCTGCGCCAGAGCGTCAGCAACTCGGCTTCCAGATTCAACGGCCCGTTCGCGACAGGCGCCGGCATCGGCGCCAGATGCCCCCGTGGCCGGTCGACCAGCTCGCGCAGACGTCGCCGCTGAACCTTTCCCGTCACCCCCTTCGGCAGATGGTCGAGCGTCAGAATGCGTCTCGGAATCTTGAACGAGGCCAACTCGCGTTGCAGGAACTGGCGAAGCTCCGCAGCGGTCGGCTGCGCGCCGCGATGAGGGACGATGGCGACTGCGACGTCCTCGCCCAGGCGCGGATGTGAGATCGCGAAGGCCGCAGCTTCGGCGACGGCCGAATGTCGCAATAGCGCGGCTTCGATCTCGGCGGGAGAAATCTTCTCACCGCCGCGATTGATCAGCTCGCTCAGGCGGCCGTGCAGCGAAAGGAAGCCGTCTTCGTCGAGGCTGCCGATATCGCCGGTGTGAAACCAACCCTTCGTGAAAGCGGCTTGATTGAGTTCCGGCGCATCGAGATAGCCCGACGTCACGGTCGGTCCACGAATCCAGATCTCTCCGCGCTCGCCGGCCGCCAGGGGATGTCCATCCTCACCAACGATCGCCACGGTATCGGGCCAGGGTCTCCCGCAGGTGCCCGGCCTGTTCGGACCCGGCGGCAGCTGGTTGGCGGCGATCTGCGCCGCCTCGCTGGAGCCGTAATGCTCCAGCACCGGCACGCCCAGAGCGTGTTGCAGGCCTTCCTGCACGGTCCTCGGCAGCGGTGCGCCGCCTGACATGGCGAACCGCAGGGTGTGCGCAGCCCCTGCATTCTCGAGGCTCTGCGCCTTGTTCAGCACCGTGGCGTGAAGCGTCGGGCCCGCCGAGTACCAGGTCGGCCGCAGGACATCGAACCACTCATCGAGTGCGACGATCGCATTGTTCGCCGGGATGGCGATGCTGCCTCCCGTCAGCAACGGCGTGAAGACCGTCACTTTCAGCCCATGAGAATAGTACGGGGGCGACACGCTCAGGCATCGGTCCCGGGACGTGAGGCCGAACCAGGCCCGAAGGCGCTCGGCCGCCGCCAGCATATTGTCATGACTGAACGGAATGAGCTTCGGCTGCGCGGTCGTGCCCGACGTCTGCAGGATGAAGGTGGGAGAGCGCGGATCCGGCTCGGCGTCGACGGCCGGGGAGCCGGAAACCTGCACGTCGATCTCGAGCCCAAGCTGCCCCTGTCCGACCGGCGCGGCTTCTATGATGGCAAGCGTTCTGCGGGCTGCGGCCTGGCGAGCTTCAGGGGCACTACCCTGCAGCACGACGAGGGCGCTCAGGTTCAGCATGTCGAGACGCTGCTCGATCTCAGGCTGGGAGAGGCGCGGATCGAGGGGCACCGCGACGGTACAGCAGGCGACTGCCACGATGGCGAGAACCGCCTCCGAGCCGTTCGGCATCAAGACCCCGATCCGGGCATTGCAATCGAAACCGGCCAAGCGCAGCCGCCGGCGGAATGCGTTCAACTGGCGTTCAAGACCGCTGTATGTCAGAGGCTCGAAAGCGCTCGAGACGATCGCCGGCTGGTTCGGAAACCGACTGGCAGTTCGACCGATGACCTGGCCTATCGTGAGTCGGGCTTCCGACTCCCCACGGTCGCGCGCGCAGACGCTGTCGGAACACATGGTGGCGGCAGGCGTCTCGTCGTCCAGAAGCATTCCGTCCTACCTTGAACAACGTAAGTCGGCTCGCACAACCATAGCGCGCCGCTTTCGAAGATGCCTTGCTGTACAGCAAGTGAAGGCAGCAATTCGGGATTAGCCAATATTCAGTGCGGCATCCTGCCATCCTGCCGATTGCGAGCATTGGTGGGTGGGTGACTTAACTAGAGCGGGATAAGTTTTGGTTGAATCTGCTTGCCGCGATTTCGGTTCACCTCTCCCCACCGGGGAGAGGTCGGATTGCGCCTGGCGAGGCGAAGCATCGTCCAGTGCAATCCGGGTGAGGGCTCTTGTTCTCTCGATAGAACCTAACCCCTCACCCGATTTGCTGCGCAAATCGACCTCTCCCAAGGGAGAGGTGAACCTTCGACGCCGTTCCAGCTGAACCTAATCTCATCATGCTCTAGACTGGGCATCGCGCTACTTGCGCTCGCCGATGAGAGCAGTCGTCGCAGCTTGCGCGGGATTGAGCGGGCCTCGAACGACACAGAAATTCTCGTCAGCCAGCGAGACGGTATCGGGCGGTCTTGGCAGCCGCCAGGTCATCGTCATGACCGCGCAAGACGCAGACGGTTCTCGCCGACTACGCGCCGCGATAGCCATTCGGGTTCTTCATCTGGAAATGCCAATGGTCGGCACACATCTGTGTCAGGGATCGCTTTGATGTCCAGCCCAACAGGTTCTTCGCGAGAGTTGGATCGGCATAGCAGATTGCGACGTCACCGACCCTGCGTTGGTCGATCACATACGGAACTGGCCGGCCACTCACTTCCTTGAATGTCTGGATCACGTCCATGACGCTGCTGCCGCTTCCTGTTCCGAGATTGACAGTCAGAAGGCCGGGCTGCCTCAGTTGGCTCAGGGCGCTCAGATGTCCGGATGCAAGATCGACAACGTGAATGTAGTCACGGATCCCGGTGCCGTCCGGAGTATCATAATCGTTTCCCCAAATATGCACCTTCGGACGCCGTCCGATCGCCACTTGTGCGACAATCGGCAGCAGATTGTTCGGCACATCCAGAGGATCTTCTCCGATCAGTCCGCTTTCGTGGGCGCCAACCGGATTGAAGTAGCGCAAGATGGCAATCCGCCAATCCTTGTCGGACCCATGAAGATCCTTCAGGATTTCTTCGATGAAGTATTTGGTGCGGCCGTATGGATTTATCGGCGCGACAGGATGCTTCTCGTCCAGCGGCAGGTACGCGGGTGTCCCGTATACGGTTGCGGATGAACTAAAGACTAGCGTCTTGACGGATGCTCGCGTCATGGCCGACACGAGCCGCATCGTTCCCACAACGTTGTTGTCGTAATAGGTCATGGGTTGCGCGCTGGACTCGCCCACCGCCTTGAGGCCGGCGAGATGAATGACCGCGGTCACGTCGTGGGCGCGCAGGATCTGGTAGATCGCCTCTTCATTGCGGATATCGGCATGCCGGAAAATGACCGATCGTCCGCAGATGGCTCGTATCCGTTCGAGGGAGGCGCTGTTGCTGTTGGAAAGATTGTCGACCGCGACGACATCGAGCCCGGCGTCGAGTAGCGCGACAGCGATATGGGACCCGATATAGCCGGCACCGCCGGTCAACAAGATCATTTCCGCTTCCGTTTCGCGTCTGCGTGGTCATTGCTCGCCGCGCGCGGGAAATCATCCCGCGCGGTGATGCCGATGCGCCAGACCGGACGAGTCTCGGCTATTTTCGCAGTCGGATCGCCCCGTCGGCTTTTGAGCTCATGTCCTTGCGGGTATGGCCGTTGGCGAGGGAGACTTCAAAGTAGTTCTCCGCATGGTCGATCGCGCCAAGTGGCGCCGGCCGGCCCGCTCTCGCGATCTTGGAAATTTCCCGGCCAGGCGGGAGCAGCCGCTCGGTTACGTCGACGACCTGATGCGCCGAACTGCTGTTTCTCGACCAAGCCGCAGATCGATGGTTCAATCCCCAGATTGCTGCCTGTGTTCTGTTTTGAACCCGGATCTTGCGAAGGATCGCCTTGATGTGAACCTTCACCGTGGCTTCGGCAATCTTGATCTTGCGCGCAATGCACTTGTTGGAATCGCCTTCAATCAGGCACTGCACGATTGAAACTTCCCGCGGCGAAAGTTGCTGAGCCAGCGTGTCATCTGCCGTTGCGACGGCGCGATCGTCATCGTTGGCTACGGGAGCATCGTCCACCTCGCGTTTCTCGGTATCGAGGGCGGACGTCAGGAATGCCGGCGGGAATACCGTCCCACCCATCATGACGAGTTCGATAGATTTGATGAACGCGTCGCAGTTCATCACGTCGATGAAATATCCGGTGGCGCCGGCCCGGAATGCGGCAACCAGATCACTCAGGTGAAAGTGATCCGCGACAACTGCCACACGCGCATCCGTGCAGCGGTGCTTGAACGATTCGATCTGCTCGACTGTCGAGCGAAAATCATCGCCGCTATGAACAATGAGGAACAATGCCTGACTGGCGGGGACGTTCTGAAGCGCCTCGTCGCTCGGCCAATCATCGGCATCGTCTATTGAGGCTAGGACAAAATTCTCCGAATTTAGAATTCTTGCAAGGCCTTCTTTGCGAAGACTATTTTCACCAACCAGCGCAATGGCAAAAGGATATCGTCGTCTCATGGAAACTCTCCCGGACGCTACAATGATACAAGCGGTTGAACGGTTGAACCCGGTTCACTTTCGGTGGCCCGCCCAGCTAAAAAGAACGACGTAAAAACAAGCTTCCTCAGATTTGGTCGATGGAACAAACCCGGGACGAAAAGCGCTTAACCCACTCTCAAAATATTTAAGAATGTTAGATGCTAATCCCCAATATCCCTATATACCGTTGGTTATAGGGCATTTGGGGCCGCCAACCTGACGAGGGCGATCTCCCGGTCCTGGTCGACGGACGCTCGCCTGGGGTGCGCCAGGTCGCCGCCGCGATTATACGTTGTGAAACCATGTTGGTTGTCGCGCTCCAGGCAGTAAATTCACGGGACCAAGCGACAACAAAACCTTACTAGCATGTCTCATATTAGAGTAACTTATTAATGACATGGGCGCCGATCTGAACTGGAGGGGGACTAAGGGTTGATCGGAAATGCATTTCAGTCGTGTTGTAATTGCCAGTAGATATCCAGTCGTTTTATTGGGTCTGAACTGCCTGCTCGAAGCAGAGCGCGATTTCAAAGTTGTTGCTCGCTGCAATGACATTGCGAGCTGCTTCAAGGCAATGCAGAGCCTTGCGCCGGACATCGCCATTCTGGACATGTCGATGCCCGACATTTTTGGGCAGGCCATGCTCGAGGTCGCAAATTCCGGGGCGCTCGGTGTGCGGCTCGTGTTTCTTGCCGCCTCAGTTGAGGATCGCGATCTCGCCGTGCTCGCAGCAGCGGGAGCTTGCGGCGTTCTTCTGAGCGAGGAGGAGCCTGAAACGCTCTTGCAGACGTTGCGGCAAGTCGCCGACGGCCAGAAGACGTTGCCTTCGCCCTCGTACGAAGAAGCCATCCCTTATGCGCAAGCGACGATCCCGGAGAAATATCTTGCGGTGCTGACGGACCGCGAGCGTCAGATCATGCGTTTGGTGTCGGAGGGCCTGTCGAACAAGGAGATTGGCCGCCGTCTGAAGGTGGCCGACGGTACCATCAAGGTTCATCTGCACCACATCTTCCGCAAGCTCGAGATCAGCAACAGGACCGTCCTTGCGACGCTTGCCGTCTCATATTCCGGGCCGGCCGGCGTTCCATCCGCCGAATAGCGGCGACGGCATTTTTTCGTCGAGCTTCGCGCGAGATGATCATTCCCGCTAGATCAACGGGCTGCCTGTACGCTTGGAGAATACAGAGAACGAGCGTCTCAAGGCAGTTGCGATGAAAACGCCTGCACAGCAGCCGGCGCCCTTGACGAGCATGTCCCTCACGTATCCATGTCTGTCGGGGAGCAGTCTTTGGATGAGTTCGAAGCCGACGACTATGGCTAGCAGGACGAGCAGTATTGGCAGCACGCGCTTCGGATAGGCGAGCGAAAAGGCGACCCCGATAATGAACAGAGCTGCAAAACGATCAATGTTCGCCGATACCAACGTGTGCGGACGGAATGCCAGCGGTGTATCGGTGACGATGAAGAGGCCCAGGATTAATCCCCAGGCCAAACATCGGAATACGGTTTGCGTCATCCCTTGTGGGTCAGCAAGAACGGAGTAGCTTGGTTTCATCATTCGCATTCGCAACTACTCTCCAGGCGCGGCCGTTTTAAGAGATGGATCGTCGTTCCACGGTGGGGGCAAGCTCAACTGCGGATCACCATGGTGGCCTAAGTCTTGCCAAGCCACTGGCCAATTTCCCTGGATCCGATGACCCGTTTTGGTCGGTACGGGTTGATCGTTCCAGCCGAGAGTCTCTCGATGCGCCGGTCCTCCGCCAGTTTCCTTGTGAACTGCTTCGCATCCTGTTCGGATACGAATGTCGCAGTCCTTCGTGCGTGCCTGTCGGGCGGAGCATCGCGTTGATCAACGAAGGAGACGTACCAGACGTGTCTTGCTGTCATGCGGGACCTCCGAGGTCAGGTCTAGGCGCGAAAACAAATTCGAGACACCAGGCGGTGATGTTTGAAAGCGGATCGGCAGAAAGCTTCTTCTCCATGATGTAGTGGTGATTGGTTTCTGCGAGCCAAGGCAAGCCGGCGGCTGGTCCGGCCACAATGGACTGGAATTGCAGCTTTCGCTCAGCGTGTCTCCGGTGCGTTCTGAGTACTCCTCCCGGACATCAAGCTTGCACGCTTCGCTCGATCGCGAAGTTTTGAAATGGCCACGAGGCGCCCCAGGCGAGCGCTGCGTTCGCTGCTATTCATGCCGCAATGGAAAACCGAAGGACGAACAGTGACTGGCCGCCCGGTTCGGGGCTGTCGCTGATTTCGACATGCCAGCGAAGATGACGCAAGAATGGCTCCGTCACGTCGTGCTTGAGTATCTCGCCGCTCAGTTCAATCGCCGTCGTCCGTGCGGCGAAAATGTCGGGAAGATCCAAACCGACATCATCGAGCACTGAATGGCCGCCGTGGAGATGAAAAAAATACCGCGGCATTGGTGTCTCCGGATGAGGCGAACATTCCGACGACTGCGCCGAGCTCTACGCATCAGGATGGTGTCATCGCACCATGGGGAGGCGGACGGCAAGCCGCTATTCTAGGAGGGCGGATCATCATTGTTGAGTACCCCGACGTGGACCTGCATCATCATCAGTTCGGAAGGTCGAACGACGCATCGGGTCGATAGCAGGGCAATCGCATTTGGAATGAACCGATTCTTCCGCGCCGTCATGGCCGGGACAAGCCTGGGCGCGCCGAGATCTCTCTCGGACGGTCAAGGAAGCATGCGGCAATCCCTGACACCCGAAGCTAACGAGCAGCGGTTCACGACGGCCGCTGGTGCCCGCCTGGCGCGCAGGCGATCAATTATTTGTGCAGTGCGGCAACATTGATATTGCATTGCAATAATAGCTGACTAACTCTGCTTCTCACGTGCCATTGAGGAGCCTTCCGTGATCAAGATTTCCCTCTCCACCATTGCCGCCGCTCTCGCGATCGCGAGCGCAACCGCCGTGTCCGCCGCGGAGCTTCCGACCTACGAGGCCGCGGGCCTGCCGATCTCGGCGGTGCAGGCCGGCGTCATTGGCGCCGCCAACGCCCGCGAACAAGCGCCCGTGGCGACGACGTCGGCGACGCCGCATCAACTCAGCGTTCTGACGCCCCGCAACAAGATGACGACCGCGCGGGCCGCTGCCCGCACCGACCGTTCGGTCCACTGATTGGCATAGCCAATTCCCCGGAGACCCGCGACGAAGTCGCGGGTCTTCCTCGGGCGTAAAGCAAATACATCGTGTGCCCGGTTGCGTCCGACGCAAGCTCGTGCCGTTCGCCGCCGCCAAGTGGTGCCTTGCGGCGGACGGCAAGCGCCATGTCGATTGGTTGAACCCGCGCAGATGCCGATCGGGTAGCCCAGCCTCTCTTTCAGGAGCTCATGGGCAAGCCGCGCACCCCAACATGCAAGTAATCTGAGCAAATGGGTCGTCCGGCGAAAGGACGATCAGCTTGCAGGCCTCGAGACAACGGATGCATGAGTCGCTCGCGTGCGTTGCCTTGCCGGTGCTGTCCAGGGCGGGGGCGACCTTCCGCGAAAGCGAGACAATTGCGGTGTTGAGCCCGTCGGTCAGTGCTGCAAAGACTTTTCCCTCAGGCGAGGCCGGCTCCGCGAGCTTGATGCCCGCCCTGACGTAAGCGCCTTGTGCCGACTTGCCGGGCAATTCCTTGATATTCTCGATCAGGCCCCGCGGTATCGATATCCAGGTGTCCGGGGCCAGGTCAGACGCGAACTCGACGACGTTCTGGGATTTGGCGTCTCTTGTGAAGCCTGTCACATACGTGGACATAGAGTTCTCCTCCTGCACAAGTAGTCCGCACGATTCAACCTCATCGCTTGTGAGTTGCATGTGAAGCACCTTACACCTCCAATAATTATTGGAGCGGCGTTCGCGGTCGGATGACACGCCTCACGCCACACGCCCAAACTCGCGCAGGTGCAGTTTGATTGCGGCGTCGACCTCGTCCGGGTGATCGACCTGAGGCAGATGCCCGGCGCCGGGAATGATCACGAGCCGGCAACCCAGCAGCGTCGCAAGCTCCGTCATCGGCTGCACCAGCAGCTGGTCGTTTGCGCCCACGATCATTGTCAGCGGCACTTGCAGCTGCCTGACGCCGTCGAGATAAGCGAGGGACTGGATTGCGCGCGCGCAGCCGATGAAGCCTTCGGGATCGGTCTGGTTGATGCAGTCGAGCAGCGTCGCGGCGATCGCCGGATGTGCCGTGAGAAAGGCGGGTCCGAACCAGCGCTCGGCGGTAGGCGCCGCCAGCGCCGCGATGCCTTGCGCTTGCACCAGCGCGATCCGATCGTCCCACGCGGCGGCGAATGGTGGCGGTGCATCGGCCCATGCGGCGATCACGCAGAGGCTGAGGAGGCGGTCGGGATGGCGCACGCCGAGACCGAACGCCGTCATGCCGCCCTGGGAGACGCCGATCACGTGCGCCCGCACGATACCGAAGTGATCGAGCACCGCGATCGCATCCGCCACCAGATCGTCCATGGCGTAGGGACCGCGCGGCGCCTGCGATTGTCCGTGACCCCTGCTGTCGAGTGCGAGCACGCGATGGCCGCGGGCGGCCAGCGCGAGTGCCTGGCGATGCCAGATCGCGCTGCTGGTCAGGATCGAATGGCAGAGCAGCACAGGCGTCCCGCGTTCGGGGCCGCCGCTGCGGACGCTGCTCCGCCCGGCCTTGCCCTGCACCTCGTGCCGGACAAAGCCCTGCCACGCAGCAATCTCGATCGGGGCCGGTTCAGTCGACAAGGCCCATCTCCGCGAACACGTCCTTGGCAATGCGGAAGCTGTCGAGCCCGGCGGGCATGCCGCAATAGACCGCGATCTGCAGGAACACCTCGCGCAACTCGGCCTTGCTCAGTCCGTTGTTGAGCGCGCCGCGGATATGCACCTTGAGCTCATGCGGCCGGTTCAGCGCCGCGATCATGCCGAGGTTGAGCAGGCTGCGGCTGCGCTTGTCGAGGTCGGGGCGATTCCAGATCTCGTCCCAGCAATATTCGGTCGCGAGCTTCTGGATCGGCCAGTTGAAATCGTCGGCCGCCTTCAGCGATCGCTCGACATAGGCGTCGCCGAGCACGGTGCGGCGGGTTTGCAGCCCGCGCTCGAACTTCTCGCCGCGGGGATTTGCGTCGGTCATTATTGTCTCCTGTTGATTGTGATCAGGCCAGCGCCGGCTCGGCGAGCGGCGTGGTCCAGGCGTCATGGCCGTAGACCCAGTCCGGATCGGTCGGGTTCTTGAGCCAGGTGTTGGTGCGCGAACTCGCCTGCACGCGCGAGGTTCTCGGCTTGCGCGTTGCCTCGAAGCGGCGGAAGGCGTCGGCAACGCCGTCGCGATCCACGCCCTTGAGGCAGCGCGACAGCACCGCGGCGTCCTCGATCGCCATCGCCGCACCCTGCGCCATATACGGCGTCATCGGATGGCAGGCGTCGCCGAGCAGCGTGATGTTGCCCTCGCTCCAGCGCGGCAGCGGATCGCGGTCGACCAGCGCCCATTTGTGCACCGACGGGCAGGCCTCCAGCACCTTGCGGACCTGCGGATGGAAGCCCTCGAACGCCCTGCGCAATTCGTTGACGTCACCAGTGGCCGACCAGGATTCCACGGTAAATCCAGGCTCCGGCTGGCTGGTCACGAAGTAGACCTCGCTGCGATCGGGCTTGACGTAGTAGATGACGATGTGGCGATCGGGTCCCCACCATTTGGTGCAGTCGTCGATCGGATAACCGTTGAGCAGCGATGCCGGGAACACCGTGCGATAGGCGATGCGGCCGGTGAAGTTCGGTTCATCACGGCCGAACAGCCGTTCCTTGACCAGGGAATGCACGCCATCCGCCGCCACCACGGCGTCGACCGTCGTGCTGTGGCCGTTGGCGAAGGTCAGCGCCACCGCGCGGTCCGCGCGCTGTTCGATCGCGGTCAGCTTGTGGTCGAGACGAACCAGCTTCTCAGGCACGGCGCTGGCGAGTGCCGCGTGCAGATCGCCGCGATGCCCGAGCAGATAAGGTGCGCCATAGCGCTCCTCGGCGGCCGGGCCGAACACCATGTCGAAGCGAACCTCGCCGGTGTCGTGCTCCTTGTTGTTCCAGGACCGCGGATAGAACGCCTCGCGGCGCAGCAGCGGCTCGAGGTCCCACGCCCGCATCACCTTCATGGCGTTGCAGCCGATCTGGATGCCGGCGCCGAGCCGGGTGAAGCGCTGGGCCTGCTCGTACACCGTCACATCAATCCCTGCGCGGGTCAGCGCCGCGGCGGAGGCAAGCCCGCCCATGCCGGCGCCGATCACCGCCACCGAAAGTCTGCTCATTGTCGCTCCTCACAGCTTGCGCCGGCTGACGACCGGCCTCTCCGCTTTTGTCGGCCAAAGCCGGCGGCGCCCGCAAACGAGTAATGCTGACGGAGCGTGAGGTGGGCTCACGCGGGGTGGGTTCATGCGCGCCTCGCGCCGCCATCGCCGATCGAGACGCCCGTCGGCCTGTGAGCTGAGGTCACGCTGCCTGAGCTTAACTCGTTTGCGCTTCGGCCAATCGCCCGCCAACGTTCCAGTGCTGCCGCATCGGCGTCTGCCGATGATCTCTCCCGCGCGGCCAACACCAGAGACTCCCGAGGATCGACGCCCATGTCCACGATCACCAATGACGGTGCCGCCCGTCTCGACGCCGTCGCTGCGCCCTGGCATGCGCGTCTTTATGTCCAGGTGCTGATCGGCATCGCGCTCGGCGTGCTCGTCGGCTATCTCTGGCCCGATATCGGCGCGGCGCTGAAGCCGCTCGGCGACGCCTTGATCAAGATGATCAAGATGGCGATCGCGCCGATCGTCTTCCTCACCGTGGTGCACGGCATTGCGAGCCTCGGCGACATGCGCAAGGCCGGACGGATCGGCGTCAAAACCCTTGTCTATTTCGAGATCGCCACGACCGCGGCGCTGATCCTCGGCCTTGTTGTCATCAACCTGGCGCGCCCCGGCGTCGGCATGCATGTCTCGCCTGATACGCTGGATTCCCGCCTGGTCGCCTCCTACGTGACGCAGTCGCACGACCAGTCCGTCGTCGGCTTCCTGATGAACGTGATCCCGTCGACCGTGGGCGGCGCATTCACCAGCGGCGACACGCTGCAGGTGCTGTTCTTCGCCGTGCTGTTCGGCATCGCCCTGCAACGCTATGGCGAGGGCGGCAAGCCGGTGCTGGAGGCGATCGAGAGGCTGTCGAAGATCCTCTTCATCCTGATCGGCATGATCATGCGGATCGCGCCGATCGGTGCATTCGGCGCCATGGCCTTCACCATCGGCAAATACGGCGTCGGCTCGATCGTCGCGCTGTCGCACTTCATGCTGGTGTTCTATCTCACCTGCGTGCTGTTCGTGATCGTCGGGCTCGGCGTCGTGTCGCGCCTTGCCGGCTTCAGCATCTTCAAGCTGATCCGCTATCTCCGCGAGGAGCTGCTGCTGGTGCTCGGCCTGTCCGGATCGGAATCGGTGATGCCGCGCTTCATCGACAAGATGAAGGCCGCCGGCTGCGCGGAATCGACCGTCGGCCTCGTGATCCCGACCGGCTACACCTTCAATCTCGACGGCACCTGCATCTATTTGACCATGGCCGCCGTGTTCCTCGCCCAGGCCACCGACACGCCGATGTCGCTGGTCCAGCAGATCGGCCTCGTGGTGGTCTGCCTGTTGACGTCGAAGGGCGCGGCTGCCGTGCCGGGCAGCGGCTTCATCGTGCTGGCCGCGACGCTGGGCTCGATCGGCCATGTTCCCGTGGCAAGCATCGCGCTGCTGCTCGGCATCGATCGCTTCATGTCGGAGGCGCGTGCGCTGACCAACTTCATCGGCACCGCGGTGGCGACCGTGGTGGTGGCGCGCTGGGAAGGCGACCTCGACCGCACCCAATTCGTCCGCGCCCTCGACAATCCGGACGCCGCCACGCTATCTTCCTGATGCATCCGGAGACGCGACACGACCATGAGAAAGTTGCCACCGCTCAATGCGGTGCGAACATTCGAGGCGGCCGCGCGCCACGTCAGCTTCACCAAGGCCGCTGAAGAGCTGCTCGTCACCCACGGCGCCGTCAGCCGCCAGGTCGCGCTTCTCGAGGACTGGTTCGGCGTCAAGCTGTTTCGCCGAGCCCCCTCGCAACTGACGCTGACCGCCGCCGGGCAGATCTACTATCGCGAGGTCACGGCCATTCTCGATCGGCTGGCGCTCGCCTCGATGGACATGAAGGCGTACGGCTCGCCGTCGGTGCTGCGCGTCAGCGCGCCGCCGACCTTCGCGATGCGCTGGCTGATCCGCCGTATCGCGTCGTTCCAGCGGATGCGCGCCGATGTCGAATTGCGGCTATTGACCTCGATCGGGCCGCTTAACGTCAACGATCGTTCGTTCGACGTCGCGATCCGCGGCAATGTCGGCGAGCCGGTCGGGTGGATGTCGCAGCACTTCATGACCGAGCTGATCGCGCCGGTCTGCCATGTCGATCTCTTGAGCCGCGGGCGGCTCGCCACCCCCGATGATCTGCGGCATCACACCCTCATCACCTATTTGACCGAGCCCTATGACTGGCCGCGCTGGCTCGCCCAGGCCGGCGGCGAGATGAGCGCGGATCAGGAGACGCTGCGGTTCGAGCAGATGTTCTTCGCGCTGCAGGCGACAATCGAGCGCATCGGCATCGGGCTGTTTCCGCTGTTTCTCGTGATCGACGAGCTGATGGCCGGCCAGCTCTGCCTGCCGTTCGGCGACCTCGGCCTGCGCAAGCGCGAATACCGCTCGTTTTATCTCGCCGACAATGAAAGCGCCGGGGCCATCGCCGACTTCACCGCATGGCTCGCCGATGCCGGGCGCGAGACCGAGCAATTCATGCTGGACTGGGCCACGTCGAAGGGCTGGAGCTTCTAGCGAGCGAATGGCGGACGTCGCGTCTTCAGGCTGGACCGCCCGACGATGCCGGCTCTATGACAGATGAGGGGGAACGCAGATGCCCAACATATCCCGCCGGCCATTCCTGCAGCTTGCACTCGGCGCGGCGACGCTGCCGCTTGCGTCGATCGGTGTCGGCGCGGAAACCATCGCGCGCCCGGTCACCATGATCGTGCCGTTCGCCGCGGGCGGGCCGACCGATGTGCTGGCGCGGATCCTCGCCGAATATATGCGCGGCACGCTCGGCCATCCCGTCATCATCGAGAATGTCACCGGCGCCTCCGGCACCGTTGCGGGGCTGCGGGCGTCGCGCGCGACACCGGACGGCACCACGATTACGATCGGTCATTGGGGCACGCATTGCCTGAACGGCGCGATCTACCAGCTGCAATATGACGTGCGCGAATTCGCGCCGATTGCGCTGATCGCAAGCGGGCCGCAGCTCATCATCGGCCGGCCCGACCTGCCGGCGCAGAATCTGAAGGAGCTGATCGGCTGGCTCAAGGCCAATGGCGGCAAGGCGACGGCGGGCACCGCGGGCCCGGGATCCGGGGCGCATGTCGCCGGCGTGTTCTTCCAGCAGTTGACCGGCGCGAACTTCTCCTTCGTGCCGTATCGCGGCGCCGGTCCGGCGCTGAACGATCTGATGGCCGGGCATATCGACATCATGTTCGATCAGGCCTCGAACTCGCTGCCGCAGGTGAAGAGCGGGACCGTGAAGGCTTTTGCGGTGACCCAGTCGTCGCGGCTTGCATCGGCAGCGGAGATTCCGACGGTCGATGAAGCCGGATTGCCGGGTCTCTATATCGCCTATTGGCACGGCATCTGGGCGCCGAAAGGCACGCCCGCTGACGTCGTGTCGATCCTGTCGAATGCGGTGATATCGGCGCTTGCCGAGCCTGCCGTCCGGCAACGCTTCGCCGAGCTCGGCCAGGAGATCCCGCCGCCCGACCGACAGGGCCCCGACGCGCTGCGCGGCCATCAGGCTGCCGAGGTCGAGAAGTGGTGGCCGATCGTTAAATCGGCGAATATCAAGGCGGAATAGCTGCAATTATTTGATTCGATGACGTTTTCTGACGTGACGGGCAGCTGCGAGCCAAGGCATCTGTCATGGCAGGGCTGGCAGCTTGCAAGTCCGGCACTGGAAATCGTCGCCGCGCTCGTCGGGGCGAACTTCGAATTCCTCCGAGACCCGGACAATTCGGTTGCGAAGCGGGGCGACCTCGGACAGCTCAGCGTGGCCCGTGCGTCGGCATTTCGGGCACCGCAGGATCTCAATCCAGCTGGAGTGGGTCATGACGTGGTCTGTAAGCGCTTGCCGGAATGATAGCCCCGTCTGGCGCGAAGAAAATTGATCCAGCTCAAAAACGCGGCCGTATCTCCCCCAATCCCACCTGTTCAAACGCCGAAGCGCGTTTCGAGGTCCCGGGGCGAGTGCTGTCCAAATCGGTGAAAACCCTGACCGCGTTAACCTTTGATTAACCATGCGGTCCGATTGTTAACCATTCGACAAGACAACTGAGTCAGGGGCGATGGACGCAACTCAACAGGTCGCACGTCAGCAGGTCCGCATGCGCGGCCGTTCCTACGTCGCGTTCGTTTTCTCGCCGGTCGTGCCTGTCGTGTCCTGGCTGGCCGAGATCGACGCGACGCTGGCGAAGTCGCCGGGCTTCTTCACCGGCAAGCCGATCGTGCTCGACCTTTCGGCGGTCGATCTCAGCCAGACCGCGATCGCGCATCTGATCGGCAGCCTCGCTGAACGCAACATCCGCATCCTCGGCATCGAGGGGGTCGACGAAGCGAAGCTCGGCGCCAACATGCCGCCGCTTCTGACCGGCGGCCGGGCCTGCGCGATCACCCATGTCGAGCCGCAGAAGCCGCAGGCGCAGGAAAAAAACAAGGACAAGGACAAGACCAAGTTGCCATCGCTGCTGCTGGAGAGCCCGGTCCGTTCCGGCCAGTCGATCGTGTTTGCCGAGGGCGACGTCACGGTGCTCGGCTCGGTCGGCTCCGGCGCCGAGATCGTCGCCGGCGGCTCGATCCATGTCTACGGCACGCTGCGCGGCCGCGCGATGGCCGGCATCAACGGCAATTCGGCGGCCCGCATCTTCTGCCAGAGGATCGAGGCTGAGCTGCTCGCGATCGACGGCTACTACCAGACCGCGGACGAAATCGCCGACAGCTTGCGCAACCGGCCCGCCCAGGCGTGGCTCGAGGGCGAAATGCTGCGCATCACACCTTTGAACTGACCGACCACAAGGAGAGAGAGAATGGCCAAGGTTTTGGTCGTGACGTCTGGGAAGGGCGGGGTCGGCAAAACGACCTCAACCGCCGCGCTCGGCGCGGCGCTCGCGCAAATGGGTCAGAACGTCGTCGTCATCGATTTCGACGTCGGCCTGCGCAACCTCGATCTGGTGATGGGCGCGGAGCGTCGGGTGGTGTTCGACCTCATCAACGTGGTGCAGGGCGTCGCCAAGCTGCCGCAGGCGCTGATCCGCGACAAGCGGCTGGAGAATCTCTGGCTGCTGCCGGCGTCGCAGACCCGCGACAAGGACGCGCTGAGCGAAGAGGGCGTCAAGCGCGTGATCGCCGACCTCAAGACCAAGTTCGACTGGATCCTGTGCGACAGCCCGGCCGGCATCGAGCGCGGCGCGACGCTCGCGATGCGCTACGCCGACGAAGCCGTCATCGTCACCAATCCGGAAGTGTCGTCGGTGCGCGACTCCGACCGCATCATCGGCATGCTCGATTCCAAGACGGTCCGCGCCGAGCGCGGCGAGCGCGTCGAGAAGCATCTTCTGGTCACCCGCTATGATGCCGGCCGCGCGGCGCGCGGCGAGATGCTCTCGATCGACGATATCCTGGAAATCCTTGCGACCCCCTTGCTCGGCATCGTCCCGGAAAGCCAGGACGTGCTGCGCGCCTCCAATGTCGGTTGCCCGGTCACGCTGAACGCAGCAAGCAGCGCGCCGGCGCGGGCCTATACCGACGCGGTACGCCGCCTGATGGGCGAGGCGGTGGAGATGACCGTGCCGGTTCAACGCAAGGGGCTGATGGATCGGCTACTGCGACGGAGGGCGGCATGATGAACGTAATGCGGCTGTTCGGCGGCCGCGCCGCATCGGCGCCCGTCGCGCGGGAGCGGTTGCAGATCCTGCTTTCGCATGAGCGTGGCCGGACCGGCGCGCCCGATCTCCTGGAGACACTTCGCTCGGAAATCCTGAGCGTGGTTTCCAAGCATATCGACGTCGACCCCGACAAGGTCGTGGTCCGGATGGACCGTGGCAAGTTTGTCTCGATGCTCGAGGTCGACATCGAGGTTCCCAATGGCGTGCAACGATCAAAGATGGTGGCGGCCACATGACGGCAGACAGCGATAGTCACATTGCCTGGCAGCGCGCGCAGCTCAAGAAGCTGCGGGCGGCGTTGAAGGCGATCGAGGCCGATCAGCTCGGGAAGGCCAATTGCGGCCGCGCGACGCAGATGACGATCGACGAATTGCAGCGCAAGATCGGCGAGTCGGGCCGCTGCATCGCGGAGTACGAGCGCCGCACCCGTCGTCCGTTGGCGACGGACCTCGGCAGCCTCGCCAGCGTCAGCTGGACGCACTGGAACGCCAACATGCCGATGGCCAAGGCGCCGCGCCATCGCGCGTAGTGCGATAATTCTCCCGTCGTCATTGCGAGCCACCCGGTCGGCGCGAAGCGCCGCCGGATGACAGGCTCCGCGAAGCAATCCATCCCTCCGCAGAACGATGGATTGCTTCGTCGCTATCGCTCCTCGCAATGACGTGGAGAGAGCAGCGGCTTACAACAAAAACGCCAGCGCCGTCTCGCAACTATCCTCGATCTTGAGGGTGAGCAACTCGTCGGCGCGGGTGCGGCCGAGATTGACGGCGGCAATCGGCAGGCCGCGCTGCTCCGCCATCCGGACGAAGCGAAAGCCGGAATAGACCATCAGCGAGGAGCCGACCACCAGCACGGCGTCGGCCTGCTCGAGATGCGCCTGCGCTGACGCGACCGTATCGCGCGGCACGTTGTCGCCGAAGAACACCACATCGGGCTTCAGCACGCCGCCGCAGGCCTCGCAGGCCGGCACCACGAACGACGAAAAATCCTGCTCGAGATCGGCATCGCCGTCCGGTGCGTCGGCGGCATCGAGCGTGAGCCAGGCGGGGTTCAGCCGCGCGAGCTCGTCCTGGAATTGTTCGCGCGGCATCGTCGCGCCGCAGCCGAGGCAGCGCACCACGTCTAATCGGCCGTGCAGGTCGATCACGCGCTGGCTGCCGGCGGCCTGGTGCAGGCGGTCGACATTCTGGGTCAGCAGCAGCTCGCAGCGCCCTTGCCGTTCGAGCTTGGCCAGTGCGCGATGCGCGCCGTTCGGCGCGGCGCGGCCGAACCGTCGCCAGCCCACCATGCTGCGCGCCCAATAGCGCTGCCGCGTCGCCGCCTCGCCCAAAAACGCCTGGATGGTGACCGGGCGGGTCCGCTTCCAGTTGCCGTCGCTGTCGCGGTAATCGGGAATGCCGGAATTGGTGCTGCAGCCGGCCCCGGTCAGGACAAACAAGCGCTGGTGGCCGGCGACGAAATCCTGCAGGGCGGGGTGTTGCATGGCAGCACATCTAGTGCGGTGCGCGCGCCTGCGCCAGATGTGGGGCCTGCCGCGAGCGGACCTTTCACGCGGCCTCTGCGTTGACCGCATGGCACCCGAGACGTGGTGCTGCGCGCGCCTGTTTGCCTGGCGCAATTGCCGACGGAGTGATCGATGCGGCCGGGATTCATCGTCGTCGTTTGCGGGTTGATGTCGGTGGCGCTGTCGCCGTCCCATGGTCAGGATGCCGGCGTGTCCGGCGAGCAGGCGTTCAACAATTCCTGCCGCACCTGCCACACGGTCAAGGACGGCGACAACCGCGCCGGCCCGAACCTGCACAATGTCGTCGGCCGCAAGGCCGGATCGGTTGCGAGCTTTCCTTATTCGGAGGCGATGAAATCATCCGACATCGTCTGGGATGAGAGCACGCTGCTGCGCTTTATCGAGGATCCCGAGGCCGTGGTGTCGGGCAACGGTATGAAGCCGTATACCGGCGTGCGCTCGGCGGAGGATCGCGCCAGGATCGTGGCGTTCCTGAAATCCCCCGGCAAGTGACCGTTGGCGGAAGGCCGGTCTCACCTTGCCGGCACGACGAAGACCTGGCCGGGATAGATCAAATTGGGATTGCGGATCTGCTGCGAGTTGGCCCGATAGATCACGGCGTAGCGCTGTCCGGCGCCGAATGCACGCTGGCTGATCCGCCACAGGCTGTCGCCGCGGGCGACGGTGGTCGTCGTGATCTTCGGCACGATCACGGCGGAGGGGGACTTCACATCAGATGCGGTGGCGGTTGCCGCCGCGGCGAGCTGCGGTTTGGCCATATCCGCACGGCCGGACGAGGTTGGCGATGCCGGGATCGATGCGGTCGTCATCGTGTCCGGAACGTTGAACGGCACCTCGGCACGTGCGCGGACCTTGCCGGAGGTGGGGTCGACGTCGTCAAGCCGCACCTGATAGTTGCCGGCGGTCACGCCCTTGTTGATCGTGACCGAGAGGTGCCCCTTCTCGTCGGCTGTCGCGGACGTGATCAAACTGCCGTTGAGATAGAGCCTGACGGTCGCGCCGGGAGCTGCCTGACCGCTCACATGGAGCTTGCCGTCCGGTTCGGTCTCGACGGCCTCGATGGCCACTTTCCCGGCCGCCGGCGCCGTGGCCGCAGGTTGCGACAGCACGCGGACCGGTTTGTCCGGCGCCATCAGCGCCACCATCGGCCGCTCCCTTGTCGCAGCCTCGAGCGCCACCGCCACGCTCTGCGTGGAGGTCACCTGCTTGCCGTCGCGCGTCATGCGCAGGGTCAGGTCATAGTTTCCCGGCGGAAGCGGGCGCGGGACCATGACGAACTGGCCGGACTTGTCCGCCACGGCGCGATCGTGCACCTCGCCATTGCGCAACAGTTCCACCGTCGTGCCCGGGAGCGCCCGGCCGGCGACAACGGTCTCGCCGGTCGGCTCGATGTTGACGACGTCGAACTCCGGCACCGCGTCGCCGCCTGGTGCTGGCGGCGGTCCCGCCAGCGCCTCGGCCAAGGCAGCGGTCTCGCTTTGCGCCTTTGCCAGCGCAGTCTTGTCCTGGTTTCGCGCGTCTTGGTTTCGCGCGGGAGCGGCCGGTGCGGATGGTGCCGTCGCCGTCAAAGGCGTGTTCCCGCCCAGGATTTGCTGGGTCTGGCGGATGCCGAAGACGAGCGCCGCCGTGCCGCCGGCGGCAAGTGCCAGCAACGGAATGACCAGTCGAATCGCCGTGGCGCTCATGATTGTCATCCGCGGATCAATGCCCCCGCGCGTCCGCGCGCGCGATCCCGCACCCCGCGGGGATTCCAGAACAGACTGCGCCGGTTTGCGTCGGCCATCAAGTCGGATGAAGGGATTACTTCTCTCGGGCAGGCCCGCCGACCTGGCGGCTCACGGCGCTCGCCCGCGCCGGGATCACGTCAGGTTCAGAACTCCAGCGCCGCATTGTCCACCACCTCCTTCATGACGAAGAAGGTGCGGGTCTGCCGCACGCCAGGCAGCGCGATCAGCTGATCGCCATGGATGCGCTTGAAGTCGTCGACGTCGCCGGCGCGGATCTTGAGGAAGTAGTCGAAATCGCCGGCGACGAGGTGGCAGTCGAGCACGCATTTGAGCTTCGCCACCGCCTGCTCGAAGCTCGCAAAGCTTTCCGGCGTCGAGCGGTCGAGCACGACGCCGACCATGACCAGCGTGCCCTTGCCGAGCTTGCGCGGCGCCACCATGGCGCGGACGCCGCTGAGATACCCCTCGTCGAACAGCGCCTGCGTCCGGCGATGGCAGGTGGCGGGGCTGACGCCGACCTGATCGGCCAGCTCGGCATTGCTGAGCCGGCCGTTCTTCTGCAGCAATCTCAACATCTTGAGGTCGATGCGGTCGAGTCGCGCGGGCATGGAAGAATCTCTCACGGTTGAGCAGTTTTGTGAGAGAAAACATATCATCTGGGGCAAATCCAGCAATTTCCGGTAACTCCTCAAGCCGAGTTAGAGAGCACCTTTCGCGCCAGGGGTGATAGCTGTGGCCGCCGTTCCAGACCACCAATGAGGATGCCAGCATGCTGGAGAAGTTCGCGCGCTATCCGCTCACATTCGGGCCGACCGCCATCGAGAAGCTCGATCGGCTGTCAAAGCATCTCGGCGGCAAGGTCGAGCTCTATGCCAAGCGCGAGGATTGCAATTCCGGGCTCGCCTATGGCGGCAACAAGCTGCGCAAGCTCGAATACATCATCCCCGACGCGATCGCCTCCAATGCCGACACGCTGGTCTCGATCGGCGGCGTGCAGTCGAACCACACCCGCATGGTCGCGGCCGTCGCGGCCAAGATCGGCATGAAGTGCCGGCTGGTGCAGGAAAGCTGGGTGCCGCATGAGGACGCGGTCTATGATCGCGTCGGCAACATCCTGCTCTCGCGCGTGATGGGCGCCGATGTGCGGCTGGTCGACGAAGGCTTCGACATCGGCATCCGCAAGAGCTGGGAGCAGGCGATCGAGGAAGTGAAGGCGGCGGGCGGCAAGCCCTACGCGATTCCGGCCGGCGCCTCCGTGCACAAATATGGCGGGCTCGGCTATGTCGGCTTCGCCGAAGAGGTGCGCGCGCAGGAGCGCCAGCTCGGCGTCAAGTTCGACTACATCGTCGTCTGCACTGTGACCGGCTCGACCCATGCCGGCATGCTGGTCGGCTTCGCCGCCGACGGGCGCGCGCGCAACGTGATCGGCGTCGACGGTTCGTTCACGCCTGCGCAGACCAAGGCACAGGTGCTGTCGATCGCGCAGAACACCGCAAAGCTGGTCGAGCTCGGCCGCGACATCGTCGAGGACGATGTCGTGCTGATCGAGGACTATGCCTATCCGGCTTACGGCGTGCCGTCGGAGGAGACCAAGGAGGCGATCCGCCTCAGCGCGCGGCTCGAAGGCATGATCACCGACCCCGTCTATGAGGGGAAGTCGATGCAGGGCATGATCGACCTGGTGCAGAAGGGCTATTTCCCGGCCGGATCGAAGGTGCTCTACGCCCATCTCGGCGGCGCGCCGGCGCTCAACGGCTACGCCTACGCGTTCAGGAACGGCTGAGGCGGGCCACGCATTCTCACCTCCCCTTGAAAAGGGGAGGTCGCTTTGCGCGCAGAGCAAAGCGGGTGGGGATCTGCTTTCTCCCCTTGCAGCGTCGCCTGCGGCCGACCCCCATCCCGACCTTCCCCCTTTCAGGGGGAAGGAGAAGAGCCGCAGCCCGGATGGAGCGAAGCGTAATCCGGGGCCCGTGCTGTTCGGGGATTATCCCGGATTTCGTCGCGCTCCATCCGGGCGACGCATTCTCACCTCCCCTTGAAAAGGGGAGGTCGCTTTGCTCGCCAGAGCAAAGCGGGTGGGGATCTGCTTTCTCCGCTTGCAGCGTCGCCTGCGGCCGACCCCCATCCCGACCTTCCCCCTTTCAGGGGGAAGGAGAAGAACCGTAGCCCGGATGGAGCGAAGCGCAATCCGGGGTTCGTGCCGCTCGGGGATCATCCCGGATTTCGCTGCGCTGCATCCGGGCTACACGCCTCCCGTCGCACGTCAGGTCCGCGTCAGCTTCGCCCGGTATTTTTGCCGGGCCGGGCGAGTTGGGAGACCATCGCGTGAGGATGAATGCATTCGGCCGAGCCGCCGCCGCGCTCGGCGTTGGCATCGTCGCCGTGGGGCACTGGTGCTGGGTCTACCAGGGCCAGGGTGCCGCGCCGCATGCCCGCCTGCTGGCGATGAATCATGCAGTCGAGCTCTATGCAGGCATTTTCCTGATCGGCGTCGGCGTCCATGCCCTCGCATCCTGGTACTGGTTCAGCGAACCAAATCCGCCGGCGCGCTCCTCGGTTGGGGAACAACAATAGCGTCCGCCCTCGCGGCGAACGGGAAATGTCCGGGTTGAGGTGCTGTTCTAGTTAGGACACTTGCCTGGGGAAATCAGGACACTCATTCACATATGCAAATGCCCTTCCGTGCCATCGAGGTTCTAGCTCACGCGGGGGTGTCCAGAATCTTTCCCTACCCCACGGGCGCTCCTCGGCCTCAGCCTCCTTGCCGAGTGCTGGGGCCGTTTGTTTGAGCTCCAAGGCGGGCCTTGTCGAATGCGTGCGAACCGGTTCAAGAGTTGGACTGAGATCGAGGAGCGCTTGTTGGTCGCGTTGCATGAAGCTGGGCTGGATCATCGGCTGATAGCGGATCATATGCGCCGGACCGAAGCCGGAATTAATAGGCGGCTCGCAGTGATCGCCAACAGGGCCAAATGGGCTGAGGGCGCTCAGCGCGGCCTGGCGCCGTAGGCATTCCCTCGCTGGGCGCTCCTCGGTTGAGGAGCCGCAGTACCCCCGTCTTCGCGGCGAACGGGAAGTGTCCGGGTTGAGGTGCTGTCCTGGCTAGGACACTCGCTGCAAGGAACCAGGACGCCTGCAATCCGTTACAGAATTTCAATCCCTTTTCGCCGGAGGGGCGGTTTGATGCGATTGCATTCTGAGCGGATAGACGGTGTGGAGATTGCCTTCGCCAGCGTTTTGGCAATGTCGTTCATCGGGCTTCTTGCCAGCATAGCGTGGCTTCTGTTCGCGTAAACGCGGGACCTTGCCATAGCCTCAGTGTCCCCCGGCACTGGGGCCGTGTTTCTGCGGAAGTGGCGATCCCGAGCGCCTTTGTAGCGATTTGTCTGGAGATAGGACGCCATGACTGAGGCGGCCTTACTCAACGACGCCTTTGATATCGGACCTTCGCCGAAACAGTCTTATTTTTCCGATCAGCGGCCGGATCAGATATTTAAAGACAAGGCCAAGACAGACGATCGGCACCAAGATCGGCAAGTATGCCAAAACCGCAAGAGCGGCCAACCATTCCGGGCTGCGCTGCTCCCGCCAATAATACACCGACGCCGCGATGACGTGGGCCACCAATAGCGCCGCCCAGATGGCTAGCGCGACGTTGACCGGCTCATCGAATGTCAACGCTTCCCATGCGGCTTCACCCGGCCTTGAAGGCGTGCTTTCGCTTTCCATGGCTTGCTCGACCTCCCTCAGCTTCCAACCCCTGCGATGGCGGGGTATTCCGTGTGGAATGCTACGGGAGACGATAGCGGCGCCCAGGCTGGCTGGAACTCCGTTCACCCACGGAGAACCCCGGATGCCGCCTCTGTTCTGCTTAATCCGAATTAGGACACTCCGAAATCCAACTCCAGGACACGGGGGCTTAAATACGGACAGCACCTCGATTGACACATGAACAAAATAAGAACATATGCTCTGTAACCTGAGGGTGTGGCGATTGCCTCATCCGCGGCGGGCTTGCGTGGCTGCAGGACCAAAGACCAAGCCGCGCTCCACTTGCGGATGAATTTCTCCGCCTCCTATGATGGGGTTGTGGCTGGGGGAGTGTGCGTCATGAGAGTTGCGATCTGGGCGGTCGTTGCGGCCGCATGGCTGTTTGCGTCTGCAACTCCGTCGAGCGCCCGCGGTCCCTACGGTTCGATCAGCGTCGGCAACTGGAAGGGTGGCGCCTTCACCAACGACAAGAATGGCGCCTTCACCCATTGCTCGGCGGGCACCACGTATCAAAGCGGCATCTTCTTCATGGTGTCGATCGCCGAGAATGGCAGCTGGCGCCTTGGTTTTGCCCATGAGAGCTGGCGCTTGACGGCGGGCGAGGCCTTTCCGCTTGCGCTGACCTTCGATGGTCAGCCGGCCTTCAACGTCTACGGCATGCCGCTCGGCACGCAGCTCGTGAATGTCGAGATGCCGGTGAACTCGGCGCTGATCAGCCAGTTCCGCAAGGCGCGCCAGATGACGGCCTTCGCGCAGGGCCAGTTGTTTCAGTTCAACCTCAATCAGACCGCGCAGCTGCTGCCGGCACTGCTCAACTGCGTCGTCTCGGTGAAGAAGAACGGCGTTGCCAATGCCGGTGAGTTCGCCGTCGCGACAAAGCCCGCGGCTGCGCCGCCGCAGCAGGCGGCTCCGGGACCCACGCAGAAACAGGCGAGATCGGGGACGGGAACGGGCTTTGTGGTCAGCAGCAGCGGCCACGTCGTCACCAATCACCATGTCGTCGGGGGCTGCAGCGAGATTACGGGCAACCTGAGCGGTGAGGCGCCGGTCAAGCTGCGCCTGGTGTCCGATGACGAGACCAATGATCTCGCGTTGCTGCAGGCGCCGACCCCGTTCAAGGATGTCGTCAGCCTCAGGCAAAACCCCATCCTGGTCGGCAACGGCGTGGTGGCGATCGGCTATCCCTATCACGGATTGCTGACGTCCGATTTCACGGTCACCACGGGCATTGTCTCTTCGTTGAGCGGCATCCTCAACGATACCCGTCATCTGCAGATCAGCGCCGCGGTGCAGCCCGGCAACAGCGGCGGTCCACTGTTCGATCTTACCGGCGCGGTGGTCGGCGTGGTGGCTGCCAAGCTCGACGCGGTCAGGATGGCGCGGGCGACGGGGACCATCCCGGAGAACATCAATTTCGCGATCAAGACCGGCGCGCTGCGCGACTTTCTCGACAACAGCGCGGTGGCGTACCGGACCGCCGAGTGGCGCGAGGAGATGAAGAAGGAAACCGCCGAGATTGCCAAGAATGCGCGCGGCTACACGCTGCTGATCACCTGCACGGTGAATGAGCAGAGCGCGAACGCGAAGAAAGGTAATTGAGACCTCCGCTACACCGTCCTCCCGTCCTTACCGCAGGGCGACTGCATCTGGCTACCGGCCACGCGTCTTTCCTTGCGACGTCCGGGCAGCCTCCGGCTACTTTGCATGGGGTTGTTTTCGATATTTTGGCAATGGGCGCCTGCGACGTACGGGCGGGGTGAGCTCAACCGAGCCGCCGCAGCGTGTGCACGGTGATCTCGGCCGGACAGTTCAGCCGCACCGGCGCGAGGCTGGTGCCGGCGCCGGTCGATGTGTAGCCGGCAAGCGCGCCGAAGCGCCAGGCGCCGCTGCCCATCCGGCGCGGCAGCCGCGCCTCGAGCTTGATGGCGATACCGCCGGGCAGGCAGAGCTGGCCGCCATGGGTATGGCCGCTCAGCATCAGATCGAAGCCGGCGGCCGCCGCCGCGCGATAGGATTCCGGCGTATGCGCCAGCAGGATCGAGAACGCATCGCGCGGGATCGCCGCGGCAGCCTTTGCGATGTCGTCGGTGCGGTAGAAATGCGCGTCGTCGATCCCGGCGAGGTGGATCGTCGCGCCATCGCGCGTGATCGGCTCCTGCTCATTGAACATCATCCTGATGCCCATCGCCTCCAGTGCCGGCGTCATGCGGATGCTGTCGTGATTGCCGAGGATGCCGTAGAGCGGCAGCTTGATCCGCGCGCACAGATCTCGCATCAGCGCGAGGCTCGTTTCAAACGGCCCATACGTCTTGCCGCGGTAGTCGCCGGTGAGAACGCAGATATCGCAGGCGATATCGCGCACGATGTCCATCAGATGCCGCATCGCGCCTTGGCTGATGTCGGCGTGGAGATCGCTGAGCTGCAGGATGGTGAAGCCGTCGAAGGCCGCCGGCAGCCGCGCCGACGTCACCAGGTTGCGCCGCACCTCTACCCTATCGGCATTGCGCCGCGCGCGGCCGTGCAGGCCGGTCACCTTGAGCGCGGTCTCGATGATCCGCGGCGCCAGCTTCCAGTTCTCGACATTGAACACCAGCGTGCCCTGGCCGAACAGCTGCTTCTCGTGCGCGGCCTCGATCCCAAGCCGGCGCACCACATGGTCGGCGCCGATCCGCTCGATCAATCCCTGCAATGCCGTGTCGGCCATGTTCCCCGTCGGCCCGCGGTTTGAAGCGCGGACCGGCGCGACACTATCATGCGCAATCCCGGTGCGGATACCGCCGGCACTCAGACCACGGGAACTCGCTTCGCGGCGACCGCGGCCGGCGAGATCACCTCGATGTCGAGCGGCACCTGCCAGCGCTCGGTGAAGCGCACCTGCGGCGGTGCATTGCCGTTGCGCCCGCCCTGCAGCACGAAGCCGTCGTAACCCGAGTTCATCACCTCATTGCACTTCTGCACATAGATCGGGAAGCCGCCGATATAGGGCATGAACACGCGGGGGCGGCCCGGGATGTTGGCGCCGACATACCAGGAGCTGCAAGTCGAGCGCAGCGAGACCGTGGAGACGTCGTTGACATGGGCGACCCAGGCGTCCTCGTCGTCGCGGACCGCCTCGATCGTGCCGGCGCCAATGTCGCGCATATGACTGATGCAATCCGCCAGCCAGTCGACATGCTGCTCGATCGCCTGGATCATGCTGGCGAGCACCGAGGGGCTGCCGGGCCCGGTGATCATGAACAGGTTCGGAAAGCCCTCGGAGGCAAGGCCGAGATAGGCGCGCGGGCCCGCCCGCCATTTCTCGGCCAGTGTCTGGCCGCCGCGGCCGGTGATCGCGATCTTGTCGAACGAGCCGGTCATGGCGGCAAAGCCGGTGGCGGAGACGATCGCATCGAACGTGTATTCGGTGCCGTCGACGATAATGCCTTCCGTCGTGAAGCGATCGATCGGCGTCGTCGACACGTCGACCAGCTTCACATGCGGCAGATTGTAGGTCTCGAAATAATTCGTGTCGACGCAGAGCCGCTTGCAGCCGAACACGTTTCGCGGGCACAGCAGCTCGGCCGTCGCGGGATCCTTGACGATGCCGCGGATCTTCTCGCGCGCGAAATCGGCGATGGTGTCGTTGGCGGCCTTCTCGAACAGGAGATCGCCGAACGCGCCGAGGAAGGGCAGGCCGCCGCGCTGCCAGGCTTCTTCGTATTGCTGCTCGCGCTCCCGCTCGCTCGCCTGCAAGGCGGGCTGGGCGTTGAACTGGAAATAGAAGCCGGTCGGGCGCGCACGGGCTTTTGCGCGCAGCTCGGGATAATGCGCCTTGGCTTCCCTCAGATATTCCGCCGACAGCCGCTCGTTCCATGCCGGCACCGACCACGTCGCGGTGCGCTGGAACACGGTGAGCTCGGAGGCCTGCTGCGCGATGATCGGGATCGACTGGATCGCCGATGAGCCGGTGCCGATCACGCCAACACGCAGGCCGGTGAAGTCGACACCCTCATGCGGCCATTCGCCGGTGTGATAGATCGGCCCGCGGAAATCCGCCATGCCTGGGAAAGCCGGCCGGTTCGGCGCCGACAGGCAGCCGACCGCCATGATGCAGAACTTTGCGGTGACCCTGTCGCCGCGGTCGGTCTCGATCAGCCATGTGCCTGCCTGCTCGTCGAAGGTCGCCGCGGTGACGCGGGTGTCGAACACGATCTGGCTGCGCAGATCGAAGCGATCGGCGACGTGATTGGCGTAAGCGAGAATTTCGGGCTGCGGAGAATATTTCTCCGACCAGCTCCAGTCCTGATCGAGTTCCTCGGAGAACGAGAAGGAATATTGCAGGCTCTCGACGTCGCAACGCGCGCCGGGATAGCGATTCCAGTACCAGGTGCCGCCGACGCCGCCGCCGGCTTCATAGACCCGCGCGGTGAAGCCGAGTCCGCGCAGCCGATGCAGCATGTACATGCCGGCGAACCCGGCGCCGATCACCACGGCATCGAACGTTCCGGTTTCGGCAGGGCGCGCAGCCTTGCGCGCGGTGCTCTCCTGAGCCATGGGCCGTCTCTTCCCTATATCGTTATGTCGTGTCCGCGCCTCGTTGGACGCGATGGACGAAGATTAGGGCGAGGGCGGCGCGGCCCGCAAGCAAGCGTATTGCCGTCCAGCGAATAGCTCCTATGCTGTCTCTGGTAGAGTATGGGGATGAGCGGTGATCCGGTAGTTGTTCTGTCGCGATCGTTCACCTGCCCGAAAAGATCGAGTTCCCATGAAGAAGGAAGAAGTAGAAGCTATCTTCAAGCGGGGCGACTTGGGGCCGATCGACGGTTACCTGGAAGCGGTCGCTACTGAAAAGCGGTTACCTGCCCTTGCGGTTGGGATGTGTCTGGTCAGGATGGAAGAGGCGGCTCCGCCGCTGCGCGCCCTGGTCGCTCGTGCGGCGAATGGTGAAGCGCTCTCCGACGACGAGGTCACGCTTCTGTTCCGCGGCCTCTATATCCTCGGCGGAGCCCGCGACCAGGACGTATGCCGCGACCTGCTGCGGTTGCTGCGCCGGCCCGAAGCCGAGCTCGATTATCTGCTCGGGGATGTTGTGCCCCAAAGCATGGCGAGCATCGTCGCCGGCGTTTTCGATGGGGACGTCGATACACTATTGGGCATGGTGGGGGATCGATCCATTGATCAGTTCGTCCGCGACCAAATTCTCGGCGCGGCAGCCTTCCTTACGTGGAACGGACGCATCCCGCACGAGCGGATGCGACACCTGCTCGTAGCATTCTTTGAGGACAGACTTGCCGACGATGAGGGCCAAGCTTGGTATGGCTGGCAGCAGGCAATTGCCTTGCTGGGACTACGCGAGCTGGCACCGCTGGTGCATAGCGCCATCGACGATGGCCGCATCCCTGACTCGCCGTTCGTACGCAGCGAGTTCGACGACTTGCTCGCCACCGCCGAGCAGAGACCCGACGACATTACCCGCTTCGAGGAAAGTTATCTCGGCTATATCGAAGATGTGGTCGATGCGCTGGCGTGGACCGATTACGATGACGCCGAGGACGATCTCGACACGCAATGGATGCCCTCGGAGCCCGTGAGGAATCCCCTCCGCCATGTCGGACGCAACGATCCATGTCCATGCGGAAGCGGCAAGAAATACAAGAAATGTTGCCTCGCCAATCAAGGTTGAGGTGCAGTCGCCCTAGATCTGCCGACCATTGGCGCACATCCGGACGCCGCTTCGTTCGAGACTGATCCGGAAATGCTGGCGGATCTGGATATAGCTTGGCCCAGGTTCAGCCTTCCGTCGCCTTCACGATGCGGATCAGCTCGTCGCCGTAGTGCTCGAGCTTCTTGTCGCCGATCCCTGCGATGTTGCGCAGCTCGCCCAGCGTGTCCGGCCGCATCGCGGCGATGCCGTCGATGGTGGAATCGTGCAGCACGACATAGGCCGGCACGCCGCGCTGGCGCGCGACGTCCGAGCGCCAGGCGCGCAACGCCGCATGCAGCGCGGGATTTGCGACGCCACCCGGGCTGTCGGGTGCGGGCACAAGCTCGCCGCGGCGCGACTTGCCGCGGACTGCGCGGTTGCGCGCGCCTTCCGGCTGCTCGCGCAGCATCACCGCGGTCTCGCCCTTCAGCACGCCGCGGGCGCTGTCGGTCAGAACAAGCGCGCCGAAGGCGTCGCTGTCGGCGCGCAGATGGCCCATCGCCACCAGCTGGCGCAGCACCGCGCGCCATTGCTTCTCGTTGAGCTCGCGGCCGATGCCGAACACCGACAGCTGGTCGTGGTTGAACTGCTTGACCCGTTCGGTCAGCCGTCCGACCAGCACGTCGATCAGGTGCATGGCGCCGAAACGTTGCCCGGTGCGGTAGGCGCAGGACAGCAGCTTTTGTGCAAGCACCTTGCCGTCGCGGACGCGCGGCGGCGTCAGGCAGTTGTCGCAATTGCCGCAGATTTCCTCCGCGCGGGTCTCGCCGAAATAGCCGAGCAAGCGCTGCCGGCGGCAATGCACCGTTTCAGCCAGCGCAACCAGCGCGTCGAGCTTGCCGACCGAGACGCGCTTGAAGGCGTCGGAGCCGGTCGATTCATCGATCATGCGGCGCTGCTGCACGATGTCGGAGAGCCCGTAGGCCATCCACGCGGCCGACGGCTTGCCGTCACGGCCGGCACGTCCGGTCTCCTGGTAGTAGGCTTCGATGCTCTTCGGCAGATCGAGATGCGCGACGAAGCGCACGTCGGGCTTGTCGATGCCCATGCCGAACGCGATCGTGGCGACGATCACGATGCCGTCCTCGTTGAGGAAGCGGTCCTGATGCCGGGCACGCAGGCCGGCGTCGAGCCCGGCATGATAGGGCAACGCGGCAATGCCGGCCTCGCTGAGCGCCGCCGCGACATCCTCGACCTTGGCGCGGGACAGGCAATACACCACGCCGGCGTCGCCGGCATGCCGCTCCTTGATAAAGTTCTTCAGCTGCGTGGTCGCATTCTGCTTGTCGACGATCTCGTAGCGGATATTGGGCCGGTCGAAGCTCGCGACGTATTGCGGTGCGTCGGTAAGCTGCAGCCGCTCGGCGATCTCCCTTCGGGTCAGCGCGTCTGCGGTCGCGGTCAGCGCGATGCGCGGCACTTTCGGGAAGCGCTCGGCGAGTGCGGACAGGCCGATATATTCCGGGCGGAAGTCATGGCCCCATTGCGAGACGCAATGCGCCTCGTCGATCGCAAACAGCGCGATCTGCGCCTGGCCGAGCAGATTGAGGCAGCGCGGCGTCAGCAGCCGTTCCGGCGCCACATAGAGCAGGTCGAGATCGCCGGCGAGCAGCCGCCGCTCGACCTCGGAGGCTTCCTCATAGGACAGCGTCGAATTCAGCACCGCGGCGTTGACGCCGGCTTCAGTGAGGCCCGCGACCTGGTCGCGCATCAGCGCGATCAAGGGCGACACCACGATGCCGCAGCCGTCGCGCAGCAGCGACGGCAGCTGATAGCACAGCGACTTGCCGCCGCCGGTCGGCATCAGCACCAGGCAATTGCCGCCATCGGTGACGTGGCGGATGATCTTTTCCTGCGCGCCGCGGAAGCCCGACAGGCCGAACACGGAACTGAGCACGGACAGCGCATCGCGAGACGGGGCGGAGGCGCGATCGAGGGCGGGCTGGGCGGTCATGGTCCCTTGCGCGATCCCTTTGGGATTTCCCAGGATTTCCTTGGGGTCAACAGGCGGTGATCGAGGTCTTATGGCCGAACGATACCGGAACGAAAGGTGTTAATACACGTCCCAACAACAAACTCAATTCAGCATGACTGGTCAGCTGCGGATCATCACAGGCATTGCCGCGATCGTGCTGGTCGCGGGCGCGGCAATGGGCCTCGCGGTCGCCTGGCGGCCGCAGATTGCCGCCATTGCGCCGCCGCGGGCCGATACCTTCGACCCCGATGCGGTCAAACGCGGCCGCGAACTCGCCGCGATCGGCAATTGCAACACCTGCCATACCGTGCAGGGCGGCGCGACTTATGCCGGCGGGCTCCCGGTTCCAACGCCGTTCGGCATCGTCTTCTCATCCAACATCACGCCGGATGCCGAAACCGGCATCGGGCGCTGGCCGGAGGAGGCGTTCGTCCGCGCGATGCGCTCGGGCGTGGCGCGCGATGGCCAGCATCTCTACCCGACTTTTCCCTATGACCATTTCACCAACGTCTCGGATGCGGACGACCGGGCACTATATGCATTCCTGATGACACGACAGCCGGTCCACGCGTCGCCGCCGGCGAATCAGTTGTCGTTTCCGTTCAACTATCGACCGCTGATCGCAGGGTGGAAACTGCTGTATCTTCGCGGCGGCGATGCCCCTCAGGACTCGGCGAAGGGCGCGGAATGGAACCGCGGCGCCTATCTGGTGGAGGGGCTCGCGCATTGCGGCGCCTGCCACACGCCGCGCAACGCGCTGGGCGCCGAGCGCGTCAATGCGCAGTTCTCCGGCGGCGAGGTCGACAATTGGCATGCCTACGCGCTGAACGACACCTCGCACGCCCCGGTGCGGTGGACCGCCGACGCGCTCTACGCCTATCTGCGCCACGGCTGGCAGGCCGATCATGGCACCGCGCGCGGGCCCATGGCTGAAGTGGTCGGCAATCTGGCAACGGTGCCCGACAGCGACGTGCGGGCCATCGCCGTGTACATGGCCGATATCTCGGGCGCGCCGGCGCCGGATCGCAAGCGGCCAGCCGACGTCGTAGCACAATCGTCTTCGGATGATGCGGCACAGGCCCATGCTGCCGGCGCGGCGATCTATGCCGCGGCGTGTGCCTCCTGCCATGAGGGCAACCGCGCGCTGCCCTATGGCGGCATCAATCTCGCGCTCAGCACGGCGATCGCGAGCCCCGACCCGCGCAACCTCCTCAATATCGTGCTGTCGGGCGTTGGCGCCGTCGAAGGCGAGCGCAGCCCGATCATGCCGGGCTTCGCCGCCAGCATCGATGATGCGCAGATGGTTGCGCTCACGGCCTATCTGCGCGCCCGATTCGGCAAGCGGCCGGCGTGGGCCAATCTCGACAAGGCGGTGCGTGATGCGCGGGCGGTGCAGGCCGCGTCGCTTGCGGCGCGCGACACGCCATCAGAATCCAGACAGCGAGGCAAGCCATGATGATATTGAAGGTCAATGGCCGGGATCATCAGGTCGATGCGGAACCGGATACGCCGCTGCTCTATGTGCTGCGCAATGATCTGGCGCTCAATGCCGCCAAGTTCGGCTGCGGGCTCGGGCAATGCGGCTCCTGCACGGTGATCGTCGACGGCAAGGCGGTGCTGTCCTGCGTCACGCCGCTGGTCCTGGTCGAAGGCAAGCAGGTGACGACGCTCGAAGGGCTCGGCACCGTGGCCACGCCGGCGCCGATCCAGCGTGCCTTCATGGAGGAGCAGGCGGCGCAGTGCGGCTACTGCATCGCCGGGATGATGATGCGCGCGCAGGCGCTGCTGATGCGCAACCCGAAGCCATCGGATGCGCAGATCCGCGCCGAGCTGGAGTCGAATCTCTGCCGCTGCGGCACCCATATGCGCATCCTGCGCGCAGTGCACCGCGCCGCCAGGTTGATGGATACGGCCGACGCCGCAAGCGACAGGAGCGTCCGATGACCGCGCCGGTGGTTCTCGATCGCCGCAGCGTGCTGGCCGGCACCGGCGCGCTGATCGTCAGCTTCTCGCTTCGCCATGCGGTGGCACAGGAGCAGAAGGCTGCGCAGAGCCCGGCGTTGCCGGGCAGCCTGGCGAAAGCGCCCAATCTGGATTCCTGGATCCGCATCGATGCCAATGGCCAGGTCACGGCCCTTACGGGCAAGGCCGAACTCGGCCAGGGATTCCGCACTGCGTTCCAGCAGATCGCGGCCGAGCAGCTCGACATTCCCTTCGATGCGCTGAAGGTGATCACCGCCGACACCAAACTCACGGCGAACGAAGGCTATACGTCCGGTAGTCATTCGATGCAGGACAGCGGCACGGCGATCCTGCATGCCGCAGCGCAGGCGCGCATGTTGCTGGTGGCCGAGGCGGCAAACCGTTTCGACTTGCCGCCCGACGTCTTGCGAACCGAGAATGCGGCTGTCGTCGCTCCCGATGGCCGACGTCTCGGCTATGGCGAGCTTGTTGCCGCGGAAATGTTGCACGTCCAGGCGCAACCGGCATCGAGCCTGAAGGATCCGGCGAGCTTCAAGGTGATGGGCCAGCCGGTGCCGCGCGTCGACATTCCGGCCAAGGTCACGGGCGGCGCCGCCTATGTGCAGGACATGCGGCTTCCCGGCATGGTGCATGCGCGCGTGGTGCGCCCGCCGAGCTACGGCGCGCAGCTCGTGGAATGCGACACGGCCGCGATCGAGAAAATGCCCGGCGTGATTCAAATCGTGCGCGACGGCAACTTCCTGGCCGTGGTGGCGGAGAAGGAATTTTCGGCGGTCAAGGCCATGCACGCGCTGGCCGCCGCGGCGAAGTGGCGGGAGAGCGCGAAGCTGCCGAACCAGCACGATCTGGCCAACGTGCTGACCGCGCTGCTCTCACAGGATTTCGCGATCTTCCGGCGTAGCGATCCCACGGTGAGCGGCGCGCGGTCGCTCGAAGCGACCTATACGCGGCCTTACCAGTCGCACGGCTCGATCGGGCCGTCTTGCGCGGTCGCGCAATTCGTCGATGGCGCGATGACGGTGTGGACGCACACGCAGGGCGTCTATCCCGACCGGCAGGCGATCGCCGAGATGCTCGGTATGACGCCCGCCAGCGTCCGCCTGATCCATGTCGAAGGCTCCGGCTGCTACGGCCACAATGGCGCCGACGATGCCGCGGCTGACGCCGCGCTGATCGCCCGGGTGCTGCCAGGGCGCCCGGTACGGGTGCAGTGGATGCGCGAGCAGGAGCACGGCTGGGAGCCCTATGGTCCGGCGATGGTGACCAGGCTGAGCGCGTCGCTTACGACCGACGGCAAGATTGCCGACTGGAATTTTGCGGTGTGGAGCAACACCCATTCGATGCGGCCGGGCGGCGCCGGCGCGCTGCTTGCGGCCCAGCACATGGCGCGATCATTCGCGGTGCCCGCACCAAAGCCGTTGCCGCTGCCGGAAGGTGGCGGCGATCGCAACGCGATCCCGATCTACAATTTCCCGAACGCGCATGTGATGCATCACTTCATCCCCGTGATGCCGCTGCGGATCTCCGCGATGCGCGCGCTCGGCGCCTATCACAACGTGTTCTCGACCGAGAGCTTCATGGATGAACTGGCCGCTCTCGCCGGCGCCGATCCGGTCGAGTTTCGCCTCAGGCATCTCGACGACCAGCGCGGCCGCGCGGTGGTCGAGAAGGCCGCGGAGGAGTTCGGCTGGACGCGCGGGCAGCAGCCGCCGCGAAATCGCGGCTACGGCTTCGCGTTCGCGCGCTACAAGAATCTTGCCGCCTATTGCGCCATCGCATCCGAGGTCGAGGTCGATCGCGAAACCGGGCGGGCCCGGCTGGTGCGCGCGGTCGCCGCCGTCGACGCCGGCCAGGTCGTCAATCCGGACGGCATCACCAACCAGATCGAGGGCGCGATCATGCAGTCGTCGAGCTGGACGCTCTATGAAAGCGTCACCTTCGATGAGACAAGGATCACCAGCATCGACTGGCAGACCTACCCGATCCTGCGCTTCAATGCGGTGCCCGACAGCATCGCCGTCCACATCATCAACCGTCCGGGCCAGCCGTTCCTCGGCAGCGGCGAGACCGGGCAGGGCCCGGCTGCCGCCTCGCTCGCCAATGCCATCGCGCATGCGACCGGCAAGCGGCTGCGCGACCTGCCGCTCAGCCGCAAGCGGATCAAGGACGCGATCGATACGTAGCGCGTGGCGAGATTAGGTCGAATGCGACGGCGCTACGCTCCCTCTCCCCGTGCTTACGGGGTCGAGACGAGCGAAGCTCGCTCTTAGAGGGTTGGGGTGAGGGGCCTTCTCCGCGTGTAAGGTGATAGCTGCCTTTGCGGAGACTTCTCCTCACCCGGAACGCATCTGGCGATGCGTCATAGCCGAAGCTCTGCTTCGGCGTTCTTGAGAACGGCCGCCGAAGGCGGCCTGTGCCTTTCCCCGCACACGGCAGGGCTATCGCATTTCGTGGTGGTGCCCTCGTGGCCATCCTTCGAGACGCCCGCCTTCGGCGGGCTCCTCAGGATGAGGTCTTGTTCTGCGGCACAATAGTAGACCCTCATGGTGAGGAGCGCCGCTTGCGGCGCGTCTCGAACCACGAGGCCCAGCACTTGCGCGGTCGCCAAGGAGCATATGCGATAGCCTTGCCCAGGAGGGGCGAGGTGAAGCAGAGCGCTGTCCCATCCAAAGCAAATTCATTCTGGTCTTCAAGCTGTCGGCGCGGGTGGAGCCGGCGCCGGCGTCATTGGCTCGACCTTGTAGGTCTTCGGCATATTGATCGGCTTGTAGGCCGGATCCTTCTCCATGCGCTCCAGCACCGAGGCATGGATGGTCGCGCCGTCCGCAATCGGCCGCGGCTCGCCGCGCGGCAGATAGAAGCCGAGGAAGGATTTCCGCTCTGGCCATTCCTTCCATTTGTCGCTCTTCGGAATCCATTCCAGGATTTCCCAGGCGGCGGTCAGCGAATTGTGCAGCGGGGCGGTCGCGCTCGGCGGCACATAGTCGTGCTTGTGCGGCGGCAACGGCATCCCCCAGGCGAGATGATCGATCAGCGCCTGATCCATGTGCAGCCCGGCCGCCTTGGCCTGCTCGAGCATCCAGATCAGCGGAAACTTTGACGGTCCGCTTTGGTCTTCCGGATAGCCGCCGCCGACGTCGGAGTGCACGCCGGCAAACCAGACTTGGCTGATGTTTTGCTCCACCTCCGTCGCCGGATCGAACGGATCCGAGCGGAATTTCTGCGGCTCGATCCAGCGATTGAGTCGGAACATGCGCCTGCGCTCGTCGATCGAGATCGCCTGGCGGAACCGTTTGACGCTGGAATTGGTGCGGGTGAACAGCAGCGTCTGCAAGTCGAACAGGAAATTGTCCTGTCGCGGCACGATGATCGAGGCCACGGTGTCCCAGACCCCGACGAACTCGATATCGATGTTGCGGCCGCCGGCAATCTGGCTGAAATGCCAGGCTTCCTTCAACGGAGCATAGTCGAACGTGCCGTCGGATTTCTGGGCGTCGGAGCTGGCTTTCTTGTAGGTGCCGAAGGCGTAGCTCGCGAGGTCGAGCTGGTCGACGGGCAGAAGGCCCATCACATGGACGAAGGCCGCGAGCACGCGCACCGTGTAGGCACCGCGGCTGAAGCCGAACATCCAGACCCGGTCACCGGGCTCCCACGTTCGGCACAGGAACAGGTAGGCGCCGAGCGTGTCCTGGTCGAGACCGGCGCCGAAGGCCAGCCCGAACAAGCCGCGCATCTGCTGCTTGAAGCGGCCCCAGGCGTTCTGCAGGCCGATGGTGCCGAGGCCGGGATGATAATAGATCCGCTGCCGGTCATTCTTGTCGGCGACGCGGAACAGCTTCAGCACATTGGAAATATTGTCACCGATCTCGTTGCCGGTGCCGTCGCAGCAAATCACAATATCCTTCGGCATCCGTTGCCCTCGCGGCCGCCGTGAAAATTCGCGGCCTCTATGTACGGCAGAATGCGGTGAAAATTCAATCTCCAATTGAAGACGGTTCTGTGGCGGCGGCGTGACCGCCGGTGGTGCCGGGTAGCCGAAGTGTGATGCGCGCCGGCATTGCCTGCCTTTGGATCGAATTGAATCTCGCCACGGCCGGCCAAAGCTGCGCCAAGGACGGCGTCGCTTCGGCTCGCCGATGCCGGCCATGACGGAGAGTTGCCGTGATCCAATTCCGTTCGTGATGCGTTGAGTCGGCCGCCAATGGCGCTCCCAGAATTCAATTGCAACACTTCGGAAAAGATGGAAATCTGCCCGTCGATCATTGCTATATGCGTCGACATTTTCTCCCTTTCAGGGACTCCGCGGTGCACGCGATCATCTTTCCTGCGGCCTCCCACAGCTTCCTCAACAACAACAGGAACGGGTCGGCATGAGCCCTCAAGCTCTCGTGACGGCCATTCTCTCAGGACTTGTGGTGGCGGCGTTCGGACTGTTCTGGTGGGTCGGCAGCTATTCCGACCGTGTGTTCGCAAGCAGGTTTCGCACCCGCTTTCCGGAGAAGACGCTGAGTTACACCGGCGACCAGCTTGGCGAGCTGGTGCAGTCCGATCTGCGGATGAAGTACGTCTTTCCGATCCTGTTTCCGCTCGATCTCATCGTCATGCTGGCGCTGGCGGGCGCGATGGGGGCGGCGTCATCGCACTGGCTCAGCCGGATCTATCCGTCCGCGGCGTGGCTCGGCCTGGTCGTGCCGGCGGTGTACCTGCTCAGCGATCTGATCGAGGATTGTCTCCTGGCATGGCTGCTGCTGCACGGCGACCCGCATGCGGCGGCGCGGTCGGTCTCGATCCTGAAGGCGATCACGACGATCAAGCTGGTCGGCATCTTCGCCTCGATCGCGCTGACATTGGCGGCGTTCGTCGGGTGGCTGTTCCACGGCGAGTCGCTTGCCATCTAAGGCGCGGCCGGCGGCCTACTGATACGTCGCGACGATATCCGACACGGCGCGCTCGAGCTGCTGCGCGGTCGCGCACTGCCGCACCACGCTGCAGAAGGTCGCGTAGCGCGGCATCTCGGAATCGCCAAAACCCCAGACCATGCGGCCCTCGGGGTTGAGCCAGACCAGCCGTTTGGAGCGCTCGCCGATCCGGCGCAGAATGTCGGCGCGCGGATCGAGATTGTTGCTGCGGGCGTCGCCGAGCACGATCACCGTGGTCTGCGGCGTGATCGCGCTCATCCAATTGTCCTCGAAATCGGCGAAGGAATTGCCGTAATCGGACGAGCCGAAGCCGACCTTGGACATGATCTCCTTCATCGCCTCTTCCGGCGAGTTCGATTCCAGGATGTCGCTGACCTCGATCAGGTGGCCCGAGAAGGCGAATGAGCGGACGTCGTCCACCACCTCGTGCAGGCTGTGGATCAGGAGCAGGAAGAAGTCCGAGACGCGGGCGACCGAGCCCGAGACGTCGCACAGCGCGACGATCTTCGGCCGGTCGCGATGCTTGCGCTTCCACGCGGTGAGGAAGGGGACGCCGCCCCAGGCCGCGTTCCGGCGCAGCGTGCGGCGGACGTCGAGATGACCGCGGCGCTGGCGCTTGCGCGGCTTGGAGTAGCGCTCGCGCAACCGGCGCGCGATCTGGCGGATCAGCGTACGCATCTGCTCGACCTGCCGCGGCTCGATCCGCGCCAGCGGCGCGTTGCGCAGGATCTCGTTGCGCAAATTCTCCGCTTCCTCGCGCCCGTACAGCAGCAGGGCCTGCGAGACCGCATCGCGAACGGTGCCGCGCAGGCCGTTGAGCGCCTCCTGCAGCCTTTCGGCGAGCGCGGGATTGCGCGTGGTCAGGTCGTCGATGTCGTCGCGCAGGCGCTGGATCCCCATCGCATCGAGGATGCGGGTCTGGAAGATGCCGCGCTGGGTGAAGTAGCGGATATCGGGCAGCGAGGCGGCGCCGGAGGCGTTGGCGATTGCGCTCGATATCGCGGAGCGATCCTGCGACAGCAGCATCTGCGCCAGCGGTCCGACATTCTCGTTGGCGGCGCCGCCCGAGGCATCGCCATGCTCGTCGGCCGACGGGTTGGCGCCGGATTCGCTCTGCTCGGCGTTCTCCTGCTGCGGCTCGGGCTGGCTGAAGAACAGGTCGAAGCATTCGCCGAGCGCGCGCTTCTCGTCCTGCGTCTTGGCCAGCGTCAGCAGGAAGGTGTCGCGCAGGATGTCGCGATCGGCAAAGCCGACCTGGGCGACCGCCCGCATCGCATCGATGCTTTCGGCGGGCGAGACCCGGACCCCGGCTCCCCGCGCCGCACGAAAGAAGCGATGCAGGTTCTCGCGCATGTTGGTTTAGCTGAACACGCCCTGGCGCGACGCCTTGGCGATGAAGGACGAAATCTGTGGCGTCGCGGCCTCGATGTCGGCCTCGTATTTCAGGAGCACGTTGAGCGTGTCCTTGACGATCTCGGTGTCGAGCTCGCTGGCCTGCAGCAGCACCAGCACGCGCGCCCAGTCGATTGCCTCGCTGACCGAGGGCAGCTTCTTCAGGTCGAGCGAGCGGATCTCGTGGATGAAGCCGACCATCTGCTTGCGCAGCGTCTGCGAGATGCCGGGCACCCGGCTCTCGACGATGCGCTCCTCCAGCTTCTGCTCGGGGAAGCCGATGTGCAGATGCAAGCAGCGCCGCTTCAAGGCATCGCCAAGATCGCGCTCGCTGTTCGAGGTCAGGATCACGGTCGGCGGCGCCACCGCGGAGACGGTGCCGAGCTCGGGGATCGTGACCTGGAAGTCCGAGAGGATTTCCAGCAGCAGCGATTCGAATTCGGCATCCGACTTGTCGATCTCGTCGATCAGCAGCACGCAGCCGGCGGGCTGCTCCAGCGCCTGCAACAGCGGCCGCGGCTCGACGAATTCCTTGGAGAAGAACACGTCGCCGAAGGTGTGGAGCTGGTCGAGCGCAGCGGCCAGCGACTGCGCGCCGCCGAGCACCTCGCCGAGCTTGTCCTTCAGGATCTGGGTGTAGAGCAGCTGCTTGGCATATTTCCACTCATACAGCGCCTTGGCCTCGTCGAGGCCCTCATAGCATTGCAGGCGGATCATCTTCATGCCGCGCCATGTGGCGATCGCCTTCGCCAGCTCGGTCTTGCCGACGCCGGCAGGGCCCTCGACCAGGATCGGCTTCTCGATCTGCTGCGACAGAAAGACCGCGGTCGCGATCTGCCGGCTCGCAATATAGCCTTGCGCGGCGAGGCCGCTTTCCACGGCCTCGATCGAGGCGGTGGGCCTGGTGTCAGCCACGAGGATCAGCTCCGAATTTGCCTTGAACTCGGACCTGTTCTGCGCCCGTTGCGGACAAAGCACAAGGCTCGTTTGGCCCGCAAAGGCATGAGGGCTAAAGGCTGGCGTTAGCGCAAGGGTTCCGGGGTATTTCCGCCGAGCGCAATACGGTCGTTAGCGTGTAGTTCGAACCTCCCCTTGAAAAGGGGAGGTCGCTTTGCTCGCCAGAGCAAAGCGGGTGGGGATCTACTCTCTCCATCAACACCGGCGTCTGCGGCTGACCCCCATCCCGACCTTCCCCCTTTCAGGGGGAAGGGGAAGAATCTCGTAGACCGGCTACCGTCAGCCCGCGCAGCTCCTCACGTATTCCTTGCGCTGCGGGCCAACGATCTTCTGGTCGATCGCCTACTTCAGGCAGTCCAGATGCGCATGCGCCATGCAGAGCTGCATCTGGTCGTGCCGGCTGCGAAACCGCCTCACCTCAGCGTGAGGCCGGTCGCGGCTTCAAGCTCGCCGATCGCCTGCGCGGCGTTCGCGACCTTGATCGTGGTCATGCCCATCTCGCGCGCCGGCTTCAAATTGACGCCGAGATCGTCGAGATAGACGCAGTTCTTCGGGTTCACCTGCAGCGTCTCCACCATCATCCGGTAGATGCGCGGGTCGGGCTTGCGCAGGCCGATCTTCGCGGACTCGATGACGTGGTCGAACAGTGTCATCACCTCGGCGACATAGAGCGTGCGTCCGCTGCGGCTGCCGATCGCGTTCGCCGGCAGATTGTTGGTGATGCATCCGGTCTTGAATGCCGCCTTGATGCGCTTCAGCGCCTCGACCATCTCGGGGCGCAGGTCGCCGGAGAGCAGCGGCAGCACGTCCTTGCCGCGCACCTCGGCGCCGAGCGCCTTCGATTCCGTGGCGAACAGCGCGTCGAACGCCTCGATATCGATCTCGGCGCGCTCGAACTTGGCCCAGGCGTTCTCGAGATGATTGGCGGCGTTGGTGCGGCGGATGATGTCGATCGGCAGGCCGCGCTCGGTCTCATAGCGCGCGAATGCCTCGAACGGCGAGGTGGTCAAGACGCCGCCGAAATCCCAGATCACTGCCTCGATCATCAAAGTCTCGATCATCAAAGTCCTGCCCGTTGCAAAGCGGCGGCTTCGCCTCGGATCGTCCGGCCGATTGCAGGACAACAGGGAAACGCGCGTCCAGCCTTCTTTATTGGAATTGCCGCCGATCAGGCAAGCCGCCAGTTCGCGGCAAAATCCGCCACGCGGAACCAGCTCACCAGACCATCGGCACCAGGCGATAGCGCACCCGTGCGAGATATTCGGCATAGCCGTCGAGCTCGGCGGTCAGCATCCGCTCCTCCATCAGCGACCGCAAGCCGAGCAGCGCCGCCATCACGGGCACGATGGCGAGGCCATACCAGGATCCCAGCAGCAGCGGCGTCCCGACATAGGTCAGGAGGCCGCTGGCATAGATCGGATGCCGCACATAGGCGTAGGGTCCGGTGGTCACCGCCGCATGCCCGCGCTCGCGCTGGATCTTCACGACCGGCGCGGCGTAGCTGTTTTCCCGGTAGGTCCGGTAGACGATGTAGAACGATGCCGCGATCATCACGGCGCCGGCGCATTGCAACCAGAAGGGCACGAGCGATGTCTGGTAGCGGACTGCGTCGAGCGCCATCAGCGGCAGCCATGTCAGCCACAGCAGCGGCATGATCGTCGTGATGATGCGGTCCCATCCGGCCTGGCCGCGTGCGGTGCGCCGCTCCGCCAGCAACCCCGGATCGTGTCGGGCGAGCCAGGCCTCGGTGATCAGCCCGCCGATCGTGATCTCGAGCAGGAACACCCAGGCGCCGGCCCATCGCAGGGTGCCGGCCGCGAGAAACAGGAATGTGCCGAGGCCAACACATGTGAAGGCGGCGCGGCGCCGATTGACGCGGGGGGGACTGCCGTTCTCGTTCATGTTGCTCTCCGGCGAACGGCAACGGCCGCGCCGCCGGATCGGGCGGGCCGTTGCGTGCGTGCTTGCGGATCGCGCCTGCTCGGCGCGCAACGCCGATTACGATCTGCGAGTCCAGTTTCGCGCCTGTCCGGAATAGACCTTGCTCGGCAGCGCGCGCGCCGTGGGATCGAGCAGGATCTTCATCGCAGTGTTGAGCCGCTCTTCCGAATGCGGTGAGCCATCATGGCGCATCTGCTGCGGAGCCCCGGGGCCCTGCGGCGGCGCCAGATAGGTCGGCGTTGTCGGCGGAGTGGGGGTGGTGGCGATCTTCGGACGGGCGACAACAGCGGCCTCCATCGGGCGCCGCGCCTGGGCCATGCGTGACGCTGCGGAAGGTGCTTCCGCCGGCGGCGGCGAGGCGGCGCTGTCGGATCCGGATTTGCGGGGCGGTTTTGCCATGGCATCGGCTCCATAGGTTCGGTGATGACGACGACGTCAGGATTTGTCTTCGTCGGATGTGGTGCGTTTGGCGATGATCGGATTGCGATCGCTGATCGCGGCGATCAGCGAGGCGTGGCTCACGACTGACGACACGACGATCTTGCCGGATGGCTCGATCCGGCGACCGTTCTGCTGCTGTTGCTGTGGGCTCCTGGCGGTGGATTTCTGCATCATGTCGGCCTCCTCGAAGGTGGGGTGGGGCCCGACAGCGCCGGGCCCCGAGTTTGGCGATCAGATGCCGAAAGCACCGAGGACGCCCGGCAGCGCCTGCGCGACGCCGCCGAGGATTTCTCCCCAGCCCTGCGGGTTGACCGACCCGTTGGTCGCCACGTCGGCAATCCGCTTCGGACCGCGCTCGATGCCCTCACACTGGATCGGGCTACGCACGCTGCCGAAGGTCTCAAAGTCGTTCCTTGCGTACATGTTCAGCTCCTTCTTTCGGTTTGAATTGACGGCAACTACGGGAGGTGGGCACCGACCGGGGCAGCCGTCGCTGGACGTCGCCCAGGGGATCGCTCATCGCGTCGATCCCCCGGACCACGTGACGCATTCGCGCCACGTTCTGATCTCCTCCGGACGCAGAGGAGCAATCGCGTCAATAGACCTGCCACTGCCGCAGCGGTCCGACCGCCACCGGCACCACGTCGCTCACGTCGATCGTGTACTGATAGACTTCGCGCGCCTGGGTCAGGACCTGGGTCGGATTGAAGAAGCGGTAAGTCACGTCGTGACAAACCGAGTCCGGGCGGCAGATGACGCTCTGGTCGACCTCGACGGTGTCGAGCCGCAAGCCCTTCTTGGCGACGTCGGTGAAGATCTTCCGCGTGTTGTAGGCATTCATCGCGGAATAGTTCAGCGCGCGATCCTGCGGCGAGAGGCCGACATTGCGGAACTCGTTGTAGATCCGTTCGAGGAAGCCTTCCGCGCCGGCCGGCCAGGTGTCGGGATCGGGTCCGAAGAGCGTGTAGAGATCCCACTGGTAGAAGCCGCGCCAGTCGGTCACCAGCGTCGGCACGACGGTCCCGTTCAGGAGCTTGGTCGTGTTGGCGCTGTCGACCCAGCCGGCCATCGAAATCCGCGCAACACCGCCGCGCGGCGGGAAAGCCGGGGGCGTGGTCGGTGGCGTATCGTCGCCGCCGCGCGCTGCCGGTACCACGGTTCGGGTGTTCGATGGATCGTCATGCGAGACCTCCTGATGCCAGAGCGCCAGGATCAGCGCGGCGAAGAATCCGAGACCGAACACATCGAGCGGCTTGACCGCATAGATCGGGATCGAGTCGATCGTCATCGTCCAGATGATGGCATCGGCATCCGGGAAGTTGTTGCCCGAGCCGCTCGGCGTCGCGCTTTCGCCTTCGGCCTGGTTCAACAGATAGCGCGCCATGATCGCCGGATTGTACGGCGCCGAGGTATCGCCGGAGCGGTCGCGCTCCGGTCCGAACGCCGGATCGCCGCGTCCGATCAGGCTGTCGCGCCAATTGGCGATGGCCTGCACGAAGTAGTCGAGGCGGGCCTCCTTGCCGAAATCGTAGAACAGCCGGCCGATCGGGAACGCGAGCTGTCCGGTGGATTCCGCCGCGGCGCCCTGCGGACGCATGCCGCCGCCACAGCCGCAGCTCTTCTCGCTGGTACGAACCGCGGGGGCTTCGTACATCGGCAGCGCCTGCGGCATCGCGACGGGAAGCGCGTTGCTCGGCATCAGCGCAGGCAGCTGCTGCGGCTGCAGCCAGGCCTGCGGCATCATGCCGGCCGCCGGCATCGCCATCTGCGGCATCATCATCGGCGGCATGACCATCTGCGGCGCCGGCGTCGGCATCCAGACCATGTCGCCGCCCGCGTGGGGGGCGTGATACGGATACGGCGCCGGCGCTGCGATCGGCGCGACGGCGACGCCGTGATCAACGGCCGCGGCGATGGCCGCAGGCGCTGCGGGCGCAGCAGGCTGCGCTTCGCTTGGCATGATCCCGGCGCTGCTGCGCAGGACCGAGCCGTCCGGCCCGAATATGCGCGGAGCCGATGGTGCAGACATTGCTGATAGATCTCCCATGGAACCCTCTCTGGTTGCAGTTGGCTGAGCGGCGGATGACGGTTGGACGAAAGGGCGCGCGGACACTCCCCGGAAACGGGGAGTCGCGGCCGTGGCACCCGACGGCATGACGGCGTCCGCCTGCTCGCCAAGCAGGGCGGCGACAGCCGCGGGAATATCGAGCCGTCCGGCGAGGCAGCGCGAGGCGCTGCCGTCGCTGCGGCAGGGCACCGCGCTTTCGAGCAGCGCGGCACGGACGGCTTGCGGATCGGCCTTGCGTCCGGTCTGGCGCAGGCATGAGAGCAGCAGGGCGACGACGCCGCTGACGATCGGCGCCGCGAAACTCGTTCCGGAGCGCAGGCTGATATTGCGGACCGGCGAGGCGCCGGCGATGTTTTCGCCCGGCGCGAGGATGCCGTTCTCGAGATAGGCGTCGCCGAAATTGCTGAAGGGCAGCGGATTGCCGGCCGGATCGCACGCGCCGACCGCAAGCACCGAAGCGAGGCTGCCCGGCACCTGGACGCAGCGGCATCCGTCATTGCCGGCGGCGGCGACGATCAGCTTGCCGGCGCGTTCGCAAGCGCGGACCGCGTCGACCAGAATGCGGTCGGCTTGGCCGGTCGCGGATTGCTGGCCGCTGCTGATATTGATGACGTCGGCGCCGGCGGCGAGCGCCTGGTTGATCGCGAGCGCCAGGGTGCTTTGCGACGACGGCTCGATCTGCCCGGCGACATTCTCGCGATAGATCGAGAACACGGTCGCGCTGCAATTCGGCGCGACGCCGAGCACCGGGCTGCCGGGCGTGCCCATCAGCACGCTCGTGACATGCGTGCCGTGCTCGGACTGGATCATCGGCGAAGCCGGTGCGACGAACTCGCCGCCCCTGGCGACGCGGGCCTGCCTGAGCGAAGGATGATTGAAATCGACGGGGCCGTCGATGATCGCGATCTTGACCGCGGGGTCGCCGCCCGACGTTCTCTGCCATAAGGCAGCCAGACCAGCGATATCGGCAACTGGATTCATGAAATCAATCCCGACTGATCAGCCGCAAATCCGTGCAGCCGATCCGTCTTCCGCGACAATTTGCTCTCACGCAGCGAACCACATGTCGTTGCGTTGGTGCAGTTGTGGCAGCTGTGACGCGAAAGGCCTATTCACCGCGGTGGATCAGAAAGGATCGAGCCGGCGATACGGATCGATCGGTCGATGAGATCGATCCTGCCTCTCGAACGATCGATCGAAGGGTTTAGTCGAGACCGATCTCACCGCACCATTGTGCGTGCCAGGGCAGACATGCGCTTGCATCTGCGCGCCGGTGCGCGAACGCGACCCGCGCGTCGGGCGAACACGGAATTCAGGATGTCGGTGTCAGTCGAGCTCGCGGGCCCGATCGGGGATCGCTGCCGATGATGCGATCCACGGTGCTTCGCGCACCCGTCGCATCGCCTGCGCCCGGCGCGGCAGGCCGAGCTTCTGCAGCACGTGATGGACGTGGTGCTTGACCGTCGCAAGACTGAGATTGAGATCGCGCGCGATCTCCTTGTTCGACAGGCCGTGTCCGATCAGCTTGAGAACCTCGCTTTCGCGGCGCGTCAGCCCCTGGTCCGCGTCGATCGTATCCGCTTGACGTTCCATGCAGAACAGCGCGCGCAGCAGGCCGCCGGAAATCTCGGCGCTGCAGGCGAGCCGCCCCGATGCCACATCCGACAGCGCCCGGCAGAGCTCATCGAAGCTGGCGTTCCGGGAAATGTAGCCGCTGAATCCGGCCCGGCCGCAGCGGACCACGTCGCGCCGGTCCTCGTTGAGGCCGAGCGCCACCAGTGCGACATCCGCATGGTCGCTCGCAATCGCACGCACTTCGTCGAGATCGATGCCCTGTGTGACGTCGATCAGAATGACATTCACACTGTCGGTCTCGAGGGTCTCGCGCAGGCCGGCGAGATCGGACACCGCCGCCGCAATCGCAAACTCGGCGTGGTTCTGGAAACTCGAGGTAAGCCCCTCGCTGAACAGCCTGATCGGCGTGACGACCGCTATCCTCATCATTATCCTCTAACTCAACGAAATGACGGATGGAGCGCCGTGTTGAGATCTACGGCGCCGGCATCCAGAAAAGTCATAAAGGTAAGTATGCGATATGCTGCCGGAGGTTGTATGATTGCCGGATCGAAATTACGGCGCTGATGCGGGCAATCAAGAGACGCAGTTCACATTCGAACGTCACCCGCGCGCCGGACGCGCGATTCGATGTGTGCGTATGGCGACAAGACGGCGATGTGTGGCGCGTGAACGCAATGGCGCTGCAGGATTCCGGCGGCGACTTCAACGTCGTAGAGATCGACGCGTAGATATTTAGACAATTGACGCGCGCAGGTCTGGATGCTCTGTACAATATTGCGTGTTCTCCAGAGCCCGGTGCGAGCGACGCAATGCCGCGCCTCGGATAGGCTCGATTCAGCAGCAGACCGACGGGGTTTCATGACGAGCGTGATTCGAGCGACAGCTTTTCTGACCCTGTTGGTGGCGACGCCGGCGCTGGCCATCGTCGGCGGCGGCGCGCCGTCGACGGATGGCGTTGCGCGCTCCGTCGTCACCATCGTCGGCTCGCGCGGCAATTTCTGCACCGGCGCGCTGATCGCGCCGAAGGTCGTGCTGACCGCGGCGCATTGCGTGCAGCCCGGCGCCGATTACAAGATCGTCGAATATGGCGCGGACAGGCAGCCGACGCTGCAGGACGTCAGGACGGTTGCGATCCATCCCGGCTTTCGGATGCAGGCGATGACCAATCATGTCGCCACCGCCGACGTCGCGCTGCTGCAGCTCGCGGCGCCGGCCGCAGGCAAGGCACCGGCCGCGCTCGGCATGCCAAACATTCCGATCCAGGTCGGCGGCCGCTTCACCATCGCGGGCGTCGGCGTCACCGTGCGCGGTGACGGCAAAAGCGGTGGCGCTACCCGCGTCGCCGGCCTGATCGCGAGCGGCAAGCCCGGCACGTTGCAGATCCGTCTCGTCGATCCGGTCGGGCAGGGTTTGCGCGAAGGGCTCGGGGCCTGCACCGGCGATTCCGGCGCGCCGGTGTTCGAGAACAAGCAGGGCGGCCCCGCCATCGTCGGCGTGGTGAGTTGGTCCACCGGGCCGAACGGCGCCGCCGGCTGCGGCGGCATCACCGGCGTGACGCCGCTGACACTCTATCGCGACTGGGTGATGCAGACCGCGCGGCAGTGGGGTGCGAGCTTTTAAAGTCACCTCGCCCCGCTTGCGGGGAGAGGTCGGATCGCATCGTGAGATGCGATCCGGGTGAGGGGGTACAGGTCTTTCGTCTGGTACCGCCTCGCGGAGAGAGCCCCTCACCCCGACCCTCTCCCCGTAAGAACGGGGAGAGGGAGTGAAGCCTAATGCCCCGCGGCCTTGTTCGCGGCGGCGTTGTTCAGCACGATCAGGCCGTCGACGGCGACGCCGAGCTTGCTGTTGATCAGGAACGGGTTGACGTCGATCGAGGCAATGCGGCCATTGGCGTCTGCCATCAGGTTGGAAAGACCGACCAGCGCCTTCACCGCCGACGGCTCGTGCAGCGCGGGCTTGCCGCGGTAGCCCTTCATCTTGACCCCGGCCTTGGTCCTGGCGATCAGCTCCTTCGCCTCGGCGGCGTCGAGCGGCGCGCCGGCGAGGGCGACGTCCTTCATCAGCTCGATATCGACGCCGCCGGTGCCGAACAGCACGACGGGGCCCATCTCGGCGTCGAGCGAGGCACCGACCACGAGCTCGAGGTCGGCCTTGACCTGCTGTGCGATCAGGATGCCCTCGAGCTTCGGCTTGCCCTTCAGCTTCTTCACCCGCGCGGTGATGTCGTTGAACGCCTTCTTCACCTCGGCCGCACTGGCAAGGTTCAGCACCACGCCGCCGATATCGGATTTGTGCAGGATGTCGGGGCTGACCACCTTGGCGACCACCGGGAAGCCGATTTTCCTGGCGATCTTCACGGCCTCAGCCGCGGTCTGCGCGACCTCTTCCTTTGAGATCGGGATGCCATAGGCCTTGAGCAGCTTCTTCGAGGCGACCTCGTCGAGCGCGGCGGCGCCGTTGGCGGCCTTCAGCGTCTTCTCTAGCACCGCGCGCGCCGATGCCTTCGAGCTCGACGCGATATCGGGTACTTCCTTGCGCAGGCCGGCATATTCGATCAACGACTTGATCGCGCCGACCGCGCGGTCGAGGCCCTGCATGACTGCGATATCGGGCAGCGACTTGCGCAGCCCCTTGGTGAATTCGGTGAAGCCGATCGACATCGCGCTGATATAGATCACCGGCTTGTTAGCCTGGCCCGCCATCTCGTTGACGATGCGCAAATTGCGCTCGCGCAGCTCGTGCGGCGCCTTCGGCAGCTCGGCATCGATGATGACGATATCGGTGTCGGGATCGTCGATCATGATCTTGATCGACTTCATGTAGACGGAGGGATCGACCACCGCGGCAAAGCCGGCGTCGAGCGGGTTGCCGACGATGCTGCCGGGGCCGAGCATTTTTGCCAGCTGCTCCGAGGCGTTCGGGCTCAGCGGCGCAAAATTCAGCCCGGCGGAATAGAACGCGTCGATCAAAAGCCCGCGCTTGCCGCCCGACAGCGACACCGCCGCGAGGCGATTGCCCTTCGGCGGATCGGCATGGACGAAGCACTCGGTGGTCTCGATCAGTTCATCCAGCCCGCGCACCCGGATCACGCCTTCGCGGGTCGAGATCGCATCGAAGGTCTCGATCGAGCCGGCGAGCGCGCCGGTATGCGCCATCGCCGCGGCGCGGCCGCCTTCGGAGGCGCCGAGCTTGAGCGCGATCACCGGCTTGCCGGCGGCGCGCGCGGCCTTGCAGGCATCGCGGAACACTTTTGTGTTCCTGACGCCTTCGAGATAGACCACGATGACGCGGATGCTCGGATCGGCGGCGAAATAGCTCATCAGGTCCGGGGTCTCGAGCCCGGATTCGTTGCCGGTCGTGACCATGTAGCCGACGCCGACGCCGCGATCCTCCAGCGCCTGGCGGATTGCCATCACGATCGCGCCGGATTGGCCGGCGATCGCCACCGCGCCCTGCTCCATGGTGACGATGCGGTCGTCGATATTGGTGAACAGGTTCTCGCCGGCGCTAAGATTGCCGAGGCAATTCGGGCCGGTGACCGCAAGCCCGGTCTCCTTGATCGCCTGCTTCAGCTCGACCGCGAGCCGCTGGCTCTCTTCATCCTGCAATTCGCTGAAGCCGGAGGTGACGATGGTCGCCGAGCGCGCGCCGGCCGCGGCCGCGTCGCGGATCACCTGTACCGCAAACCGGGCCGGCACCAGCACCAGCACATGGTCGGGTTTTTCGGGAAGGCTGGCGAAGTCCTTGTAGCAGGTGACGCCCCAGATCGCTTCGCGCTTGGCGTTGATCGGATAGAGGCCGCCGGCGTAGCCGTATTTGACCAGATTGTTCCATATCCGTTCGGCGTAATTGCCGGGCTTGTCGGTGGCGCCGACCAGCACGATGTTGCGCGGATGCAGCATCGCGTGGATGCTCTTGACGATATCGCTGGCGTCAGCGGGCGGCGCCCATTTGTGGGACACATGAGACGCGGTGCTTGCGAAAGCTTCCATGGAGCCTGCCCTTATCCTTGTTGTCTTTGTTTCCTGTGGCCACGGCGGATCACCGTGAGGCGCGCGATTTTTCATTGTTTTTATGGCGAGGGAAAGGGGGTAGCAACTCATGCTGGCGCAGGTCAGGGCACCGCGCGCAATATCCCGGCAGGCGCAAAATTGATTGCGTATCAGGAACCCGATTCGCGCGGGCGCGAATCCGCTTCGACCAAAGTCGCGTGCAACAGATAACGCTCGGGCCCCGATGTCAGCGCATCGAACGGCCAGCAGGTCGATAGCACCAGTTCACGTCGGTCGGTGAGCGGATCGACCCCCGATTGATCGAAGCGGACCACCGAACTGCGATCGGCCCGATAGCGAAACATCTTGCCGTCGCTTCGCGTGACGTCGATCTCGTCACCGATTGTGACATCCCTGAGAAAGCGAAAATGCGTGTCGCGGTGTGCGGAATAGACCGCCACGCCCCGCTCGCCGGCATCGACGGTCTGTTCGACATGGCCGGGGCCGAACGCCAGCGCCTGGCCGCTGCTGCCGGCAAGTGCAATCGCGGAAGCGTGCAGGCGCTTCACCTCGATCCGCGCCACCGGCCAGGTGTCGGCCCAGCTCCACGGCTTCACCGGCTGGCCGGTCGCGATGCTCTGTGCGAAGGCGCGTTCCAGCAGGACCTGCGCGAGCAGCGCCTTGGCGTGGATATAGGCGCCCTGGCCGAACAGGATCAGGCCGATGAGGGCGAAGGCGAGGGATGGGATGACGCGGGGCATGTTGTTCTGCTCTGGCCATTGCGGGAAGCGACTGTCTGACCCTCGTCCCGAGGAGCGCGCAGCGCGTCTCGAAGGGTGAGGCCGGTCCGGTGGCCTCGCCCTTCGAGACGCCCGCTTCGCGTGCTCCTCAGGGTGAGGGTTGGAAATTCGCGCGATGCCTTCCTCGGGTGGGAGAAGCTGCGCGCGCGGCCCTTGGGGGACGGGTGGAAGGCCGCGCGCGCTCTTGAAGGAGGAGGTTGGGGGGCACCTCCTCCTTTCATCCGACGTCATTGGGGCGACGTCTGACGCCGGTTGAACACCAGGAGGAGAAGGCTGACCGTGAGCAGGATCACGCCCGCGATCATCTTCAGCTCCGCATCGGTCGCGGTCTTCGGCAGCTGGATCGTGCCGGGAGCTTGCGTCGCGACCGGTGACCGCTTCAGCGCAGCGAGCTGCACCTTGCCGTCGCCGCCGTCGGCGCGCCGCTCGCCCGGGACGGCGGGCAGATTCGGACGCTCGCCGAACAGCTTCGCGAAATCCCAGCCAGCGGGCAGGTTGAGCGGGAGTTCGCTCAACTTCAGCGGCTCGCCTTCGGGGCGGCTCGGCGTCTTGTCGACCGCGACAAGGCTGGTCAGCCGCGTGACGAGCTGATGCTCCAGCGCCAGCGCGAGGATGGTCTTGTCGGCTTCCTCGGGGCTCTCCTGTCGCGTGGTGCGTGCGACCTCGGCATCGGCGATCTTGCGGCGCGCCCACAGTTTCGACAGGCCCTTGCCTTCAGCGGCATTCGCGAGCGGCAGCGTCACGCTCCACGGACGGTCGCCGATGCGGCCCTTGATCTCGACCGAGCCGGCCAGCTTGTCGAGCTTGGTGGCCAGCACCAGCGGCTCGTCGCGATAGACGTCGGGCAGTGCCGACGGCGTCAGGTCGGCCGTCGCCTCGGAGAATTTCGCCGAGAGGTTCGTTACCGCCGGGTTCTCCAGCTTGGCGAACAGGCCGCGCATGCGCTCGTCGACCTGCTCCACCGAGCCGATATGGGTGAAGGTGCCGCGGCCGAGCTCGGCGGCGCGCGTCATCAGATAGGTGTTCGGCGCCGAGCCGATGCCGACCATGAATACCCGCGAGCGGCCGCGCAGCGCGCTGATGGTCTCGAACAATTGCTGCTCGTTGCCGACCGCGCCGTCGGTCAGGAACACGACCTGGCGGACGTAATTGGCGTCGTCATGGTTGGTGTCGGACAGCGCCGCGCGCATCGCCGGCACCATCTCGGTGCCGCCGCGGGCCTGCAGCGCGCTGACGAACGCCGTCGCATTGCCGATATTGGCGCTGTTTGCCGCGACCGGCGACGGGAATAGCGTGTCCATGGTGTCGTCGAAGCGGATCACGTTGAAGCGATCGGCCGGCTGCAGGCGACCGAGCGCGTAAGTCAGGCTCGCCTTGGCCTGGATGATCGAGGTGCCGCCCATCGAGCCGGAATTGTCGATCACGAAGATCACTTCGCGCGGCAACGGCTTCTGTTGCGCCTGCTCGACCGACGGCGGGGTAACGAAGGCGAGCAGATAGTCGGAATTGCCGACATGCTCGCGGAATAGCCCGACCGACGGCGCCTTCTCGGCGGCCGGCTTCCACGTCAGCTCGAAATCACGATCGGCCGGCACCGGGCCTTCGGCGAGCTTGACGATGCGCGTGGTTCTGTCGGGACTCTCGATCCTGACCTGGTGGAAATGGCTCTTCACCTCGCCGAGCGGGAAGCCGGCGTTCAGGTGCACGGTGATGTTGGTCGGATTGACCGGCGCATTCTCCGCCGGATCGAGCACTTCGCTCGCAATGCGGTCGCGGTCCGGCACGGGATCGGTTGACGTGGCGCCCCAGCCGTTGCCATCGGCGCGAAGGTCGACGCTCTGCACCACCGGGCGCGGATTGTAGCGCGGGCCGATCACCATCGGCACCCGCAGCGAGAACTCGTTGCCGTTCTGCTGCACCGGCTCCTGATACTCGATCTGCACCAGCACGGTTTCGCCGGGGCCGATATTGGCAACGGAGTTGGTGAAGATGTTTGGCCGCCCCTGCTCGGTCAGCGCGGCCTTCTGGCCATTCTGCTTGGCCTGCTCATAGATGGCGCGAGCCTGCTGCCGCTCCTTGATGTCGCCGAGCACGACGCGGTCGCCGACCACCATCTTCAGCGTGTCGACCGCGCCGCCCGCCGGCAGCGGATAGACATAGGTCGCCTCCACCCAGTCCTTGGTCGGGTTGCGGAAGATCTGCGTGACGCGGGCGCGGACGGTCGGGCCCGACACGGTGAGGTCGACATCGACGCCGAGCCTGAGTGCATCCCTGTAGCCATCGTCGGTCTTGAACAGCAGCGAGCCGGAACGCGCATCTGATGGCCGCAGCACCGCCTGTTGCGGCAGTTCGGCCGACCACACCGGATCGAAGCTCACGAACAAGGCCGCAAAGCCGATCACCAGCGCGGCCACACCTTCCACCAGGAAGAACAGCGCAATGCGCATCCTGCGCGACAGGCGGATCTGCGGGCTGCTCTTACATGCATCGTAAATCGTCATTTTCGTCACTCCCGAGCGAGACTTTCGCTGCCTCGCGATCATGGAGAACGGCGGTTGTGGCGCGAGCAGAATGATCGGCATTGATTGGCCGCGGTCCGGCGCGGCCCGCCGCCGCCTGCGGCGGGTTTGTGCGGTTTTGTGATGGGTTGTGCGGTCTGCTAGACTGCGCGGAATCAAGGGGAACCGGGCAGGAATCTGGATGCCGACGCCTGACAAGCAGCTGTCCGCCGAGCAGAGCCGGCAGGTCGCGGAGACCATCCGCGAGGAAATCGCGCGCCGCCGAATCTCGCGGCAGGCGCTGGCCGAGCAGGCGAAGCTGAGCCTTTCGACGCTGGAAAAAGTGCTCGGCGGCCGCCGCCCGTTCACGCTGGCGACCACGGTGCGGCTGGAGCAGGCGCTGGGTGTGTCCTTGCGCAAGCTGCCGGAGACGATCACGGTGGCCGCACCCGCCATTGGCGGGATCGCGCCCGACAGCCTCGGATCCTATTCCCGCCGCGCGGTGGCGCGGATCGAAGGGACCTACATCACGGTGCGTCCGTCGTTCGGCGAGCAGGGCGCGCTCTATGCCTATCGGACGGAGATTACCTGGGACGAGGCGTCCTCATCGCTCGGCTTCCGCGAAGGCGAGCGGCAGGACGCCGACTATACGCAGTACGGCGAAGTCGCGGTGCCCAATGAATCCGGCTTCGTCTACCTGGTCACCAACAGGCACGGCCAGCATCGCGTGATTACGGTCTCGCGCCCGCGCAATTCCGGCGAGATGTACGGCATCATCACGACGCTGCTCGCCGGCCGCGGCTCGCTGCTGACGCCGGTCGCCGCGCCGATCGCGTTCCTGCCGGTGAAGAACGTGCCGAAGCCGAGCCTCGGCCGGGTGTCGGCCGATGACGCGAACTACGCCGCCTATCGCGAGCATCTGCGCCGCACCATCGACGAGCCGTTCGCGATTTTCCTGCCGGGCTAACAACGGCAGAGTTAGCTCCGTCATCCTGAGGTGCGAGCCTTGCGGCGCAATTGCGCCGCTGGGCGAGCCTCGAAGGATGCACGGCCACCGGCCGGGCCGTCGACCCTTCGAGACGCCGCTTCGCGGCTCCTCGGGGTGACGGTGAGAGTGCTCGCCGAAACGACGAAGCCGCCCGGACGGGCGGCTTCGCGATATTGTTGCTCGTGGAGCGGCGGGCGCTAGCCGCCGGTCTCGGCGCTGATGATGTCGCCGAACAGCTCCCACTGTCCGTTCTTGAACTGCATCATCTTGAGCTGCTCGACCGGCGCGAAGTCGGTCGCGCTGGTGTTGATCCGGATGCCGGGGATCAGCGTGTCGGGCGCAAAATCCTTCAGGCTGGCGGCCTGCTTCATCACGTTCTCACGCGTCAGGTTGTCGCCGGCCTGCTTCAGCACCTGCACCATGGTCTGTGCCGCGGCGTAGCCATAGACCAGATTGGCGTCGGCGAGGTTGGCGCCCGGCATGTACTTCTCGGCGAAGGCCATGAACTTCTTCATGCCCTCGTCATTCTTCCATTGCGGATCGGACGCGTCCTTCAGATAGCCGGCCGACAGCACGCCTTCCGAGGCCTCGAGCCCGGCAGGCTTCATGACCGCGCCGATCGAGATCGAGACGTCGGTCATCACCTGCATCGGCTTCCAGTTGAGCTCGGCGATCTTCTTGATCGCCTGCGCCGCGAATTTCGGCGTCGAGATGTTGACGAACACGTCGGCGCCGGTGTCCTTCAGCTTGACGATGTGGGAATCGATCGACGGCTCGGTGGTCTCGTAGCTCTCTTCGGCGACGATCTTGACGCTCGACTTGTCGAGGATCTCCTTCAAGCCGACCAGGTAGTCCTTGCCGAAATCGTCATTGGCATAGAAGATCGCGACCTTGGCATCCGGCTTGGCCTTCAGGATGTACTTGCCGAAGATCCGCGCCTCGACGCGATAACTCGGCTGGAAACCCATGGTCCACGGGAAATCCTTCGGATCGTTCCACTTGCTGGCGCCGGTGGCGAGGAACAGCTGCGGCACCTTCTTGGCATTGTGATACTTCTGCACCGCGGTCTGGGTCGGCGTGCCCAGCGCGTTGAACACCAGGAAGACTTCGTCGCTCTCGATCAGCTTGCGGATCTGCTCCACGGTCTTCGGCGGCGAGTAGCCGTCGTCATAGGAGATCCAGTTGATCTTGCGGCCGTTGATGCCGCCCTGGTCGTTGATCATCTTGAAATAGGCTTCTTCGGTCTTGCCGATGACGCCGTAGGCGGAGGCGGGACCGCTATAGGCCTCGACATTGCCGATCTTGATCTCGGTGTCGGAGGCGCCGGTATCATACTTCTTTTGTGCAAAGGCGGCCTGGGTGGAGAGCAGGCAGAGCGCCGTGGCGGCCGCCAGCAGCGACAGTGTTGTTGTTTTCATAAAGGAAATTTCCTCGATTGATTTTGGTTGGGGACTTACGCAACGAACCCGCAGCCGGTCCCGGCAGACGGCAACGGGGGAATCCTTGTCGCGGCGAATTCCGGAACGCGCGGCGCGCGTTTGACTCACGCCGCGGTATCGGTTGGCTTCGGCCGGCTGAATTGTTGCCGGAGCGTCGGCTTATGAATTTTGCCTGTCGCGTTCCGCGGCAGGACCTCGATGAATTCGATCAGGCGCGGGCATTTGAACCGCGCCAGATTGGCCTGACAATGCGCGTAGACCTCGGCCGGGGTCAGCGAATGGCTTGGCTTTACGGCAATGATCGCCATGCCGACTTCGCCCCATTGCTCGTCGGGGATGCCGATCACGGCGGCCTCGGCGACGGCCGCCAGTTGATGCAGCACGCTCTCGACCTCGGCCGGATAGACGTTCTCGCCGCCCGAGATGTACATGTCCTTCCAGCGGTCGACGATGTAGTAGAAGCCTTCCTCGTCGATCCGCGTGGCGTCGCCGGTGTGCAGCCAGCCGTCGGTGAAGGAGGAGGCATTGGCGTCCGGCCTGTTCCAGTAGCCCGGCGTGATGTTCGGACCCTTGACCCAGAGTTCGCCGAGCTCGCCGACCGCGGCGTCGCTGCCGTCGGGCCGCACGATGCGGACCTCGGTGTGCAGCACCGGCTTGCCGGAGGAGCCGGCCTTGCGCGCGGCATCCTCGCGGTCGAGCACCATCACCGCCGGCGAGGTCTCGGTCATGCCGTAGCCCTGCTGCAGCGCCACGCCGCGCGCCTCCCAGGTCTTGAGCAACGGCACCGGCATCGGCGCGCCGCCGACGCCGCCGATGACGAGGCGGCTGAAATCCGCTGATGCGAAGGCAGGATGCTGCGCCATGAACTGGTAGATCGCGGGCACGCCGAAGAATACGTTGATGCCTTGCGCCGGGTCGCCGATCAGCTTCAGTGCCTCGCCGGGATCGAAGGCGCGCATGATCAGCACGGTGCCGCCGGCGTGCAGCACCGGGTTGGTGTAGCAATTCAGCCCGCCGGTGTGGAACAGCGGCAGCACCGTCAGCAGCACCGAGGCCGGCGAGATGTAGGCGGGGCCGCCGAGATTGACGCAATTCCAGAACGTCATCCCATGGGTGATGATCGCGCCCTTGGGCTGGCCCGTCGTCCCCGAGGTGTACATGATGGTCGAGATGTCATCGAGCATGACCTCCTCGAACCGCTCGAGCGGCGCGGCTGCCGCAATGCCGGCCTCATAGGCGCCGCCCGGGCCGAGCCTCACGGTCGCGACGACATTGCAGAGCTTTGCCACCGCAAGCGCGGTCTCGGCGAGGTCGTCGTCGTGGATCATCACCTTCGGCGCGGCGTCACCGGTGATGTAGCGCAGCTCGGGAACGGTGAGGCGCGTGTTGAGCGGCAGGAAGATCGCGCCGATCCGGAAGCAGGCGAACTGCACCTCCAGCGTATCAGTCGTGTTCAGTGCCAGCACCGCGACGCGGTCGCCGCGGGCGACCTTCAGCCCATCGCGCAGCCAGGCGGCGAGCCGCGACACGCGGGCGTCAAGCTCCGCATAGCTGAAGCGGCGATCGCTGGCGAGATCGACAAGCGCCATCTTGTCCGGCGTGCGCCGGCGATGATGCGCGATCCAGTCGTAATAACGAACCGGCAAATTTCCCTCCTCCGGAACGGCAGTCTTGCGCCGCCTGTTCCTGGCTCAATTGATGCCATGAAATGGCAGTGGAGGCGGCGTATTAGGATACTGTCTTGCGTTTAGTGGCTGGCAAATCGTCGGACCGGGCGCCGGCACCGATGGCAGCCACTCGACGCAAGTGAACCGGGAGAAATCCGGACATCGTCGGAGGAAAGAATCAACGGAGCACGCGGATGGCAAACCCGTTCTACACCGGCGAGCATGAGGCCTTTCGCGAGGTGATGCGGCGCTTTGTTGCCAGGGAAATCGAGCCTTATGCCCATCAATGGGACGAAGACGGCGAGTTTCCGCGCGAGCTCTATGCCAAGGCATCCGCGATCGGGCTGCTCGGCCTTGGCTTCCCGGAAGAATATGGCGGCATCGCCGCCGACCAGTTCATGAAGATCGTGGCCTCGCAGGAGCTGGCGCGGGCCGGCGCCGGCGGCGTCTCCTCGAGCCTGATGAGCCACACCATCGGCTCGCCGCCGATCGCGCGCGCCGCGCGGCCCGAGGTCAAGGCACGGGTGCTGCCGGAGGTGCTCGCCGGCAAGAAGATCTCCGCGCTCGCGATCACCGAGCCGAGCGGCGGCTCCGACGTCGCGAACCTGCGCACCAAGGCGCGGCGCGACGGCGATCATTACGTCGTCTCCGGCGAGAAGACCTTCATCACCTCGGGCATGCGGGCCGACTATCTGACGGTCGCGGTGCGCACCGGCGGCGAGGGCCCCGGCGGCGTCAGCCTGCTGCTGATCGAAGGCAGCACGCCGGGCCTGTCCCGCACCAAGCTGAAGAAGATGGGCTGGTGGGCGTCGGATACCGCGACACTTCATTTCGACGAATGCCGGGTGCCGGTCGAGAACCTGATCGGCGAGGAAGGCCAGGGCTTCAAGATCATCATGCAGAACTTCAACAGCGAGCGCATGGGCATGGCGGCGAGCTGCACCGCCTATGCGCGCGTCTGCCTCGACGAGGCGGTCGCCTATGCCAAGGAGCGCAAGACGTTCGGCAAGCCGATCGCCCAGCACCAGGTGATCAGGCACAAGATCGTCGACATGGCGCAGAAGGTCGCGGCCTCGCAGGCGATGCTGGAGATGCTGGCGTGGCGGCTCGGCCAGGGCGAAAGCCCGGTCGCCGAGATCTGTATGATGAAGAACCAGGCGACGCAGACCATGGCGCATTGCGCCTCCGAGGCGGTGCAGATCTTCGGCGGCGCCGGCTTCATGCGCGGCATCAAGGTCGAGCGCATCTACCGCGAGGTCAAGGTCAACGCCATCGGCGGCGGCACCGAGGAGATCATGAAGGATCTCGCGAGCCGGCAGATGGGATTGTGAATTAGTGAGCCGCGGTACGCACCTTCCCCCTGAAGGGGGGAGGGCAGGGTGGGGGTCACGCCGCGAGTCCGACTGCCAGTTTGACCCCCACCCGGCCCGCTCGGCGTTGCCGAGCGTGCCGACCTCCTCCTTTCAGGGGGAGGTGAGATGGAAAAGTCATTCCGGGGCGCGCGTAGCGCGAACCCGGAATCTCGAGATGATGGATAAGGATTCCGGGTTCGATGCTTCGCATCGCCGTGGAATGACAAAGGATAGTTCGAGAACATGCTCTTCACCGCCGACCACGACGAACCGCGCCGCGCTCTACAGAAGTTCATCGCGGCCGAGATCAACCCTCATGTCGACGAATGGGAGAAGGCCGACATCTTCCCGGCGCATGAGCTGTTCAAGAAGCTCGGCGATCTCGGCTTCCTCGGCCTCAACAAGCCGGTCGAGTTCGGCGGTCAGGGGCTGGATTATTCCTACGCGCTGATGATGGCCGAGGAGTTAGGGGCGATCACCTGCGGCGGCGTGCCGATGGCGATCGGGGTGCAGACCGATATGGCGACGCCCGCGCTGGCGCGGTTCGGCTCCGACGAGGTACGGCGCGAATTCCTGGTGCCCGCGATATCAGGCGATCAGGTCGCGTGCATCGGTGTCTCCGAGCCCGGCGCCGGCTCCGACGTCGCCTCGATCAAGACCAGTGCCCGCTCCGACGGCGACGACTACGTTATCAATGGCGGCAAGATGTGGATCACCAACGGCACCCAGGCCGACTGGATCTGCCTGCTCGCCAACACCAGCGACGGTCAGGTCCACCGCAACAAGTCGCTGATCTGCGTACCGATGAAGACCAAGGGGGTGCAGGTCGCGCGCAAGCTCGACAAGCTCGGCATGCGCTCCTCCGACACTGCACAGATCTTCTTCGACAATGTCCGGGTGCCGAAGCGCAACCGGATCGGCGAGGAGGGCCAGGGCTTCACCTACCAGATGATCCAGTTCCAGGAGGAACGGCTGTGGGGCGCAGCGGCCTGCCTGAAGGCGCATGAATTCATCATCAACGAGACCATCGACTACACGCGCAACCGCAAGGCGTTCGGCGGCTCGATCCTCGACAACCAGGTGGTGCACTTCAAGCTCGCGGAGATGCAGACCGAGGTCGAGCTGCTGCGCTCGCTGATCTATCGTGCCGGCGAGGCGCTGGTGGCCGGCGAGGACGTGACCCGGCTCGCGACCATGGCGAAATTGAAGGCCGGCCGGCTCGGCCGCGAGCTCACCGATGCCTGCCTGCAATATTGGGGCGGCATGGGTTTCACCAACGAGACGCCGGTCAGCCGCGCCTATCGCGACAGCCGCCTGACCTCGATCGGCGGCGGCGCCGACGAGGTGATGCTCATGGTATTGTGCAAGATGATGGGCACGCTGCCTGGCCTGAAGCAAAAGGGAAACGCCTGATGATCACGCTCTATCACTGCGATGCCGCGCGCTCGTTCCGTCCGCTGTGGATGCTGGAGGAGCTTGGGCTTGCCTATGAGCTGAAGATGCTGCCGTTCCCGCCGCGGGTGTTCGCCAAGGAATATCTCGGGATCAATCCGCTCGGCACCATCCCGTTCATGATCGATGGCGAGACCAGGATGACCGAGTCCTCCGGCATCTGCCATTACCTCGGCACCAAATACGGTCCGACGCCGCTGATCGTCGGCGTCGACGAGCCGGCTTATGGCGCGTTCCTGAACTGGATGTATTTTTCCGACGCGACGCTGACCTTTCCGCAGACGCTGGTGCTCCGCTACAGCCAGCTCGAGCCGGAGGAGCGGCGCAATCCGCAGGTCTCGGGTGACTATGCAAAATGGTTCCTGGGCCGCCTGCGTGCAGTGGAAGCTGCCGCCGCGAAGTCGGAATTCCTCTGCGCGGAACGCTTCACGGCGGCCGACATTACGAACGGTTATGCGCTGCGGCTTGCCAGCAATATCGGCCTCGCCAAGGATTTCGGGCCGAATGTCGCGGCCTATTGGGCGCGGCTGCAGCAGCGCGACGGCTACAAGCGCGCGGTGGCGGCGGAGCAAAAAGCCGGGCAGGAACAGAACGTTGCGCCGCGGGCGCGGCTCTGATCTCGCCGAAGGCAATGTGTCCCGGAATTGATCCAGCACATCGGTGACAGCTTGCGAATTTGCGTTATGGTAGCTCCGCCGCAGCGGCCCAAAGAGCCGCGCGAGGAGGAACCGCCATGGACGCGATCGTGGACACGAAGTGCCAGAGCTCCAGCCAGCAATCCGGTCACCGGATGCTGATTACGCCGGAACGGGTGTTCTATGCCGGGCTGCTCGGACGCCCGCGCGAGCGCTGTCCCGGCGCATTCCATGTCTATGTCGCGATCCGCGACGGGCTGCACCTGTCGACCAGCGAAGGCCGCGAGTCGCATGGCGAGCTCGCGGTGACGATGCCGAACGTGCGCCACACCATCACCAGCGAATATCGCTCGGCGATCTGCGTCGCGATCGAGCCGGAAAGCGTGCCCGACGGCACGCTTGAGGCGGTCGCCCGCCGTTTGCAAGGACCGGACTCTCATCTGTTCGCGAACCGGATTCGCAACGCCTATGCGACGCTTGCCGAGATGCAGCATCGCGATGCGATTGCGAATGCCGAGTTCGACACCATGTGCTTCGGCGACGCGCTGCCGCAGCGCGTGCTCGATCCGCGTGTCGTGCGCGCGATCGGCCGCATTGGGCAGTTCTCCGGCGAGCCGGTGACGGCGGCGGGCTGCGCCGCCGAGGCCGGGCTATCGCCCTCGCGCTTCCTGCATCTGTTCAAGGAGGAGACCGGGATCTCGTTCCGCTCCTTCCGCGCCTGGAAGCGCGCGCGGCATCTGCTGCACTTCGCCAACCAGGACATCAACCTCGCGCATCTCGCGCAGGATATCGGCTATCCCGACTCGACGCATTTCAGCCACTCGATTCGTCGCTTCTATGGCTTGAAGCCGCGCGCGATCTTCTCCGGCTCGCGGGATCTTGCGATCTATCGCACCGGACAGGCCGCGAACGAACGCGCGCTGACGTAGACTGTCGTCCCGGCGAAAGCCGGGACCCATACCGCGTGATCTATCGATGGCGTGGGCTGGCAGAGACCTTTTGAAACAATAATCGGCTGTGGTTATGGGTCCCGGCTTTCGCAGGGACGACACCTGGGATTCTCCTCCGCTACAGATTCGCGCCCTGGATCACCTCGCCGAACCGCAGCCAGCCGGGCCCTTCGATCCGTTGCAGCTGAAGCTGCTGCAGCGGGTGATGATTGGTCGGGCTGGTGTTGACGCGGATGCCGGGCAGCAGCGTCGGGACCTCGATGTCTTTCAGGTTGTTGGCCTGCGCCATGATGTTGTCGCGGCTGAAATTGCCCTTGCATTGCTCGAGCACGATTTTCAGCACCTGCGCCACCGTGTAGGCGTAGAGGTTGTAGCCCTCTTTCGGATTGCCGTCGGGGAAGTATTTCTCCATGAAGGCGAGGAAGTTCTTCACGCCGGGATCATTGGCCCAGGCCGGATCGGCGACGTCCTTGACATAGGCCGACGAGATCGTGCCCTGCGACTTGTCGAGGCCGACAGGCGCAATGGTCGAGGAGATCGAGGCGGCGCCGCTGGCGATGAAGTGCATCGGCTTCCAGCCGAGCTCATAGATCTTGCGGATCGACTGCGCGCAGAACTTTGCCGTGGTGCCCGAGATCAGCACATCGGGATTGGCGCCGCGGAGCGCAACGATCTGGGAATCGATCGTGGGATCGGTGACCTCGTGCGAGGCCACCACGGCTGCGGTCGCGAACCGCTCGCCGAGCACGTCCTTGGCCCCAGCGACGAAATCCTTGCCGAGGTCGTCGTTCTGGTAGAGCACCGCGAACTTCGCGTTCTTGTTCTGGCTCAGCGCGTATTTGACGAACACCTGCGCCTCGGTCCGCGCGCTCGGTGCAAAGCCCATGGTCCAGGGATAGGTCTTGTAGTCGCCCCATTTGTCGCCGTTCACCGACAGGAACAGGTGCGGCACCTTGGCGGCGTTGATGTATTTGACGACCGACGAGTTCGGCGCGGTACCGAGCATGTTGAACAGGAAGGCGACATTGTCGCTTTCGATCAGACGGCGTACCTGCTCGACCGTCTTCGCCGGATTGAACGCGTCGTCGTAGTAGATGTATTTGATCTGCCGGCCGGCGATGCCGCCCTGCTCGTTCAGCATCTTGAAATAGGCTTCCTGGCAGCGCGCCTGCACGCCGAGCGCGGATACCGGGCCGCTCAGGGAGGTGGTGCTGCCGATCCTGATCTCGGTCGCGGTGACGCCTGGCGTGTCGTCGGCTAGCGAAGGCTTAAGACCCGCGGCCGCGGCAAATCCCGCGCCTGCCGCGCCCGTAAGCCATGTGCGCCGGTTGATCGAGACCATGACGTTCTCCCCGTGATGCCGGCTTGTTGCGCCGCTTCTGCTTGGCGGCAAGGTTAGGCGTGATGCGGGCGTCGCGTCTTGTGTTAACCGGCTGGCGACGGATTGCGTCGTGAGCGCATCCACTTAGCCAGTCAACGCAAGATGACGCGACGACAAAGTTCTCATCATGGGGCGATCAGCAGCGCATGTGCGCCGCAAAGCGGACAAGAGACCCATGAGCGACAAGGCCGTCATCACCTGCGCGCTGAACGGCGTGCTTACCGACCCGAAGCAGCACAACGTTCCGGTGACGCCGGAAGAGATGGCGCGCGAGGCCAGGGCCGCGTTCAACGCGGGCGCCAGCATCATGCACATCCACCTACGCCAGCAAGAGCCGAACAAGGGCCATCTGCCGTCTTGGGAAGTCGGCGTCAGCAAGGAGATCCAGCAGGCGATCCGCGAGGCTTGTCCCGGCGTGATCATCAACCACACCACCGGCACCTCGGGCCCGAACTACCAGGGCGCGCTCGATTGCGTGCGCGAGACGCGGCCCGAGATCGCCGCCTGCAATGCCGGCTCGCTGAATTATCTCAAGGTGAAGGCCGACAACACCTGGGCCTGGCCGCCCATGATGTTCGATAACGCCGTCGAGAAGGTGCAGGACTATCTCGACGTGATGAAGGCGGCCGGCACCATTCCCGAATTCGAGTGCTTCGATGTCGGCATCGTGCGCTGCGTCGGGATGTACCGGCAGACCGGGATGTATTCCGGGCCGCTCGAATACAACTTCGTCATGGGCGTCGCCTCGGGCATGCCCGCCGATCCGGAGCTGTTGCCCATCCTGTTGAAGCTGAAGGCGCCGGAGGCGCATTGGCAGGTCACCGCGATCGGCCGCGCCGAGATCTGGCCGCTGCACCAGCGCGCCGCCGATCTCGGCGGCCATCTGCGCAGCGGGCTTGAGGATACGTTCTATCTCGGCGACGGCACCAAGGTGACGTCGAACGGGCAGCTCGTCGAAGGCCTCGCCGCCTGCGCGCGCCGCGCCGGCCGTGAGATCGCGAGCCCCGCGGAAGCGCGGCAGATTTTCGGGGTCAGGCACTGACCGTCATTCCGAGGTACGCGAACCGTGAACTATGATGCGCAATTGCGCATCTGAGAATCTCGCGTCACACCTCTGGATTCCGGGTCTGCGCTTCGCGCATCCCGGAATGACGGAGCAGGGGAGACAACACGCATGGACAATCTCGCAGTAACCGGCGGTGTCACCGGGCCGGGCCGCATCGGGCGGGTCGCGATCGGCGATCTGTTGAAGCGCGCCGCGCGGCGGTTTCCGGATCGCATCGCGCTCACCGACGGCAACCGGCAGGTGACCTTTACCGAACTCGAGCGCGACGCCAATCGCTTCGCCAATCATCTGGTGCAGCGCGGGCTGAAGCCGGGCGAAAAGATATCGACCATCTGCAACAACTCCGTCGAATTCGTCAAAGCGCTGTTCGGCATTCACCGCGCCGGCCTGGTCTGGGTGCCGATCAACACCATGCTCGGACCGTCTGACATGGACTACATCCTCGGCCATGCCGAGGTGCGTTTCGCCGTCATCGACGACGCGCTTCATGCCCAGGCCGACCGCCGCGCCGCGCTGGAAGCGCGCGGCCTGGAGATGATCACGATCGACCTGACCGGCAATGCCGGCAAGACCGGATTGCAGGAGTTCAACGGTCTGCTGGAGGGACAGTCCGATATCGAGCCTGACATCGAGATCGACGACCGCGACCTCGCGATGATCATCTATACGTCAGGCACGACCTCGCGGCCGAAGGGCGCGATGCATTGCCACCTCGCCGTTGTCATGGCCGTGATGAGCAATTGCATCGAGATGCAGCTCTCGCGCGATGACGGGATCACCGGACAGTTTCCGCTGTTCCACTGCGCCGGCCACGTGCTGCTGCTCAGCTATCTCTCGGTCGGCGGACGCATGGCGCTGATGGGCGGCTTCGATCCGGTTGCCTGCATGGAGGCGATCGTCCGCGATAAGCTCACCGTGTTCGTCGGCCTGTCCTTGATGTACCAGGCGATCCTCGACCATCCGCGCCGGCGCGACTACGACCTGTCGGGTCTGCGCTGCTGCATCTACACCATGGCGCCGATGGGCAAGCCGCTGCTCGAGCGCGCCATGGCCGATCTCTGTCCGAACTTCGTGCTGTCCAGCGGCCAGACCGAGATGTATCCGGCGACGACGATGTCCCGCCCGGAGGTTCAGCTCGACCGCTTCGGCAATTACTGGGGCGAATCGCTGATCGTCAACGAGACCGCGATCATGGACGACAATGGCAACCTGCTGCCGCGCGGCGAGATCGGCGAGCTGGTGCATCGCGGGCCCAACGTGATGATGGGCTACTACAAGGACCCCAAATCGACAGAGGAGGCGCGCAAGTTCGGCTGGCACCATACCGGCGATCTTGCCCTGATCGACGGCAATGGCGAGGTGCTGTTCCTCGACCGCAAGAAGGATATGATCAAGTCGGGCGGCGAGAACGTTGCCTCCGTCAAGATCGAGGAGACGTTGCTGGCGCACCCCGCCGTGCAGAATGCCGCCGTGGTCGGCCTGCCGCATCCGCAATGGGGCGAGGCGGTCTCCGCCTTCGTCAAGCTGAAACCCGGCGCGGTGGCCGACGAGGCCGGCATCGAGGCGCATTGCAGAAAGCACCTCGGCGGCTTCCAGGTGCCGAAGCTGGTGCGTATCCTCGAGGAGATGCCGATGACCGCGACCGGCAAGCTGCGCAAGGTCGAGTTGCGGCAGCAATACAGTGGGCATTTTGTGGAGCGCGCCTAGTGGCCATCATCGAGAACACGATTTCCACCGGCAGCGCCGCCTTCCAGGGCAATCGCGACGGCATGCTGGCGCTGATCGCCCGGATGCGGGGGCTAGAGGAGCGGACGCGTGCGGCGTCGGCCGCGGCGAAGGACCGCTTCCACAAGCGCGGCCAGCTGTTGCCGCGCGAGCGCGTCGCGCTGGTGCTCGATCCCGGCTCTCCCTTCCTCGAACTGTCGACGCTCGCCGGCTACATGTTCGACGTGGCGGATGCCGACAAGAGCGTGCCCGGCGGCGGATTGGTCGCCGGCATCGGCTTCGTCTCCGGCATCCGCTGCATGGTCAGCGCCAATGATGCCGGCATCGACGCGGGTGCATTGCAGCCCTACGGCCTCGACAAGACGCTGCGGGTGCAGGAACTCGCGCTGGAGAACAAGTTGCCCTATGTGCAGCTGGTCGAGAGCGCTGGCGCCAATCTGCTGCGCTACCGCGTCGAGGACTTCGTCCGTGGCGGCAACATTTTTCGCAACCTGGCGCGGCTGTCGGCGGCGGGGCTTCCCGTCGTCACCGTCACCCACGGCTCCTCGACCGCGGGCGGTGCCTACCAGACGGGTCTGTCCGACTACATCGTGATGGTGCGCGGCCGTACCCGCGCCTTCCTCGCCGGGCCGCCTCTGCTCAAGGCCGCCACCGGCGAGATCGCGACCGAGGAGGAGCTCGGCGGCGCCGAGATGCACACCTCGATTTCGGGCCTTGGCGATTATCTCGCCGAGGACGACCGCGACGCACTGCGCATCGCGCGCGACATCATGGCCAAGCTGCCTTGGGACCGTTCTTGGGACCGCCCGGCACCGGCGCCGGGCGCGTTCAAGCCGCCGCGCTATGACGCCGAGGAACTGCTCGGCATCATGCCGATGGATCACAAGCGTCCCGTCGACATGCGCCAGGCGATCGCCCGCTTCATCGACGATTCCGACTTCACCGAATTCGGTGCCAATTACGGTCCGGCGACGGTCTGCGGCCATGCCCGCATCCAGGGCCAAGCGATCGGCATCATCACCAATAATGGCCCGCTCGACGTGCCCGGCGCCAACAAGGCGACGCATTTCATCCAGGCCTGCTGCCAGTCGCGCACGCCGATCCTCTACATGAACAACACCACCGGCTACATGGTGGGCCGGGCCTATGAAGAGGCCGGCATGATCAAGCACGGCTCGAAGATGATCCAGGCGGTGACCTCGGCGACGGTGCCGCAGATCACGCTGTATTGCGGCGCCTCGTTCGGCGCCGGCAATTACGGCATGTGCGGCCGCGGTTTCCACCCGCGCTTCTGCTTCTCCTGGCCCAACGCCAAGACCGCGGTGATGGGCGGCGAGCAGGCCGCCGAAACCATGGCGATCGTCACCGAAGCCGCGGCGGCGCGGCGGGGCAAGCCGATCGAGAAGGAGAAGCTCGACGCGATGAAGGCGCAGATCACCGGGGTGTTCGACAGCCAGATGGACGTATTCTCGACCAGCGCCCGCGTGCTCGACGACGGCGTGATCGATCCGCGCGATACGCGGACGGTGCTGTCAGAGGTGCTTTCGATCTGCCGCGAGGCCGAGGCCCGCAGCCCGCAGCGCATGCAGTTCTCGGTGGCGCGGCCATGAGCGGGGCAATCGTGAAGCGGACGCCGTTCTTCAAGATCCTGATCGCCAATCGCGGCGAGATCGCGCTGCGCATCATGCGATCCGCACGGCGGCTCGGCCATGGCGTCGTCGCGGTCTATTCGGACGCCGACCGCGATGCGCTGCATGTGCGCGAGGCCGACCAGGCGGTGCGGATCGGCGAGGCGCTGCCGGCGCAATCCTATCTGAAGATCGACGCGATCATCGCCGCGGCCAAGGCGAGCGGCGCCGGCGCGGTGCATCCCGGCTATGGTTTCCTCGCCGAGAACGAGGATTTTGCGCAGGCCTGCCGCGATGCGGGTCTGGTGTTCATCGGTCCGTCGCCGGAAGCGATCCTTGCGATGGGCAACAAGGCCGGCGCCAAGGAGATCATGCAGCGGGCCGGCGTGCCCTGCGTGCCCGGCTATCAGGGTGTCGACCAGAGCGTTGCCGTGATGCTGGCGGAAGCCAGGGCCATTGGTTTTCCGGTCATGATCAAGGCGGTCGCCGGTGGCGGCGGCCGCGGCATGCGGCTGGTCACCGATGCGGCGGCATTTCCCGACGCGCTGCGCAGTGCGCGATCGGAGGCGCAGGGCGCGTTCGGCGATCCGACCGTCATTCTGGAGCGCGCGATCGTCAATCCCCGCCACATCGAGATTCAGGTGTTCGGCGACCGCCATGGCAACGCCATCCATCTCGGCGAGCGCGATTGCTCGGTGCAGCGGCGGCACCAGAAGCTGGTCGAGGAGGCGCCGTCGCCGGCGGTGACGCCGGAGCTGCGCGCGCGGATGGGCGCGGTCGCGGTGCAGGCGGTCAAGGCGATCGGCTACGAGGGTGCGGGCACCCTGGAATTCCTGCTCGATCGCGCCGGCAATTTCTACTTCATGGAGATGAACACGCGACTGCAGGTCGAGCATCCCGTCACCGAGGCGATCACCGGGCTCGATCTGGTCGAATTGCAGCTGCGCGTCGCCAGTGGTGCGCCGCTCGGCTTGACCCAGGAGGACGTCAAGTTCTCCGGCCATGCCATCGAGGTCCGGCTCTGCTCGGAGAATGCCGCGCACGATTTCATGCCGCAATCCGGCACGATGGCGCGGTGGCAGATGCCAGATGGTATCCGCGTCGAGCATGCGCTGCAGTCCGGCTCGGAGATTCCGCCGTTCTACGATTCGATGATTGCCAAGGTCATCAGCCGCGGCGCGACCCGCGATGAAGCGCGCGGCAAGCTGATCTGCGCCCTGGAGCAGGTCACGGCCTTCGGCGTCACCACCAATCAGGGCTTCCTGATCGATTGCCTGCGCCATCCGGTCTTCGCCAGGGGCGAGGCGACCACGGCTTTCATCGGCGACAACCGCGATGCGCTGCTCGCGGTCCGACCCGATCGCGGCAGCGATATCGCGCTCGCGGCGCTGCTGCTCTACGTGACCCATCCGCACGCGCCGCCATGGCAGCGCGGCCGGTCGCTCGCAGCGACATTCCCGCTCGGCCTGCGGATCGATCTCGGCCACGGCGTGAAGGAGATCGAGATCGTTCGCGAGCGCGACGGCAGCTACCTCGCGACCCGCAACGGCGATCGCTTCAGCTTCGTGATCGACGAGCTCGGTCAGGACAGCATCCGCTTCCACCACGATGGGGTGATGGAGCAGGCCAAATTCCTGCGCGATGGCGATCGGCTCCATATCCTGCACCGTGGCGTCACGCTGTCGGCGCGCGATCTCACGCTGGCGCCGCCGGAGAGCGCGACGGCGGCCGAAGGCGACGGCAAGGTCCGCGCCGCCATGAACGGCCGGGTCGTCGCGGTGCTGGTGAAGCCGGGCGACAAGGTCGCGGCCGGCCAGCCGGTGATGACGCTGGAAGCCATGAAGATGGAGCACGTCCACACCGCCGGCGTCGCGGGCACGGTGTCGTCGATCGATGTCGCCGAGGGCGAGCAGGTGACGACGGGGAAGATCGTGGTGGAGATCGAGGCTGTCGCCTAACCACCGTCGCCCCGGGCAAGCGGAGCGCGACCCGCGACCCACAACCACAGGACGTGGTGATTCAAAAAAGCTAAGGCCACAGCGCGGCGCAACAGCGAACATTTGTGGTTCTGGGTCCCGGCTTTCGCCGGGACGACGATAGAATTATTCGCTCCGCCCCGTGCCGTCATTCAGCCAGCAGGCGACCTGATGCGCCGGGCCGGCCGCCTGCAGCACCGGGCGTTCGGTCTTGCAGCGATCCATCGCGTAGCGGCAGCGGGTGTGGAAGGCGCAGCCTGACGGTGGATTGATCGGGCTCGGGACATCGCCGTCGATCAGCGGCGCGGTTCGCTTGGCCTTGGGGTCGGCGATCGGCACCGAGGCGAGCAGCGCCTGGGTGTAGGGGTGGCGCGGATTGGCGAACAGCTCGTGCTTGTCGGCGATCTCGACAATGCGGCCGAGATACATCACCGCGACGCGGTGGCTGATATGGGCGACGACAGCGAGATCGTGCGCGATGAACAGATAGGAGAAGTTCTGTTGGCGCTGCAGGTCGATCAGCAGATTGATCACCTGCGCCTGGATCGAGACGTCGAGCGCGGAGACCGGCTCGTCGCAGACGATCAGCCGCGGCCCGAGCGACAGCGCGCGCGCGATGCAGATACGCTGGCGCTGGCCGCCGGAGAACTGGTGCGGGAAATTCTTCATCTGGTCGGGCCGCAGGCCGACCTGCTGGAACAGTTCCGCGACACGCTCCTGCTTCTTCGCGCCGGTCGCGAGGCCATGCACGGTGAGGGGCTCGCCGACGATGTCGCCGGCCGTCATGCGCGGGTTGAGCGAGGCGAACGGATCCTGGAACACGATCTGCATCGAGCGCCGGTACGGCCGCAGCGCCGTCTTGCTGAGCGGCGCGATGTCCTCGCCATCGAGCTTGATGGCGCCGCTGGTCGGCTCGACCAGCCGCAGCACGGTGCGCGCCACCGTCGACTTGCCGCAGCCGGATTCGCCGACCAGCCCGAGCGTCTCGCCGGCGCCAAGCGCGAAGCTGACGCCGTCGACCGCATGCACGGTGCCGACCTGCCGGCGCAGCACACCGCCGCGCACCGCGTAGTGCTTGACGAGGTCGGTCACCTCGAGGAGCGGGCGCTGTTCGGTCATGACGCCTCCGCTATCTCGCCGGCGCGCCAGCACGCGGCCCAGTGATTGCTCTTGACCTCGTCGAGCGGCGGATATTCCTGCCGGCAGCGGTCGACTGCCAGCTTGCAGCGCGGCGCGAAGGCGCAGCCAGGCGGCAGCTTGGTCAGTGACGGCACCATGCCGGGGATTTCGGTCAGCCGCGCATCGGTCTTCGCGCCGAGCGCGATCACCGCCGGCATCGAGGCCATCAGTCCGCGCGTGTAGGGGTGCAGCGGTGTCTCGAACAAAGCTTCGACCGTCGCCTCCTCGACCTTCTTGCCGGCGTACATCACGATCACGCGCTGCGCGGTTTGCGCGACGACGCCGAGGTCGTGGGTGATCAGGATCAGCCCGGTGCCGAGCCGCTTTTGCAGATCGACGATCAGTGCCAGGATCTGCGCCTGGATGGTGACGTCGAGCGCCGTGGTCGGTTCGTCCGCGATCAGGAGCGCCGGCCGGCACGCCAGCGCCATCGCGATCATGGCGCGCTGGCGCATGCCGCCGGACAGCTGATGCGGATATTCCTGCGCGCGACGCTCCGGTTCCGGGATGCGCACCAGCCGCAGCATGTCGACGGCCTGCTTCCAGGCCTCCTTGCTGCTGACCTTCTGGTGCAACCGCACCGCCTCGATGATCTGGTCGCCGATCCGCATCACCGGATTGAGCGAAGTCATCGGCTCCTGGAAGATCATCGAGATGCGGTTGCCCCTGATGTCGCGCATCGCGGCATCGTCGAGCTTCAGCAGATCAGTGCCCTCGAGTGTCACCGAGCCGCCGACGATTCGGCCGGGCGGATCGGGCACCAGCCGCATGATCGACAGCGCGCTGACGCTCTTGCCGCAGCCGGACTCGCCGACGATCGCGAGCGTCTCGCCGCGACGGACCGAGAACGAGACGTCGTCGACCGCGCGGAACAGGCCGGAGTTGGTGAAGAACACCGTCTGCAGGTTCTTCACGTCGAGAATCGTATCGAGCGTCTTGGCCTCGCTCATCAGCCGCGCTGCCTCGGATCGAGAATGTCGCGCAACGCGTCGCCGAACAGATTGGTGCCGAACACCGCAAGGCTGATCGCAATGCCGGGGAAGATCACCAGCCATGGCGCGGTGCGGACATATTCGGCGGCGGATTCGGACAGCATGCGACCCCAGGACGGATAAGGCTCGGGGATGCCGAGGCCAAGGAACGACAGCGACGCTTCGGTCAGGATGGTCGAGCCGAGCTGCGCGGTGGCGAGCACGATCAGTGGCGCGATGGTGTTGGGCAGCACGTGGCGCAGCGCGATCCGCGTCTCGCTCATGCCGATCGATTTGGCGGCCTCGACGAACGGCTGCTCGCGCAGCGCCAGCGTGTTGGCGCGGATCACGCGCGCGACCGTCGGGATCAGGGGAATTGCGATCGCCAGGATCACGTTCGGCAGCGATGGGCCGAGCGCCGCGGTCATCACGAGTGCGAGCACCAAGAGCGGCAGCGACTGCAGGATGTCGGTGACCCGCTGGAACACGAGGTCGACCCAGCCGGAGAGATAGCCGGAGGCGAGGCCCACGATCACGCCGAGCGTGGCGCCGAGCGTCGTCGAGCCGATGCCGACCGCAAGCGAGATCCGCGCACCATGGATGATGCGGCTCCAGACGTCGCGGCCGAAGGAGTCGGTGCCGAACCAGTGCAGCGCGGACGGCGCAGCCAGCCGGTGCGCTGAATCGACGCTGAGCGGATCGTAGCGGCTGATGACGTTCGCGAAGATCGCGGTCAGCACGAACAGCAGCATGATGACGAGGCCGATTGTGCCGAGCACGTGGCGTTGCGCGAGGAACGCAAACCGTCCCCAGCCGCCGGTGGCGTTGGCCCCGGCACGTCGCAATTCGCTGTCGAAATTGATCGTTGCCACGCGCTCAGTCTCCAAACCGGATACGCGGGTCGATTGCTGCGTAGAGCATGTCGACGATGAAATTCACGACCACCACCACGACGGCGATGAACATCACGAGGTTCTGCACGATCGGATAGTCGCGCCAGCGCAGCGCCTCGACCAGGAAGCGGGCGATGCCGGGGATGTTGAACACGGTCTCGGTGACGATCAGGCCGCCGATCAGGAACGCGGCCTCGATGCCGATCACGGTGATGACCGGCAGCACCGCGTTCTTCAGCGCGTGGTGATAGTTCACGGAGGCTTCGGAGGCGCCCTTGGCGCGCGCCGTGCGGATATAGTCCTGGCGCAGGATCTCCAGCATCGACGAGCGGGTGATGCGCATGGTGAGCGCCGCGCTGCGGAAGCCGACCGCCATCGCCGGCACGGCATAGATGGTCAGCGCCTCGAGCCAGGTTTTCGGGTTCGGATTGAAGATCGGCATGGTGCCGAACAGCGAGACCGAGGCCATCAAAATCAGCAGGCCGAGCCAGAATGACGGCAGCGACAGGCCGCTGAGGCTGACGACGCGCAGCGCATAATCGAGCCGTGAGCCCTGGTGGACGGCGCTGATGACACCGAGCGGAATGCCGATCGAGGCGGAGAACAATAGCGCCAACCCCGCAAGCCGCGCGGTGATCGGAATCCGCGGCAGGATTTCCTCCAGCGCCGGCTTTTCCGAGACGTAGGAATAGCCGAGATCGCCGTGCAGCAGGCCGCCGATCCAGTGCAGATACTGGATCACGATCGGCTGGCTCAACCCGAGCTCGCGCTCGAGATTGGCCTTGTCGGCGGGGTCGACGAAGCCCGCGGCGTCGAACAGGATGTCGACGATGTTGCCGGGAACGACGCGCAGCAGCACGAAGATGATGACCGAGATCCCGAATAGGGTCACCAGCATCAGGAACAGCCGCCGCACGATATAGGCAAACACCCTGGCTCTCTCCTTGATCCCGCCTGTGTCTTGTCTTCCGGCGCGCTTTTTTTGCGCGAACCGGTATCCACTTCGCCCGAAAACGCTATGCCTACTTGTCCAGCCAGACGTCTTCGTAACGATAGCCGTTATAGGAGCTGTTGGACATGATCGTGACATTCTTCACGTAAGGCTGCCAGCAGGTGCCGGTGCGGGCATGGAAGATGATCGGACGCGCGACGTCTTCCTGCAGCTTCTTGTCGATCTCCCAGACAAGCTTCTTGCGCTTGTCGACGTTGGTCTCTTCCGACTGCTGGTCGAACAGCTTCTCGATCTCCTTGTTGCAATAGTTGGTGTAGTTCCGCTCCGAGCCGCAGGCATAGTTCTCGTAGAACGACTGGTCGGGCTCGTCGACGGCATTGCCGGTGAGGTTGAGGCCGAGCGAGTAGTCCTTGCGGGCGATCTTCGGGAACCATTGCGCGGTGTCGACGACGTCGAGCTCGGCGTCGATGTAGATGCTCTTGATCTGGTCGATCAGGATGATCGCGGGATCGCGATAGACCGCGATGTTGCGGGTCGAGACCTTGATCTGCAGGTGCTTGTCCGGGCCGTAGCCCGCCTTCTGCATCAGCTTGCGGGCTTCCTCGCGGTTCTTCTCGATGTTGGGACCGTAGCCGGGGATCTGCTCCAGCATGTCCTTCGGCATCGCCCACAGCCCGTCCGGTGCCGGCTCCATGGTACCGCCGATGTCACCCTGGCCCTCGAACATGATCTGGATGAACGCCTTGCGGTCGAGCGCCAGCGCCAGCGCGCGGCGGATGTCGAGATTGTCGAACGGCGGCGCGGTCGAATTGATGATGATGTTGGTGGAGACGTTGTTCGGTTCCACCACGCAGACCGCGTTGGGCGCCTGCGACTTGACGTCCTTGAGTAGGGGGATCGAGACCTCGGTCGGGAACGTCATGTCGAACTTGCCGGAGACGAAGCCGAGGATCGCGGTCGAGCGGTTCGGGATGATGGTGAACTCGATACCGTCGAGATAAGGCAGGCCCTTTTTGAAGTAGTCGGGGTTCTTGGTGAGCTTGATCGACTCGTTGGCCTTGAACTCGACGAACTTGAACGGGCCGGTGCCGACCGGCTTGGTGCGCATCTCGGCCGGCGACACATGGCAGGGATAGACCGGCGAATAGCCCGAGGCGAGCAGCGACAGCAGGGCGGGCTGCGGCCGCTTCAGCTTGAACGACGCCTCATAGTCGCCGTTGGTCGTGACCTCCTCGACTTGCTCGTACCAGGACTTGCGCGGGTTCTGCCGGAACTTCTGTTGCGACTTGCCCATCAGCATGTCGAAGGTGCATTTGACGTCGGCCGCGGTGAAGGGCTTGCCGTCGTGCCATTTCACGTCCTTGCGCAGCTTGAAGGTCAGCGTCTTGTTGTCGCCGCTCCAGGCCCAGCTTTCCGCAAGCTCGGGCCGGATCGTGCTGGCGCTGTTCTGGGCGATGTGCTGGTCGAAGATGACGAGATTGTTGAAGATCGGCATGAACGGAACGTTCAGCGAATAGGTCGCGCCCTCGTGGATCGAGGCGCTGCCCGGACTGTCGCGGTGATAGATCCTGAAGATGCCGCCCGGTTTCGGCTCGGCTGCGCGTGAAACGTCGCTGATGATCAGCACAGACAACACCGCGACGGCCAGCGCTTGCACGCTCCGCATGGTCCCCTCCCACATTTCGGTCTCAATGGCCGATTGGCATCGACGATACCACGGTGAGGCTGTCGGGCAACCAGCGAGGATCGCGCGGGGATTGGCAATTCGGATGACCCCACAACATTAAAATTTCCGCGGATCGGGAATAATGGCTGTGATAGCGGGGAACCCGGGTTGTTTTGCTATGCAGCGGCGAAACTCCGTTTGAATTCGGTTGCCGCCACTGACGCGTGCGGTGTGAAATGATTCGCAATCAGCGACAGTTTGTCGCCGACGTTTCGCACGTTATCTTGTCCCGTCATCCCCTGAGGTGCGAGCGGAGCGAGCCTCGAAGGATGCACGGCCCGGCCGGTGGCCGTCGATCCTTCGAGACGCGCGCAAGAGCGCGCTCCTCAGGATGACGGTACGACAGGCGCAGCAGCGCCTCACTCCGCCGCCTGCGGCGAGGACAGGTGCATGTTGGCGACGCCATCGGCCTCGGTCGCCGAGATCGTGGTGCGAATCATCAGGCGGCCCTCATGCGCCGGCCAGGGGCGGCCGCGATGCATGGTGGCGCGGTTGTCCCACATCACGACGTCGCCCTGCTTCCATTGGTGCAGATAGCTGACGCCGGCCGCGGTCGCGGCTTCGGTCAATTGCTCGATCAGCGCCTTGCCGGCCTCGGCATCCATGCCCTCGACGCCATAGGCATGGGAGGCGAGATACAGCGCGCCACGGCCGTTGACGGGATTGCGCCAGACCATGCGCCAGCACACCGGCGGCAGCGCGTCGACTTCATCCGACGTTGCAAGGCCGGTGGCCACCTTGCTGCGCGAATGCGCGTAGGAGTGCCAGGCGAACGCGTTCTCCAGCCGCTTCGCCGTGTCCTTGTCGAGCCGCTCGAAGGCAAGCCGCATCGAGACGAATTCGGTCTCGCCGCCATGCTCCGGGATGATGCGGGCGGACAGGATCGAGGTCAGCGCCGGCACCCGCTTGAAGGAGGAATCGGTGTGCCAGAGCTGGTTGGCCCTGGCGCGCAGCTGCTGCCGGTGATCGGATGGAACCACCTTGCCGTCGGGCCCGAAGGTCGAGAGGATCACGAAATGCGAGCCGGTGCCCATCGAGCCGACCTTGGTCACCTCGGGCGGACCGAACCGGCGCGAGAAAGCGAGCTGGGTGTCGTCGCTGACCTCCTGGCCGCGGAACACCAGCACCGAATGTTCCTCGAACGCCGCGCGCACCGCCGCATAGGCGGCATCGCTGGCGGCAACGTCTGACAGCGTGACGCCGCGCAGCTCGGCACCGAATCCCGGACGCAGTGGGATCACTTCCATCGCAAGTCCTCCCTTTTCTTTGTTGTTGAGGCGAGGTTAGGGGAAAAGCCCGCGATCGGCAACGCGGCCCGCGGCGCCTCAGCCCATTGCGATCAGATTGTGCCGCGTGCGCCGGTCCGCGACCTCGATGCGATGTGTGACGAAGGCGAACAGCGCCCAGCTGGAATGGAAGGCGACACCGGCCAGAATCACGATGGTTCCGGGAATCGGACCGATCGAAGCGCGGTCCAAGATCGCGCTCATCGTGGTCAGCGGCAGCGGGTGGATCGCCAGCTTGCCGTAATAGGCGATGGCCTGGATCGCGAAGATCCAGCCATAAGTCCGTCGCAGGCGCCGGCCGATCGCTCTGACATAGCTGATGTGATAGCTGGGGCGGCGGTAGTCGTTGGCGAGCAGGTCGGTCCAGGCCGCATTCGGCGACAGCCCCTCGCCGCGGATCATCGGTGCGTAGAAATCGGTTTCGAGCAACCGCGCCCGGGCGCGCCAGACGTTGAAATAGCGATAGCGCCGCGCCTCGAATAGCAGGAATACGGTCACCAGCAGTCCGACCAGGACCATCGGCAAGGGCGAGGCTTCCGCACTGCTGTAGGTCGCCGACAGCGCGATCCCGGTCGTGACCACCGCCCAGTTGGTCGAGCTGTCGAGACGGGTGCGCCAGACCGTGCTGCGATAGACCTCGCCACGATAGAGATGGGCGAGTGCACCGATCTCGGCGGCAGTGAATTCGAGCCTTCCGGCCTGCACCGGCTCCGGCTCGCGCGGCTGGGGCGATGGCATGGCGGCCTCCGGCGAAGCTGGCTTGCGATCCCGGAGCATAGCGCGAAATCCGCGCGACCGGCGAGTCCGTTGCGTCCGCCGGCTTGGATTGGCAGCATCAGTCCGGATGCCGCTCACACGATCCGCGAGGTCTTGTTGCCCCAATAGCGGTCACGCAGCAGGCGCTTGTAGAGCTTGCCGGTCGGCAGCCGCGGCAGCTCGGCCTCGAAATCCACCGAGCGCGGCACTTTCTGGCGCGACAGCGCGCTGGCGCAGAACGCGATCAGTTCCTCGGCAAGCTCCGGCCCCGGCGCGATGCCGTCGACCGGCTGCACCACCGCCTTCACCTCCTCGCCGAGATCGACATTGGGCACGCCGAACACCGCGGCGTCGGCGACCTTGGGATGGGTGATCAGGAGGTTCTCGCATTCCTGCGGATAGATGTTTACTCCGCCGGAGATGATCATGAAGGTGGCGCGATCGGTGAGATAAAGGAAATTGTCGTCGTCGACATAGCCGACGTCGCCGACCGTGCTCATGCTGCCGTCGGCCGAGCGCGCCTCGCTGGTCTTGGCGGGGTCGTTGAAATATTCGAATGGTGTGGCGGTCCTGAACCACACGGTGCCTGGCGTTCCCTTGGGGCAGAGCCGCATGTTCTCGTCGAGGATATGCAGATCGCCGAGCAGGACCCTGCCGACGGTGCCGCGATGCGCGAGCCACTCCTCGCTGTTGCAGGCGGTGAAGCCGAGTCCCTCGGTCGCGCCGTAATATTCGTGGATGATAGGACCCCACCATTTGATCATGTCGTCCTTGACCAGCGCCGGGCAGGGCGCGGCGGCGTGTATCGCGATCTCGAGCGTCGACAGATCGTAGCGGGAGCGAACCTCCTCGGGCAATTTCAGCAGACGCGAGAACATGGTCGGCACCAGCTGGCTGTGGGTGATGCCCCATCTTTGCACCAGCTCGAGATAGCGCTCGGGATCAAAACTCTCCATGATGACGACGGTGCCGCCCATCCGGATGGTGAGGTTGACCGCGGCTTGCGGCGCCGAGTGGTAGAGCGGTGCCGGCGAGAGGTAGACCATGCCCTCGCGGTAGTGCCAGAGCCTGGTCAGGAAATCGAACAGCGGCAGGTTCTGCGACGGCGGCTGCTCCGGCAGCGGCCGCACGATGCCCTTGGGCCGGCCGGTCGTGCCGGAGGAATACAGCATCGCGGTGCCGGCATATTCGTCCGCGATCGGCGTTGACGGCAGGTCCGCGGTGGCCTGTTGCAGCCCGACAACGCGATCGCTCTCGCTTTCGCCGTCGACCACGATGCAGAGTTCGACCTGCGGACACTCCTTCAGCGCCTCGCGCGCGATGTCGAGCTTCAGCCTCGAGGTGATCAGGATCCGCGACTGGCTGTTGGTCAGGATGTAGGCGAGCTCGCCCGCGGTGAGGTAGGAGTTGACGCAGGTGAAGTAGAGCCCGGCGCGCTCGCCGGCGCCGCAGGCCTCGAGGTAGCGGTTGTTGTTCTCCATGAAGATCGAATAATGGTCGAGCCGCCGCAGCCCCTGTTTGCGGAACAGATGCGCGAGCCGGTTGGAGCGTGCCTCGAGCTCACGATAGGTGACGGTCTCGCCGGTCCCGGCCATGATGAAGGCGGGTTGCAGCGGGCGCAGGTAAGCATGCTTGCCGGTGTACATCGAACGTCACATCCCCCTTTATCGTGATCTAGATTCTTGTTTTGACGCGTTTTCTTCACGCGAACCGGTACCCACTTCGCTCGAAAACGCTCTATGCAGCCATCTCCAGAATCTCGCGAACTTGGGATGGATCGTCGATCTTGCGCGGATTGCGCGGCACCCAGGGCGTTCGCATCGCTTGCGTTGCGATGCGGTCGAAATGCTCGGGGCCGACGCGCACCTCGTGCAGGCTGCGCGGCATGCCGAGGTCGTGGATGAAGCGGTCGAGCACGTCGCCGGCGTCCGCGCCCGCATGCCCCATTGCGGCCGCGACCAGCGCCTGCCGGTCGGCATTGTCGCGCTTGTTCCAGCGCATCACCGCGGGCAGCATCACGCACGAGGTGTAGCCGTGCGGCACGTCGAACTCGGCGCCGAGGACGTAGCCGATGCCGTGGCTCGCACCCATCGGCACGCCCGAGGCGAGCGGGCCGGTGGAGAGCCAGGTGCCGATCTGGCAATCCATCCGCGCCGAAATATCCTTCGGGTTGGCTTTCACCCGCGGCAGGCCGGCCGCCAGCATCTCGAGCCCCTTCAGCGCCTGCGCGTCGCCGTAAGGATGCGCCTCGCGCGAGCAGATGCCTTCGACGCAATGATCGACGGCACGGATGCCGGTCGACAGGAACAGCCATTCCGGCGTGTGCACCGAAAGTTCCGGATCGAGGATGGTGGCCCGCGGCATCACCAACGGATGGCGCAGCATCTCCTTCTGCCGCTTGGCCTCGTTGGTGACGCCGGCGATCGACGAGAACTCGCCGCCGGCGATGGTGGTCGGCACGCTGATCTGGCGCACGGTCGGCGGATTCATCGCGGGCGAGACGCCGCCATGGGTGCGGATCGTCTCGATGCCGTCGGACGTCGTGACGTTGTTGGCGAGGCAAAGCTGCACCGCCTTGGCGCCGTCGGTGATCGAGCCGCCGCCGATCGTGACGATCAAATCCGCTTTCGCGCCGCGCGCCTGCTGCGCCGCCGCGATGACCGCGGCGCGCGGCGTATGCGCCGGCATCTTGTCGAAGGTGCCGACGCAGCGGGGCCCAAGCGCCGCGCGAACCTTCTCGATCTCGTCGGTCTCGCGGTTCAGCGTGCCCGACACCATCAGAAAGGCGCGCTCGGCGCCCAGCCGGTCCAACTGCTCGACGATGGCCTCACGCGCGGGCCGCCCGAACACGACCTCGTCCATGGCGCCGAATACGACACGGCCTCGATGCACGCGCCTATCCTCCCTCAACACGGTTCGCCGCCTTGCTGGCGGCTCTTTGCCGGGAGGTTAGCGGAGGAAGGCGGGGCCGTCATCAGGGTCCTGCCGGTGGTTTGATACGGTCGCGCCGCCCATTCCGCTGTCGCTAACCACAGGGTTGCGTTGTTGAAGTGAGCTGTGGCCCGAGCGCTGGCTAAACAATTGGCATCGGTGGTTATGGGTCCCGGGTCGCGCGGAGCCTGTCATCGGGCGGCGCTTCGCGCCGACCCGTTGGCTTGCCCGGGACGACATCGAATATGTGGCGCTCGCGTGAGTCATACATCCGCATCCTCGCGGCGCGCTGCATCCGAGTCTTGCGTTTACTTGCCTCCCCCTGGAAGCAGCGGGCGCCCCGGAATGACGGTGAAAGCTTCAGGTCGAAATCGGATGACCGGCAGAAATCTTGACGGCAACATCGCGGCGTGTGTTACACCTCGAAAGCAACAGGGACGTGCGCATGACATCCACCGTCGATCTCGCCAAACTGCACATTGACGACTTCACGCCGCATCAGGATGCTGAGTTCGAGATGCAGGCGGCGGATCGCGCGGTGGCGCTGAAGCTCGCCAAGGTCGAGCCCGCGGGCAACAGCGGCCGGCCGGGCGGTGCGTTCTCGCTGTTGTTCACGGGCCCGAAGGGCGCGTGGCTGCCGCAGGCGATCTATCCGGTGCGGCATCCGGCGCGGGGCGTGATGGAGATCTTCCTGGTGCCGATCGGCCCGCTCGGAGACGGCAATGGCTATCAGGCGGTCTTCACCTGACGGTCGGAAGCTCCTGCCGCCCGCCACCGCATCAGGTCGTAAACGCCCTTGTCTTCCTCGGTGATGAAGCCGAGCCGCCGGTAGAGCCGCATCGCCGGATTGAGCTTCTCGACATGGATCGAGACGTCCTTGCCGGCGGCCGCCCCCTCGTCGATCGCGTCGCGCAGCAGCGCCGCGCCATAACCCTTGCCGCGATGCGCCGGCATGAAGGCGATATCGATGATGCGGTGCTGGCTCGGCCAGCGCTCGATGTAGAACCGGCCGATGTCCTCACCACCCTGCGCGATCACCAGCCAGTCGGCGTTCGGATAGTATTTCTGGTAATGCGCGTGCTGGGCACGGAATTGCTGATCGAGAAAGGCGGCCTTGTCCGCCTCGCTCCAGGGCACCGGCGCCAGCTCCTCGGCGCGGGTCGAGGCATAGAGCTGGCCGAGGAACGGCAGATCCGGCTCCGCCAGGCGGCGAAAGCGGCAGCCGGAAGCGGCCGCGCGCGTCCAGCCGAACGCTGGTGCGGGCGTGGTGCCTGGCGCGTCGAAACCCAAGACGACCTCAGCCGCGCGCCGGGAAGGCGCCCTGCAGCGCGATGCAGAAGTTCAGCGTGAGGTAAGGCTGCATGTTGTTGTGCTGCTGGTTGCCGCCCGTCATGCCGATCATGGTGGCGTTCATCTGCGTCAGTGTTGGCGTCGCGCTACCGGGCACATAGGCGAAGGCATTGGCCGATTTGCCCAGGATGCGGGTCGGGCTGGGGACCTGAACGTCAGCGACGTCCTGCGTGCCGACGTTCACAGGATGGTTGTGAAGCGGTATCTGGTTTTGCAGCAGCGTCACATTGGGAGAGCCGGTGGTCTCTCCGAGGTCATACAGCGACAGCCCGGGGCCCTGTCCGGGCGCCGCCGGTGCGTTGCCCTGCATGTTGGGAAGCGCGAAGTTCGACGTGCCGTTGCCGCCATAGGTGACGCCGAGTAGTGAGAACAACGCCGTATTCTGCGAGATCGGCAGGATCTGACCGCCGCAGAAGGCCCAGCCCTTGGGAGCGAAGTTGAATGGAAAGATGCGGATCTCGGCGAGAAACTGATCGGACATGTCGTCGCGCTCCTAGCCCTGGCTCGGAAAAATGCCGTACAGCGAAATGATGAAGCTGACGCAAAGCAGCGGCTGCAAATTGCTGTGCGGCTGGTTCCCGCCGGTATTCGTCAGCATTCCGCTCGCCATCGGGCCATCGGGCGGCTGGCCGTCGATATACATGGCGATCGTACCGGTCGTCTGATCGAGAATATTTCCCTGCGGGTTCGACGCGGTGCCGGTCTGCTTCGCGGCGATGAAGGCGTGTGAATGCTGCGGGATCGTCTGCGTCGTGAGTGTTACGTTTTCGACGCCGCCAGTCTGCCCCATGACATAGGTCGTGCCGCTGCTGGCGGTGCCCGTGTGGATTGGCACACGGCCGCGCAGATCGGGGACCGCGAAGGTAGATTGGCCGTCGCCGCCATAGGTGGTGCCGATCAGATTGAACAGCGCGTCGTACTGGGAGATCGCCAACAGGCTGCCGTCACAGAAATTCCATCCGACCGGGGCAAAGTTGCCGCCGAACATACGGATTTCGCCTACAAAAGCTTCTGACATCGGCGCTTCTCGTCAATTCTGCGAGGGGAAAATGCCCTGGAGGGCAATGCTGAAATTGATCGTCAGGAACGGTTGCATGTTCTGATGGGCCTGGCTGCCGCCGGCATTGCCCACGGTCAAGGGATTGAGCGGGGTGATGTCGGTCGTCGACGTGCTGTAGCCGTTGTTGAAGGCACCGAGATAGGCACCCGAATCGAGCGGCTGGCTGCCGTTGCTGTTGGTGGCGTTGGCCAAATGATTGTGCTGCGCCATCTCGTTGATCGTGAGCGTGTGACTCTCCTCGCCGCCGCGTTGGCCGAGCGCATAGCCAGCGCCCGTACTGATCGGCACCCGGCCCCGAAGGTCGGGCAGGCCAAAAGTGACGCGCCCATCCCCGCCATAGGTCGTGCCCAGCAACGAGAACAGCGCCTGATTCTGAGCGATGGGAAGCAGTTGGCCGTTGCAGAATGCCCAGCCCTTGGGCGCAAAGCCGAACGACATCATGCGGACTTCGGAAAGATACGGATCAGCCATAGGTCCTCCGCGAATACGTCGTACGATTTGTAAAAAATTCGAGACAATGATGCTGCGTATGCAACGTCTGCACGATAGCGTGTTTTACGGCCAGTGCAACCTCAACGATTGTCGGGCTCCTGCGTTTTTTTTCGAGTCATTCGCGGCTCGCGACGAGACGGTATCGCCGCTGGCGGCACCGTTGTCACGAATCGGACATGTCCACGCAGACATCATGAGGCGATTGAAATTTGCTGGTATCCGTCAGAGGCAACGCCTGCCGAAACGGTTCGGCAGGCGCTGTGCGGTCGATACGGCGTCCGATCAGACGATCAGGTCATGGTGCGGCTGGGCGTGATTGTCGGCCGGCGTGCCACCCATGGCCGCGAACACCGTCTCGTGGCCGACCCACCAGGGGGGGCCGGCATTGGCGTGCCCGCTGAACAGATCGGAAAAGGCCTGGGTGTTCGCGGCCAGGTCCGCATGGCCGGTGTTGGCCTGCGAGGGCGTCTGGGTGAACGACGAGAAGTCGAAGCCGTCGCGGTTGAGGTTTGCGGATGTGTCGCTCTGCATGGGCATCGCCTTCGCCGATCCCACGTTGGCTTGCGTGACATCCGCCGCAGTTGGCAGCCGCCGCTCGCCATCGGCGAGACTGATATACATCAAGTCGTTGACATCCGATGACGACGTCAGGTCGGGGAGGCCGAGCACGTGTCCCAATTCATGGACCACGGCGGTCAATAGATCGAGATGACCTGCTGCGGCTGTCGACGGATCGGTCTGCAGATCGGAGCCGGAAGCGTTGAGCGCGTGGGTGAACTCAAAATTGTCCAACGGTGTCGAATCGACGAACCAGCCATGGCCGGTGGCATCGGTATCGATCGTGATGTGGCCGGCGCTTTCCAGGCCGACGACCTGGCCGGCGAGATCAGCGACGCTGAAGGTCACGGCACGCAGCGCGGCGAGTTGATCCGCGTCTGCGCCAGCCTTTGCCCATTGGGTAATGGCCGCTGAGACGACCGAGTCGAGCTCGCTCTGTGTCAGGTGGGTTTCGCCCGGGGTCGCGACGGCGGCCTGCACGCCGCCGTCCGCGGCGAGCAGCGGCGATGAGCCGAACCCGTGTGTGCTGCCCGCCGTGACGCTGAATGTCGGCGCCGTGGTGACCGTATTGTGCGCCAGGACGTAACTCGAAATCGCGGCGGTATCGGTCGCGCCGCCGCCATAGGACGAACCATCGCCCGCGTGCAGGCCGACGGTGGTGTCGAACCGATCGCGCAGCCGGATATCGGTGCCGCCATTCGCGCCCGAACCGAGGAACTGATTTTCCTGGGCGCCGGTGCCGCCCAGCGTCAGCGAGACGCTCTGCGCATCGCCTGCGACCGTGCCGGCGTTGAGCTCAAATCCATGATTGCCGAACGTGCCGGGGTTGGACACCGTGTTGCCCATGACGATCGCGGTCAATAGGGCGTTGCCGCCGTTCGCAGCGTCACCGGTCTGCAGTTCGATGCCGTCGTTGTTGTACTGATACAGATGGTTGTTGGTGATCGTGACGCTGGAATTGGCCCCGCCCATCGTGACGAAGCCGATGTCGCTGCCCTGGGCGGAGCCGCTGTTCGCGACGCCGGCGACGCCGATCGTGTTGGAATCGATTGTGCCGTTGAACGAGCTTGCTCCCGATCCCGTGCTGATGGCGAGCGCGGTGCCGAGGGCATCACGCATGGTATTGTTGGCGATATTGAAGGTCAGGTTGGCGTGGTCGCCGGTCCCGCCGGAGCTGATGGTGATGCCGCCGCCGCCCGAGACGATGTTCTGGTTGTTGTTCGAGAAGCTGTTTCCGTTCAGCACGAGGTCCGAGCTGACGCCGCCGTGCAGATCGAGCTGGAACAGGTCGCCGCGCGCCGACGTGAATGTCGAATTCTGAACGGTCGCGTTGAATGTTCCGTCGGTGGCCTGGAACACCAGGGCGTCGCCCGAGCTGTTTCCGGCCGCCGAATTGGTCGCAAAGGTCGAGCCGGTGATGGTGATGCGGTTGAGTGTCTGACCGCTGTTATTGAAGACGTGGAACGCATCGAGCGCCGCGCCCGTGAAGGTCGAATTCGTCACCGACGCCGTGCCGGACAGGCCGGTGAAGTAGACGTCGCCCTCGCCGATTCCGCCGACGCTGGTGCCGTTCGTACCGGTCACCGTGGTGTTGCCGAGGGTAAAGCCGGTGACGTTGGTGCCGACGATGCCGTAGTTCTGGAAGTCGTGCATCGCCAGATAAGAGAGCTGAACGTCCTTGGTGTTGTTCAGATAGACGCCGCTGCCCTGCGCGGTGCTGCCGTCGGCGCCGGTCTTGTTGGCGATGGTGCCGCCGCTGCCGGCCGTCGAACCGTCGCCGGTGATGTGCAGGCCGCCATTGCCGGCGGCCGTGCCGGTATTCGACAGGATGATGCCGTTGTTGGACCCTCCGCTCGAGGTGATGCTCTTGAGGATGAGGTTGGACGAGCCGATCTGGGTGTTCTCGACATCGAGCGCGGTGCCGGTGCCTGACGTGATGGAGTTGTTGGTGCCGGTCAGCGTGATGGTGCCGCCATGCGTGAAGCTCATGCCGGTGCCGCTGGCGGTCTTGACCGTGATGTCGGACATCGTGACGGTGCCGACATTGTTGTTGTCGTCGCTGATGCCCATGCCGGTCGAGGCCGAGGTATCGATGCTGACGCCGCTGATGCTGTGGCCGGACGTGCCGAGCAGGTCGATGCCGTTGTCGGCGCCGGTCACCTTGATCACCGGATCGGTGCCGGTCGCGGTGTTCGCGGTTACCACGGCGCCGGTCACCGGATTGGTGAACGTCAAGGAGTGGCTGCCGCCGACCAGGTTGACGCCGTTGGCGAGATTGATGCCGTTGGCCTCGGTATATGTGCCGGACCTCAGCACGACATAGTCGCCAGAGCCGGCCGGATTCGCCGCGTTGTAGGCGGCGATCGAGGTGTATGGATCGGCCGCGGTGCCGAGATTGGCGCTGTTGGCCAGCGCCGTGGGCGAGTTGTCGATGTAGAACACCTGCGGCACGACGCCAACATGGAAGGTCTGGGCGCCCGACGTGAGCGGCCCACCGGTACCGGTGTTGCCGTTGTCGTTGATGTTCAGCGTGACGGTATCAGAGCCGGTGAAGCCGTCATCGCTGTTGTAGGTTAGCGTCGCCAGCGCGGTGTTGACCTGCGCGACGGTGCCGGTCAGCGTCACCGTGTGGCTGCTGTTGTTGGTGAAGCTGGCGAGCCCGGCGGTATTGAAGGTCAGGTTCGCATGGCTTGAGGCAATCGTCGCCGTGACGTTGCCGCTCGCGGCATCGATGTCGGCGACCGAGAGCCCTGAAATCGCGAAATTGGTGTGCGAGAACGCTGTTCCGATCGAATTGTCCGCCGGCACCGACGCGGTGGGTCCGTCGTCCACGGCGGTGACGCTTCCTGTCGTCGATCCCGTCCCAGTGTTGCTGCCGCCATTCGCGGTACCGCCGTCATCGTGCACGGTCAGGCTGTAGGACCGCGCGGTGGTGTCGGGGTTTTCGCTGGTGTTGTTGAACTGGATCAGGTCCAGCGCCGCATTGTAGTGCGCGAGCGTGTCGGTACCGCTGAAACTGATCGTTTCGGTGCCCGCAGTGCTGGTGATCTCGAAGTGGATACCGCCGATATCGCCGCTGTTGCCGGCGTGGCCGGCGATCGACAGCGCATCCGACGGCTTCAGATTGTTCAGCACGAAGGTCGCATCGGTCAGGTTGTTACCTTCGGCGTCCGTGATCGTCAGGTTCGGCGTGATCGTGACCGGCGTCGAGTTCGCTGCCGGCGTGCCGTTCGGCGGCTCGGAGAAGCCGGTGATGGCACCGAAGCTCACGACCGGCGCATCGTTGACCGGGGTGACATGGATGGTCGAGGTCGAGGTGTTGCTGCTGTCGGTGCCGTCGGTGACCGTGAAGCTGACGGTGCGATCGGCCCCGGACGGGTTGTCGCTCGAGTTGAAATAGGTGATGGAATCGAGCGCGGCCTTGTAGTTGGCGACGCTGGAGGAGCCGGTCAGCGTCAGCACGCCGGTCGCGGAATTGTAAGAGCCGGTGATACCGTTCTGGTTGACGAAGCCCAGCACGTCCTGGCCGGCGGCGAAGCCACCGGTGATCTGCACCGTCGCGCCGGTCAGATTGGCGCTGTCGACGTCGGTCACGTTGACCGACGCATCGATCACGGTCGCGGCTTGGTTTTCGGTGTAGTTCAGCGTGCCGCCGGCGGTCGTGACCGGCGGATCGTTGACCGGCGTGACGTTGATGGTGCCGGTGACCGGCGTGGAGGTCGCTGTGCCGTCGTTTGCGATGATGGTGACGGTGCGCGCCAGGCCCGACGGGTTGTCGCCGGTGTTCTGATAGGTCACCGAGGCGAGCGCGGCCTGATAATCGGCGACGCTGGCGGTGCCCGTCAGCGTCAGCATGCCGGTTCCCGCATTGAACGAGCCGGTGATGCCGTTCTGGGACGTAAAGGCGAGGACGTCCTGACCGTTCGCGTAGTTGCCGGTGATCTGCACCGTCGCGCCGGTCAGCGTAGTGTTGTCGACGTCGGACACGATGATCGCCGGGTCGAACGCGGTCGCGGCCTGGTTCTCGGTGTAGTTCAGCGTATGACCAGCGGTGACGACCGGCGGGTCGTTGACCGGGGTGACGTTGATGGTGTCGGTGACCGGCGAGCTGTCGAGCGTACCGTCATTGGTCGTGATGGTGACGGTGCGCGCCAGCCCGGACGGATTGTCGCTGGTGTTGATGTAAGTCACCGACGCCAGCGCGGCCTGGTAGTTCGCGACGCTGGAGGAGCCGGTCAGCGTCAGCGTTCCGGTTGCGGCATTGAACGAGCCGGTGATGCCGTTCTGGTTGGTGAAGCCGAGGACATCCTGGCCGCTGATATAGTTGCCGGTGATCTGCACCGTCGCGGACACCAGATTGGCGTCGTCGCCGTCGGTGACGGTAATCGCCGGATCGATCACGGTCGCAGCCTGGTTCTCGGTGTAGTTCAGCGTGTGGCCGGCGGTGACGACCGGCGCCTGGTCGACCACGACGGCGATGGTGAAGGTCTGCTGGCTGTGCAGCGTGCCGTCGCTCGCATCGACCGTGACGTCATAGGACGGATCGGCAATGTTGATCTTGCTGGGATCGGCGACCGTGATCTTGCCGGTGGTCGCATTGATGGTGAAGCCGCCGCCGGAGCTGTCGCCGACCAGCGAATAGGTCACGGCGGGGCCGTTGACGTCGGTCGAGGATGCCGTGACGCCGGTTCCCGCGCCGACCGGCGCATTGACCGCAACGCGGTTGGCGCCGGCGTCGGCATCGACCGGGGTCGACGGCGCGACGTCGGTGACGGCGATGGTGAAGGTCTGCGAACTCGTGAGCAAGCCGTCGCTGGCCTGCGCGGTGACGGTGTAGGCGTGCCCGGCCGGGCCTTCGTAGTCGATCTTGGAGCTGTCCGCGACGGTGATGACGCCCGTCGTCGCATTGATGGTGAAGCCGCCGCCGGAGGTGTCGCCGATCAGCGACCAGGTCACGGCCGGGCCGTTGACGTCGGTTGCCGCCGCGGTGATGCCGACGGTCGAGCCGTTGGCGGCGCCCTCGGCGATCGAGTTGGTGCCGATGTCGGCATCGACCGGGGTCGACGGCGCGGCGTCATTGACGGCGATGGTGAAGCTCTGCGAGCTCGCCAGCGTGCCGTCGCTGGCCTGCGCGGTCACCGTGTAGGAATGGGTCGGGCCGCTGCTCTCATAATCGATCTTGGTCGGGTCGGCGACGGTGATGACGCCGGTCGTCGGGTCGATGGTGAAGCCGCCGCCGGAGGTGTCGCCGATCAGCAACCAGGTCACGGCCGGGCCGTTGACGTCGGTCGCGTGCGCGGTGATGCCGACCGCAGTGCCGGCGGCCGCGCCTTCGACAACGCTGTTGGCGGCGGCATCGCCGTCGACCGGGGTCGATGGCGCAGCATCCGCGATGTTGATGGTGAAGGTCTGCGAACTCGCCAGCGTGCCGTCGCTGGCTTGCGCGGTGACGGTGTAGCTGCCGCCCGAGCTTTCGAAATCGAGCTTGCTCGAATCGGCGACCGTGACGACGCCGGTTGCGGCATTGATGGTGAAGCCGCCGCCGGAGGTGTCGCCGATCAGCGAATAGGTCACGGCCGGACCGTTGATGTCGGTCGCCGACGCGGTGATGCCGACGGTCGAGCCGTTGGCTGCGCCTTCAAGGACGGTGTTGGCGCCGGCATCTGAGTCGACCGGGGTCGATGGCGCGACGTCGGTGACGGCGATCGTAAAGGTTTGCGAGCTCGCCGTCGTGCCGTCGCTGGCCTGCGCGGTGACGGTGTAGGCGTGGCCGGGCGCGCTTTCGTAATCGAGCTTGGTGCTATCCGCGACGGTGATGACGCCCGTTGTCGCGTCGATGGTGAAGCCGCCGCCGGAGGTGTCGCCGATCAGCGCATAGGTCACCGGCGGGCCATTGACGTCGATCGACGACGCCGTGACACCGACGGTCGAACCGTTGACCGCGCCTTCGGCGATCGCATTGGCGCCGGCGTCGCTGTCGACCGGGGTCGACGGCGGGGCTTCGGTGACGGCGATGGTGAAGGTCTGCGAGGTCGCAAGGGTGCCGTCGCTGGCCTGCGCGGTGACGGTATAGGCGTGGCCGGGCGCGCTTTCGTAATCGAGCTTGCTCGGGTCGGCGACGGTGATGACGCCCGTTGTCGCGTTGATGGTGAAGCCGCCGCCGGAGCTGTCGCCGGTCAGCGAATAGGTCACCCCCGGGCCGTTGATGTCGGTCGAGGATACGGTGACGCCGACCGTGGTGCCGGCGGCCGCGCCTTCGACGACGGTGTTGGCGGCAGCATTGTTGTCGACCGGGGTCGACGGCGCAGCGTCGGTGACGTTGACGGTGAAGGTTTGCGTGCTGGTCTGCGTGCCGTCGCTGGCCTGTGCGGTGATGGTGTAGGCGTGGCCGGGCGCGGTTTCGAAATCGATCTGGGTGGGATCGGCGACGGTGATGACGCCGGTCGCGGCGTTGATGGTGAGGCCGTGGGCATTGCCGACCAGCGAATAGGTCACGGTGCCGCCATTGATGTCGGTGGCGTGCGCGGTGATGCCGACGGCGGTGCCAATGGCGGCGCCTTCGACCACCGTGTTGGTCGCGGCGTCAGAGTCGGCGGGCGCCGACGGCGGAGCGTCGGTCACGCCGATCGTGAAGGTCTGCGTCGTCGAGGTCGCGCCGCTCGTGGCCTGGACGGTAATGGTGTAGGCGTGGCCGGGCGCGCTCTCGTAATCGAGCTTGTTCGGATCGGCGACGGTGACGACACCGGTCGTGGCATTGATGGTGAAGCCGCCGCCGGAGGTGTCGCCGGTCAGCGAATAGGTGGTTGCGGGGCCGTTCGGATCGACCGCGGAGGCGGTGATGCCGACCAGCGTGTTGACGGCGGCGCCTTCGACGACGCTGTTGGCGGCGGCATTGACGTCGACCGGGGTGCTGATCGCGACGTCGTTGACGTTGATCGTGAAGCTCTGCGAGCTGACGCCGCCATGGCCGTCGCTGGCTTGGACCGTGATGGTGTAGGCGTGGCCCGGCGCGGTCTCGAAGTCGATCTTGGCCGAATTGGCGACGGTGACGATGCCGGTGGTGGGATCGATCTTGAAGCCGCCATTGGAGGAATCCGATGTCAGCGAGTAGGTGACGCCGGGGCCGTTGACGTCGGCCGACGACGCGGTAATGCCGACCGAGGTGTTGACCGCGGCGCCCTCGTTGACGGCGTTGGCGGTGGCGTTGCCGTCAGTCGGTGTCGAGGGCGGGGCATTGCTGACCGCGATCGTGAAGCTCTGCGACGAGACGAAGATACCGTCGGTCGCCTGCACATTGACGACGTAGCTGCCGCCAGAGCTCTCGAAATCGACCTTGGAGGGATCGGCAATCGACACCACGCCGGTATGCGGATCGACCTTGAAGCCGCCATGCGAGGAATCGGACACCAGCGAATAGGTGACCGGAAGACCGATCAGGCTGGTGGATTGCGCGGTGATGCCGACCGATGTATTGGCTGCGGCGCCCTCAACGACCGTGTTGGCGCCGGAATTGGCGTCGGTCGGAGGCGACAGGAAGCCGGGTACCGGCGGATACGGTGTGCCGGGAGGGCAGCCCAGGTAAAGATATTGCAGACCATACGTATTGACGAACGCCTGCGCGGCCGGATCCAGAATGATATTGCCGCTCGGATCGAGATGAAGCTCGGGGCGTGTTAAACCACCGATTGTATAGGCAGGTATGGTCGACATGAGCACTCCTGCGAGCGGCGTGAAAGCCGATCAATAACTACATTTGTTGGGGACGATGACGTGTGAAGCATTTCACACGTTGAGGTTGACCATCCGCGACCCGAGATCGCACCGGTCCGCTCGCAATATGCGGACACCGCGACGGTTGCGGAGTCCCGACATCAGCAAGTTCAAATGCGCTTGCCATTACGTAATCGCTTCCACTCACTCACGCCGCGAGAAAAGCCCAATGAATGTTCGAGAAAAGCGCGGCGGCCAAGAAAATTTACCGGTTGGCAACCACGACCGTATTGTCGATGTTTCCGAGTGTCAATGTGTGTCCACGTGACACCGCGTCGTTAACCACGATTCGGCCATGCAGCGGGAGGTAGAGTATGGAGATTCGGCCATTTTTAATCTTGTGCGACCCCCGGTGGTTTCTGCGCCGCAGGCCGAATTGGCGTTGTGTGACGGATATGTGTCGGTGATTCGCCTTGTGATTGATTCTCGGCGAGTCGTCTGTGATCTCTTCTCACCCGAAAGGCCAGTGAATCTGTCCCTTCCCGTCGTCACGGCTTCGCGATCACGTCGTAAGGCTTTCAGACTACGCAACTATTTGCTTGATCCGGCGGCCATCTTGAACAGACTGGGGAGCGGCTACATCTGTGACGTCCGCTGCCGCGACATTGCGGTGGTCCATCCACGTTGAATCACCGCAAGTCCAATTGCGACTTTGGTAGCCCTGCACTGATCCTGGGGGAGAGGGAATTGAGTTCGATTGACAGAACGGGACGTGTGGCTCCGGTGACCGGCGTCGAGCGTCATTCGCTTCGCCGCCATGCCTCGCGCGGCCCGTCGCTCAGGCCTTGGCTCGGTCTTGCGCCGATCGGGCTGCTGGCCGGGCTGGCGCTCGGCGGCTGCGACAACAAGAGCGCGCAATCGCAGGCCGCGCCTCCGCCGCCGCCCGTGACCGTCGCGCAGCCAGTCAAGCGCACCGTCACCGACTGGGACGAGTTCACCGGCCGCTTCGAGGCGATCGAGGAAGTCCAGGTCCGCGCCCGTGTCGGCGGCTTCGTCAACAGCGTCGAGTTCAAGGATGGTGCGATCGTCCACGCCGGCGATCTGCTCTACATCATCGATCCGCGGCCGTTCGAGGCGGTCGTGCTGCAGGCCGAGGGCCAGCTCGCCGACGCGCGGGCCAAGGGCGAGCTTGCCAAGCGTGATCTCGAGCGCGGGCTGAACCTCGTGCAGACCAGCGCGGTCTCCGAGCAGGTCGTCGATCAGCGCCGCCAGGCATTGCAGGCGGCACGCGCCGCCGAGACGCAGGCCGAAGGCACGCTGAAGGCCGCGCAGCTCAACGTCGAATTCACCCATGTGCTGGCGCCGATCACCGGCCGCGTCAGCCGGCATCTGGTGACCCCGGGCAATCTGGTGCAGGGCAGCGAGGGCGGCGCGACGCTGCTCACCTCGATCGTGTCGCTCGATCCGATCTACATCTATTTCGACGTCGACGAGGCGACCTATCAGCGCAACAGCAAGCTGTGGTTCGAAGGCAGGCGGCCGAGCTCGCGCGACACGGCGAACCCGGTGCAGATCGCGTTGACCGGCGAAACCAAGCCCTCGCATGAGGGCAAGATGGACTTCCTCGACAACCGGCTCGACGTCTCGACCGCGACGCTGCGCAGCCGCGCGGTCGTTCCGAACAAGGATCTGTCGGTCCTGCCCGGCCAGTTCGGTCGCGTCCGCATCATCGGCTCCTCGCCCTATGAGGCGCTGCTGATCCCGGACAGCGCGGTTGCCACCGACCAGTCGCGCAAGATCGTGTTCGTGGTCAAGGACGACAACACGGTGGAAGCAAGAGCAGTCACGCTCGGGCCGCTCGACGATGGCCTGCGCGTCGTCCGCGAAGGCCTCAAGGCGGAGGATCACGTGATCGTCGACGGCCTGCAGCGCGCCCGCGTCGGCGCCAAGGTGACGCCAAAAATGGCGCAGGCTCCGGCGGATTCCAAGCCCGCCGCAGGCGACAAGCCCGCCGCAGGTGCCAAACCATGAATCTCGGCAGGCTCTCCATCAACCAGCCCATCCTCGCGATGGTGCTGTCGATCGTGCTGCTGATCGTCGGCGCGATCGCCTATCCGACGCTGCCGGTCTCGGAATATCCGCAAGTGGTGCCGCCGACCGTCGTCGTCACCACGCAATATCCGGGCGCTTCGGCGCAGACCGTGTCCGACACTGTCGCCGCTCCGATCGAGCAGGAGATCAACGGCGTCGAGGACATGCTGTATCTCTACAGCCAGGCGACGTCGAACGGCCAGCTCACCATCACCGCGACCTTCAAGCTCGGCACCGACCTCGACAAGGCCCAGGTGCTGGTGCAGAACCGCGTCGCGATCGCGCAGCCGCGGCTGCCCGAAGAGGTGCAGCGCAACGGCGTGACCACGCGCAAGAACTCGCCCGACATCCTGATGGTCGTCTTCATGCTGTCGCCCGACGACACGTTCGACCAGCTCTACATCTCCAACTACGCGCTGCTGCAGGTCCGCGACCAGCTGTTGCGGCTCGATGGCGTCGGCGACATCCAGATGTTCGGCGCGCGCGATTACTCGATGCGGCTGTGGCTCGATCCCGACCGGATCGCCAATCTCGGTCTGACATCGACCGAGGTGCTGGCGGCGATCCGGGCGCAGAACCTGCAGATCGCCGGCGGACAAATCGCCGAGCCGCCGATCGCCGATCGCGCCTTCCAGCCGAACCTCGTCTTCACCGGCCGCCTCAAGGACATCAGGCAGTTCGAGGATATCGTGGTGAAGGCCGGCTCCGACGGCCGCACGGTACGCCTGCGCGACGTCGCCCGCGTCGAGCTCGGCGCGCTGTCCTACGCCACCAACAGCTTCCTGCTGCGCAAATCCGCCGTCGCGCTGCTGGTGACGCAACGGCCCGGATCGAACGCACTCGCCACCGCCAAGAGCATCTCCGACACGATGGAGCGGATGAAGGCGAGTTTCCCGAAGGGGCTCGACTACAATATCGGCTACAATCCGACCGAATTCATCGCTCAATCGGTCCACGAGCTGATCAAGACGATCTACGAGGCGATGGCGCTCGTCGTCATCGTGGTGCTGGTGTTCCTGCAGGGATGGCGGCCTGCGATCATCCCGATCATCGCGATCCCGGTGTCGCTGGTCGGCACCTTCGCGGTAATGGCCGCGCTCGGCTTCTCGATCAACAATCTGACGCTGTTCGGCCTCGTGCTGGCGGTCGGCATCGTGGTCGACGACGCCATCGTGGTGGTCGAGAATGTCGAGCGACATCTCGAGCACGGCATGAGCAGGCGCGACGCTGCGCTCAAGACCATGGAGGAGGTCGGCGGCGCGCTGGTCTCGATCGCGCTCGTGCTGTGCGCGGTGTTCGTGCCGACCGCCTTCCTCGGCGGCATTTCCGGGCAGTTCTTCCAGCAATTTGCGGTGACGATCGCGGTCGCGACCGCGATCTCCTGCTTCTGCTCGCTGACCCTGTCGCCGGCGCTGGCCTCGCAGATCCTGGTGCCGCATGAGGAGAAACGCCCGCCGGCGCGCTGGAACATCATCGCGCGCGGCTGGGATAGCTTCACCGCGCTGTTCAACCGCGTGTTCGACCGGCTCGCGCACGGCTATGCATCGGTGGCCGACTTCGTGATCCGGCATACGGTGGTGATGCTCGCGCTCTACCTCGTACTGATCGGCAGCGCTGGCTGGCTGCTCGCGACCACCTCGCAGGGCTTCATTCCGGCGCAGGATCGCGGCTACGTCATCATCTCGGCGCAGCTGCCGGGTGCCGCGTCGCTGGCGCGGACCACCGCTGTTGTGCGCGAGATCGAGCGGATCGCGCTGGATACGCCGGGCATCGTTCGCGTCGCGGCTTTCGCCGGCTTCTCCGGTGCGACGCGCACGCAGCAGGGCAACGCCGCAGCGCTGTTCCCGGTATTCGACGAGCCGGAGGCGCGCCTGAAGAAGGGGCTGACGGCGAACGCGATCACGGCCGAATTGCGCAAGCGTCTCTCGGTGATCCAGGGCGCCTTCATCATCGTCATTCCGCCGCCGGCCGTGCCCGGTATCGGCACCGGTGGTGGCTTCACCATCCGTGTCCAGGATCGCCAGGGGCGCGGACCCGAACTGCTGGCTTCCGCGACCGATGAACTGGTGACAGCCGCGCGCAAATCGCCGTCTCTCACGTCGGTGTTCTCGCCGTTCACCGCGAACACGCCGCAGCTGTTCGTCGACATTGATCGCGTCAAGGCGCAGAAGCTTGGGGTACCGATCGCCAACATCAATGACACGATCCAGACCTATTTTGGTTCGACCTATGTCAACGACTTCAACCTGTTCGGCCGCACCTATCACGTTACCGCGCAAGCCGATCTGCCGTTCCGGAAGGATAGCCCCGATCTCGCAAGGCTGCGTACCCGCAATGTTGCCGGCGACATGGTGATGCTCGGCAGCATCGTGGACTTCAAGGACGTCTCGGGACCCGACCGCGTCGCGCGCTACAATCTGTACTCGGCGTCCGAACTGCAGGGTGAGCCGGCACCTGGCGTGAGCTCGACGACGGCGCTCAACACCATCAAGCAACTCGCCGACCAGACATTGCCGAGCGGCTTTTCCTTCGAGTGGACCGACCTGTCCTACCAGCAGGTCACCGGCGCCAATGCCGGCCTCTACGTGTTCCCGATCTGCGTGCTGTTCGTCTATCTGGTGCTGGCCGCGCAATATGGCAGCTGGACCTTGCCGTTCGCGGTGATCCTGATCGTGCCGATGTGCCTGTTCGCGGCCACGATAGGCGTGCGCCTGATGGGCCAGGACGTCAACATCCTGACCCAGATCGGCTTCGTGGTGCTGGTGGGGCTGGCCGCCAAGAACGCGATCCTGATCGTCGAGTTCGCGCGCGACATCGAGCTCGAGGGCCGGTCGCGGCTGGACGCGGTGATCGAAGCCTGCCGGCTCCGTTTGCGGCCGATCCTGATGACCTCGTTCGCCTTCATCCTCGGCGTGCTGCCGCTGGTGGTATCGACCGGTTCGGGCTCGGAGATGCGGCAGGCGGTCGGCGTTGCCGTGTTCTTCGGCATGCTCGGCGTCACCCTGTTCGGCCTGATCTTCACGCCGATCTTCTACATGGTGGTGCGCAACCTCGCGGAAGGAAAGAACGAGGGCAAGCCGGCGGAGCCCAAGGCGACCGTGGCGGGTTGAGCAGCCTACACTTGTGTCCGTCACCCCCGCGCAAAGGCTTCGCCTTTGTCGCTGGTGGAGCCTGCGAAGCAGACGCCTCGAAGGGTGCACGGCCACGAGCCAGGCCGTGCGCCCTTCGAGGCTCGCCCAGCGGCGCAGTTGCGCCGCAAGGCTGGCACCTCAGGGTGACGGGTCAAAGATCATGCGCGACCGCCGCGGGGCCATACTTTTGGCTGAGCGGAAAGAGATGGGCAGGCGTGGGGTTATAAAATAATGTCGCGCCGATTTTCCTGATAGAAACTGCTGGGAGAGCATAACATGAAGTCCGGATTTTTGGCCGCGGTCGCGGCTTGCAGCCTGATGCTTGCGGCGCCGGCGATGGCCCAGGGCGTCAAGATCGGCATCCTGAACGATCAGTCCGGCGTCTATGCCGACTACGGCGGCAAATATTCGCTCGAAGCCGCGCGGATGGCGGTCGAGGATTTCGGCGGCGACGTGCTGGGGCAGAAGATCGAGATCGTCACCGCCGACCATCAGAACAAGCCGGACCTTGCGACCGCGATCGCGCGACGCTGGTACGAGGTCGAGAACGTCGACATGATCACCGAGCTCACCACGTCGTCGGTCGCGCTCGCGGTGCAGGAGCTGTCGAAGGAAAAGAAGAAGATCGACATCGTGGTCGGCGCGGCGACCTCGCGCATCACGGGCGATGCCTGCACGCCCTACAGCTTCCACTGGGCCTATGACACCCGCGCGCTCGCGGTCGGGACCGGCGGCGCGCTGACGGAGGCGGGTGGCGACACCTGGTTCTTCCTGACCGCCGACTACGCCTTCGGCTACGCGCTGGAAAAGGATACCAGCGACATCGTCGTGTCGAAGAAGGGCAAGGTGGTCGGCTCGGTCCGCGTGCCGCTCAATTCGTCGGACTTCTCGTCCTTCCTGCTGCAGGCGCAGAGCTCGAAGGCCAAGATCATCGGGCTCGCCAACGCCGGACTCGACACCACCAACTCGATCAAGCAGGCGGCCGAGTTCGGCATCGTGCGCGGCGGCCAGAAGCTCGCCGGCCTGTTGATGACGCTGTCGGAGGTGAACGGTCTTGGGCTCGAGGCGGCGCAGGGTCTCGTGCTCACGGAGGGCTTCTACTGGGATCACGACGATGCCTCGCGCGCCTTCAGCGAGCGCTTCTTCAAGCGCACCAGCCGGATGCCGAGCATGATCCATGCCGGCACCTATTCGGCGACGCTGAGCTATTTGAAGGCGGTGAAGGCCGCCGGCACCAAGGACAGCGAGGCGGTCGCCGCCAAGCTGAAGGAGCTGCCGGTCGATGACGCCTTCGCCAAGGGCAAGGTGCTCGCGAACGGCCGCATGGTGCACGACCTCTATCTGTTCGAGGTCAAGAAGCCCTCGGAGTCGAAGAAGCCGTGGGACTATTACAAGCAGATCGCCGTGGTGCCCGGCGACAAGGCCTTCTTCACCGCCAAGGAAAGCGGCTGCCCGCTGACCAAGTGAGGCGTGGCTGGCGAAACAAACATCGGTGTCGTCCCGGCGAAGGCCGGGACCCATAACCACCGATGTCGGTTGTTGTGCGCAGCTGGAGCTCCAGCCTTCGCAAAACACCTGCCTGTGGTAATGGGTCCCGGCCTTCGCCGGGACGACGGCGGAATATGTGGCGGCGTTACGCGTGGACCAGCCGCCACACCGCGCCGCCGATCGCGCCGACCCAGAGAATGACGCAGGCCAGCGCCTGGATCGCGAAACCGGGGCTGCGTTTCACCACCGCTTCGCGATAGCCGATGAAATAGACGATGCGGCCGATCACCCAGATTGCGCCGACCGCCGCGGCCGCGGCATCGCCGACATAGACCGCGAACAGCCAGAGCGACGGCAGGAAGATCGGCATCCATTCCAGCGTGTTCATCTGGATGCGGTAGATGCGCTCGAAATCCGGATTGCCCGTGATCGCCGGCAGCTTGACCCCGTAGACCGCGCGGGCGCGGGCGACCTGCAGCGCGAAGAAGAAGTGCAGCGCGACTGCAAGGCAGGTGACGATGGCGGTGTAGTGGTACATGTCAGGCGTGTCCTCTTTCCATTGACCCCGATGTCATGACGGGACAGCGAAGCCCGCTGTGACATGCGGCCTTGCTTTACCTCTCCCCGCGCGCGGGGAGAGGTCGGAACGCATCGTCAGATGCGTTCCCGGTGAGGGGGGACCTCGGCGAGACTAGCTGTCACCGCGTACGCGGAGACCGCCCCTCATCCCAACCCTCTCCCCGTAAGAACGGGGCGAGGGACCACAGTCATGCCGCGGCCCCATTCGGACCAATTCCGTCACGTCCTAGAGCGTTTTCGAGCGAAGTGGATACCGGTTCGCGTGAAGAAAACGCGTCAAAACAAGAATCTAGAGCCCCGTTCCGATTCCATCGGAACGGGAAAAGCTCTAGTACCCCGTCATCTCAAGATAGCCGATTCCGGCGTGGCTGCCTGAGAAGCGGATCGGGCCTTCCCAGTACGGGAAGCTGGTTCCCATCCAGGCCTTTGGATTGAGCGGCGTGGTCTCGATGGCAAGGCCGCGTGCGGGCAGGCTGACGCGCCATGACGTCGGCAGCTTGCGGCCGTCGATCTCGGTGGTTGCGAGCGGCGCGATGCTGTTGCCGCCGGCGGCGATCTCGGCCGAGCGGCCGTCCGGCGTGATCCAGTTGCCGAACAGGTTTTCGCGGCCGTCCTTCTGGCGCAGCCGGTACAGCATCAGCTTCTCGTCGCCCGGCAGATGCAGCGAGAACCAGTCCCAGCCGGTTTGGTCGGCCGCCAATGGCTGGCTGCTCCATTCGCGATCCATCCACGCCATGCCCGTGACGTCGACCGGCCTGTCGTCGATCACGATGCGGCCGGACGCCTTGTAGAACGGCTGGCTGTAGTAATAGGAGGCCTGTCCGCGATCCGACTTGCGGCTGTAGCCGTGGTCGCCCTGCAGCACCAGCGCGCGGTCGGCCTCGAGCCGCAGCGCGGTGCTGAAGTCGGTAGCGGAGGCCTTGAGCTCAAGCGGCGCGACACGCTGCGCATCGAACGCATCGCGCCCGCGCAGCTCCCAGGCGTCGATCCAGGCGCGGAACGGCGTGGCTTCGACGGCGGCCTGCCCGACGCCGCCGCGGGCAAAGGTCTCGCTGAAGCGGTGCGTGCCGGCGCTGGTCACGGCGGCGTGGCCCATCCAGAGCTGCTGATTGGCCCAACCCTCGGCCGGTCCGCCTGCTTTCATCACCTGGCGGAACAGCGTCCATTGCGCGCCATAGGCCGCGCCGCTCGTGTCGGACAGGTTGGCGGTCACGTACCACCACTCGATCCGGAATTCCGGATGCGGGCCGTGGTCCGCGGGGAACGTGAACTGCTTGCCCGGCGTGACGGCGGCAAATCCTTCCGCCGTCTCGCCGAGCCCGGCAAAGCCCTGCGCAAGGCCCTTGCCGCCGAGCGCCAGCGCCAGCGCGCCGCCGGCAAAGGCGCGACGGGTGATGGTGACGCTAGCGCTCATTGACAAAGATCCTGATCAGGCTGGCCGGCTGCATGCGGGCAAGCCTCGCGACCGGCAGCGCCGCCGCGCAGAATGCTGCGGCCAGCGCCACCGCGAGCAGCTCGATCAGCTGCAAGGGAAATACGTGGAAGGGCAGCCGCCAGCCGAACGCCTTGACGTTGACGATCGCAAGCAGGCACCACGCCACCAGCAGGCCGAGCGGCAGCGCGAACAGCGCAGTGATCAGTGCGACCGCCATGGTCTTCAACAGTTCGAGCGCGGCGAGCCGCCGCCGCGTCAGGCCGATCGCCCACAGCGGCGCCAGCTGCGGCAGCCGCGAATTGGCCAGCGTCAGCAGGCTGGTCAAGAGCGCGATGCCGGCGACACCGAGGGTGAAGGCGTTGAGCGCGGCGGTTACCGAGAAGGTGCGATTGAAGACCCGCCTGGATTCCGTTTTCATCCTCGCCTGGTCGGCGATGTTGCGATCATCGAGACCGAATTTCTCCTGCAGCGCGGTGATCAGCGGTGCGATCTTGTCCGGTGCCACGCGGAGGCCCATCCGCGTCATTGGTGTCTGCGGGAAGCGCCGGGTCAGCGCGGCGAAGTTGACCGCGATCTGGCCCTTGGGGTTGCCGTAATCGGCATAGATGCCGACGATCTCGAGCGGCCAGTTGCCGCCGGGGGCGGGCACCTCGATATGATCGCCGATCGCCAGCTTCATCCGTCGCGACAGCTGCTCGCTGACGAGGCCGGTGTCGCCCGGCCGTAGCCGAACCCACGCATTCGCAGCGCTTTCGAGCAACGGCCAGTTGTCACGATAGGTGGCGTGGTCCGGCAGGCCGAGCACCTCGATCGGCGCGCCGCCGAGCTGGGTGTCGGCGCGGCCGCCGGGCAGGATGGCCTCAACCTCGGGCCGGTCGCGCAGCCAGGCCTTGATCTCCTTTGCCTGCTGATCGCTGGCGGCGCTGATGTAAACGTCGGCGGCGAGCCTTCCGTCGAGCCAGACCAGGAAGGTGCGGTTGAAACTTTCCACCATGGTGCCGACGCCGACATTGACCGCGAGCGCAAGCAGCAGCGCCATCAGCGCCAGCGACAGGCCCGACAATTGCTGGCGGCTGTCGGCCCAGAACCAGATGCCGACCGGCGCTCGCGCGCTGCGCTGGCCGAACGCGAGCGCGATTTGCAGAACCATCGGCAGGATCAGCGCCGCGCCGAGCATTAGCGCGGCCAGCACGGCAAAGCCCGCGATCAGGGAATCGCCGAACCAGATCAGGCCCGCGGCGACCGTAAACACCGCAAGTGCCGCCGCGCTCTGGATAATGAGCCAGCGCCGCTGCGCCTGCTGCCAGGCCTGCGGCTGCGCCGTCGCCAGCACCGGCATCCGGATCGCCTTGGCAAGGCTCGCGGCCGCCGCGGCGAGCGCGCCCAGAATGCTGATGGCGATGCCGGCGAACCACCAGACGGGTTTGAGCGAAAGCTGTCCGGGGATCTGCGCGCCATAGAGCCCACGCAGCGAGGCCGCGACATCCGGCAGCAAGGCAGCCGCGATGAAGTAGCCGCAGACGAGGCCGATGAGGCCGGCGACCAGCGCCAGCGACACCAGCTCGATCACCAGCACGGTGTTGAGCATTCGCGCCGAGACGCCGCAGGCGCGCAGCGTGCGCAGCATCGGCAGCCGCTGCTCGAACGCCAGCCCGATCGCGGAGTTGACGATGAACAGGCCGACGAAGAACGACAGCAGGCCGAACGCGGTGAGGTTGAGATGAAAGCTGTCGGTGAGGCGTTCGAGGTCGCTCTCCGCGCTCGGCTCGACCAGACGGAGCTTGTCACCCGCCACGCTTTCCAGCGCTGAGTGCGGCGCTGTGGACTTGCTGACCAGCAGGCGCGAGACCTGGCCGGGCATTTTGAGGATGTCCTGCGCGATGCCGATATCGACGATCAGTGCGCCGGGGGCGAGCTCGGCCTGCACGCGCAGCGGCGGCAAGCTCGTGCCGTTGGCCTGTGGCCGCTCGCCTTCCTTGAGGCCGAGATCGCGCAGCGTTTCGCCCGCCACCAGCATTTCGCCCGGCGGCGTGACGAAGGCTTGCAGGCTGCCGCGTCCGACCGTCGGCGCGTTGCCGACCTCGGACGGCAGCGTCACCGGCTCGACGCCGAGCAGGCGGAAGCTGCGGCCGTCGATCTGGACCCGGCCCTCCAGCATCGGCGACACCGGCCAGCCGGCACGGCGCAGATCGACGAACAGTGCTTGCGGGAAGGTCGCGCTGTCCTTGGCGACCAGCATCGCCGTGCGCGATCCGCCGAAGGTCGCGGCGGCGCGGTCATAGGCGATGCGGGCCTGCTGGTTCAGCGCCTGCACGCCGCTCCACAGCGCGGTGGCCGAGATCAGCCCGATCAAGAGCGTTGCGAGCTGCATCGGATGCCGCCGCCAGTGGCTGAGCAGCACCGCAAGAATCCACAGCGCGCGCCTCATGCGACGATCCCGGCATGCAGGGTGACCTGGCGGTCGAGCGTCGCCGCGAGCCGCGCACTGTGCGTGACCATCAGGAAGCCGCAGCCGGTGCGGGTCACGAGATCGCGCGCCAGTGCCAGCACCTCGTCGGCGGTGTCCTCGTCGAGATTGCCGGTCGGCTCGTCGGCGAGCAGCAGCAGCGGCTTTGGCGCCAGCGCGCGGCCGATCGCGACGCGCTGCTGCTGACCGCCGGACAATTGCTCGGGATAGCGCCTGAGCAGGCTTTTCAGGCCGAGGCGCTCGACCAGTTCGTCGTGCCAGGCGGCGTCATGCCGGCCGGCGATGCGTGACTGGAACACCAGATTGTCCGCGACCGTCAGGCTCGGGATCAGGTTGAACTGCTGGAACACGAGGCCGAGCCGGTCGCGGCGCAATTCGGCGCGGCCGGCGTCGTTGAGGTGGGAGACGACGATGTCGGCGAGTGCGATCTCGCCGCTGTCGGCGGCATCGAGCCCGGCGATCAGATGCAGCAGCGTGCTCTTACCGCTGCCGGATTCGCCTGATAGCGCCACGCTCTCGCCGGTTGCAACGGCAAGGTCGACGCCGCGCAGCACGGCGACGTCTTCGCCGGCAGAGCGGTAACTCTTGGTCAGGCCGGTGACGCGAAGCACCGCGGCGGTCTGGTCAGATGAAGCGATGGCCGTGCCTCATTGCGGCTTCTGGTATTTCAGGACGAACTCGTCGATCGGCACCGGTGCCTTGAAGACGGGAATGTCCTTGGGGTCCTCCGCATGATGCAGGAAATCGCCCTCGGCCACCAGCTTGAAGCCGGCCGCCTCGATCTCCTGCTTCAAGGTGCTTTCCTCGATCCGGTGCAGCGTCTTGGCGACACTGGTGCCTTCGCCCGTCTTGGCCGAGTGATCCGCGATCACGAGGAAGCCGCCCGGCTTGAGCGCGGCGAACATCTTCTTGTTCATCGCGGCGCGGTCGACCGGCAGATAGGTGATGTCGTGATAGAAAAAGAAGAAGGTGATCATGTCGAGATTGTTGACCTCGGGCGGGATCGGGTCGTCATAGTCCCGCACCACATGGACCACGTTCTTCATCGCCGGCGCCTTGGCGCGGGTGTCGAACTTGTCCTTGACGAAGCGCTCGAGCACGGTCGCGGAATCCTGCGCATAGACCTTGCCCGACGGCGCGACGGTGCGCGCCAACAGTTCGGTGCTGTAGCCGGCGCTGGCCGCCATGTCGAGGATCGTCATGCCGGGCTTGACGCCGGCAAAGGCGAGCATCTTGGCCGGCTGCCGGCGCTGGTCGACCTGGCGATCCGCATCGCTGCGATCGGGTGCGGCGACGATCGCGGCGTAGTCGGGATTGGCGGCGTCTTCCGCGCGAACCTGAGGGACGGCAAGCAGGGCGGCGGATACGAGTGCAATGCAAGCGGCCGCACGTAGGATCGATCTGTTCATGAAATAACCCAACCTTCAATAACCTCGGCTTTTCGTTGGCCTCGAACATAGCAGTCGGGACATGACAGTTCACCGCTTCACTGGCGCGACCGACGCGATCGTGATCAGGCCGTTGGAAGCGCTCTGGGGCGCGTGACCCCCGAGGAAATGCGGTGTTGCGTTGCACGGCGAGGCGTGGCTAGCATCGCCGGACGGGGCCGATTTTACGAAGCCAAAAACGAAAACGACGGGGAGCCGGACATGACGACGCAAGCGACGTCCAAGAGGACGTCAGAGGGGACGCCGAAGGGCGCCTGGCAAATCACCTTCCTTCTATTCCTGTTCATGGTGGTGAACTTTGCCGACAAGATCGTGGTCGGGCTCGCCGGCGTGCCGATCAAAAAGGAAATGGGCCTCACCCAGGAGCAGTTCGGCGATCTCGGTTCGTCATTCTTCCTGCTGTTCTCGATCTCGGCGATCGTGGTCGGCTTCATCGTCAATCGCGTCGCCACCCGCTGGGTGCTGCTGATCCTGGCGGTGATCTGGTCGCTGGCGCAATTTCCGATGGTCGGCACCGTCAGCTTCACGACGCTGGTGATCTGCCGCATCATTCTCGGCGCCGGCGAGGGGCCTGCGTTCTCGGTCGCCGCGCACGCGATCTACAAATGGTTTCCGGACGAGAAGCGCACGCTGCCGACCGCGATCCTGTCGCAGGGCTCCGCATTCGGCGTGATCCTCGCCGTGCCCGCGCTGAACTGGATCATCGTCAATCACAGCTGGCATCACGCCTTCGGCGCGCTCGGCATCGTCGGCCTGATCTGGGCCGTCGCCTGGTTCGCGCTCGGCAAGGAAGGGCCGTTGGTGTCGACGTCTGCCGTGACGGCCGACGAGCCGCGGATTCCTTACCTGAAGCTTTTGACATCGCGCACCTTCATCGGTTGCGTGGTGGCAACCTTCGGCGCCTATTGGGCGCTGTCGCTCGGGCTCACCTGGTTCACGTCCTTCATCATCGAGGGGCTCGGCTTCTCGCAGCACCAGGCCGGCTTCGTCTCGATCCTGCCCTGGATCTTCGGCGCGACGATCGTGCTGCTGACCGGCTGGATCTCGCAGCTGATGCTGACGCGCGGCTTCACCACCCGCGGCGCGCGCGGCGTGCTCGGCTCGGTGCCGTTGATCATCGGCGGCGCCATTCTCGCGATGCTGCCCTATGCGCCGCCCGGCGGGATCATGATCGCGCTCCTTGTGATCGGCTCCGGCCTGTGCGGCTCGATCTATGTGGTGTGCCCGCCGATGCTCGGCGAGTTTACGCCGGTGTCGCAGCGCGGCGCGATCATCGCGATCTACGGCGCGCTATACACGATCTCGGGCATCCTGGCGCCGATGGTGATGGGCAATGTGATCCAGCACGCGGCCACGCCGATGGCCGGCTACATGTCCGGCTTCACCATCAACGCAGCGATCATGGCCGGCTCCGGCCTGCTCGGATTGCTGCTACTGTGGCCGAATACCGAGCGGGCGCGCCTGACCGGCACGTCGCAGCCGGCAGACACGATCAAAGGCGCGATGTCGCCGACGTAAGGGGGCGCCCCCTTAGAGACTTGCTCCACCTTGCCTCTCCCCTTGTGGGAGAGGCCGGATTTCGCGCGTCAGCGGGAAATCCGGGTGAGGGGTCTGTCTCCGCGAGCTCCGTCCCTCGAGAGACCGCAACCCCTCACCCGGATCGCATTGCTCTCCGCTGCATGCGATCCGGCCTCTCCACAAGGGGAGAGGCGCGAGCTCGCCGCGACCGTCTTGCTCTAGCGGATGAAGCGCAGCGAAATCCGGGGTAACTCTATTGGAGTGCACCCAAAAGTGAGACACGGGAAATTAGGGACAGTTCTCTAACGGAGAACGTATGTCCAGCAAATCGCCCCGTGTTTTC
>NZ_JADFUD010000170.1:0-629 GCF_054820065.1 Bradyrhizobium sp. UFLA06-06
GTGAAAAGCCCGCTCGCCGGAAGACCAAGGGTTCCTGTCCAACGGTAATCGGGGCAGGGTGAGGCGACCCCGAAGGCGAGGCTGAAAAGCGTAGTCGATGGGAAACAGGTTAATATTCCTGTACTTGGTGTTACTGCGAAGGGGGGACGGAGAAGGCTAGGCTAGCCGGGCGACGGTTGTCCCGGTTTAAGCGTGTAGGGGGTGTGACCTGGTAAATCCGGTTGCATATTAACCCTGAGGCGTGATGACGATGCACTACGGTGCAGAAGTAGTTGATGCCCTGCTTCCAGGAAAATCCTCTAAGCATCAGGTAACATTAAATCGTACCCCAAACCGACACAGGTGGTCAGGTAGAGAATACCAAGGCGCTTGAGAGAACTCGGGTGAAGGAACTAGGCAAAATGGTGCCGTAACTTCGGGAGAAGGCACGCTGGCATGTAGGTGAAGTCCCTCGCGGATGGAGCTGAAGCCAGTCGAAGATACCAGCTGGCTGCAACTGTTTAATAAAAACACAGCACTGTGCAAACACGAAAGTGGACGTATACGGTGTGACGCCTGCCCGGTGCTGGAAGGTTAATTGATGGGGTCAGCCGCAAGGCGAAGCTCTTGATCGAAGCCCCAGTAAACGG
>NZ_JADFUD010000171.1:0-549 GCF_054820065.1 Bradyrhizobium sp. UFLA06-06
ACCCGTTGGTTGACCAATGAGCGGGCGGCGCTGATAGCGGGGTGGCTGATGGCAATCATGCCGATGGCGGTGCGTTACAGCCAGGAGGCGCGCATGTACGCGCTGATGGGGATGCTGGCGATCGCCGCCGCCATGGTGCTGGCGAAGTGGCTGAAAACACCGGATAACCGCCGCTATCTGGCGCTGTATGCGCTGTTGATGACGCTGAGCTTTTATACCCACTACTTCACGATTTTTACGCTGATCGCTCACTGGCTGGTGCTGCTGGCGCTGTCGTGCCGCCGCGAAGGCGTACGTTACATCAAGCAGCCGGCGTGGTGGCTGGCCAATGTGGCGATCGGGGTGGCCTACATTCCCTGGCTGCTGGTGCTGTTCAATCTGCTGGCGCATATCGCCGAGCTGCGGGTCGGCGGCGACGTCGGTTGGATCCCTCAGGTTTCCTGGGGCGATCTGCCGGCGATGTATTGGCGTTTTCTCACTGGGCATGATGGCAGCAATTATCCGACGGTCATTCTCTGGCTGCTGCCGGCGATGTTTATCGCCTTATGT
>NZ_JADFUD010000172.1:0-534 GCF_054820065.1 Bradyrhizobium sp. UFLA06-06
GATAAAGGCCACGTTCTGGGGGTGAGGATTCAGCTTAGCGCGTCGTGAGATCGGCACTTCGCCCGTCGACCGCAAGGTCCGGAGATAGTCGATTGCCTGAACGAGTCTCTTTGGATTACCCTCTCCGGTGAACTCGAGCACCTCACCGCCATCGGTCAGCGACTTATTGTCGAGCCGATCACGAATGCTCGGTTTTTCTTTTGCGAAAAGCCAACGGCTAAAGCTACGAAGGGAACCTCCGTGCTGCTCGGCAGCGGATTTGCTGAACCCGCCCTTGATGAGGGCCCTCTCAAGCCCCGAAATAAGGGGAGCATCCTCGGTATGAAGAGGCTGCTTGTCGTGCCCTATCAAAATTCCAGTTGACTGAGCCGGCTGCGGCGCCGAGGACGACGGGCCGGGTTCGTCCATCCGGCCCAAATCCTGATCGTGGCCTTCCGCAGGAAGCAATTCCTCTGGCCAACTGCCAGCTTTCTGCCACGCACTGTGCTGCGCAGCGGCGTCGCCGACCTGTCTCGACTCCATCAGGGCCGCGTC
>NZ_JADFUD010000173.1:0-533 GCF_054820065.1 Bradyrhizobium sp. UFLA06-06
TAGTAGACCGTGCTGCGAGCCAGCTTCAGGACCTTCGCCTGGCGCACGATAGAAAGATCATGACCGCGGTCGATCATCGCTTTGCGCTCAGCAGGCCCGCCTTGGTGAGCGCGCCGGACAAAAAATCGTTTTCCAACGCCAGCTCGCCGATCTTGGCATGTAACGCCTTCAAATCGACCGGCGTCTCGGCCGATGTCTTGTCATGCCCAAACACGCCGGCGGCGCCTTCCAGGAGCTGGTTTTTCCAGATCGTGATCTGGTTCGGATGAACATCAAACAGTTGCGCCAGCTCCGCCAGTGTCTTGTCTCCTTTGACCGCAGCCAAAGCAACCTTCGCCTTGAATGCCGGAGAATGCGTCCGGCGGCTCTTCTTCGTCATCTTCGCTCCTGATTCGCAGCAAGAATCCTCGCCGCTGTCAGGCAGAAAATCCACTCAAGCTACTGTCCGAATTTGCGGGGCCAGCTCTCAGCAGCAGAAGCCCTCTCCTGAAGACAAAGTTTCCGTCACCAAGGATAAGGACGCGGGCGCATGC
>NZ_JADFUD010000174.1:0-531 GCF_054820065.1 Bradyrhizobium sp. UFLA06-06
GCGCAAGAAGGGGTGGCATCCCGGTCCATAGTCCAAATATTGTCATCAGAACTTTAGCGATGATCAGAGCTACAGCTGTGATGCAACGGGCAGCGTGACCGTTTCCGTATATGGTAAGAACGACCGGAGCGCAGGGGACTGCGCTCCCATTTTCATGGGGCATCTTTTTCCAAGGCACCACGTCAGGAGTGTATTGTCGCTCTGTCAGTGGCGAGAACACTTCCGCTGGTTCTGGCGACAGCGACGTTCGGCGCCGGTGCGCTCGTATCCATAACCGACGCTACATTGAACGCGCGCCGAACCAGACGGCCGCAGACCGCAGCATTTCTCACCTGAGCGTAGGCACGGATCGCACAGCTGTCCCTGTGCTGCGGTCTATGGTGGCAAAGAAAGAAGGAGCAGACTGCAATCAATCCTACGACGAATACGGGACGCGACATTTCCCCTCCTCATTTAAGGACAGCGGCAGTCCATCTACCATCTGTGAAATCAATCGTCCGCTCGACCGCGAGCCCCCCGGCTCCCTTGTGC
>NZ_JADFUD010000175.1:0-526 GCF_054820065.1 Bradyrhizobium sp. UFLA06-06
CCCAAAAGTGAGACACGGGAAATTAGGGACAGTTCTCTAACGGAGAACGTATGTCCAGCAAATCGCCCCGTGTTTTCAGCCGAGAGTTTAAGCTCGAGGCGGTCCGTCGCATTCTGGCGGGTGAGCGCATAAAGGCTCTTTCCCAGGAGCTGAATGTGTTGCGTAAGGACCTCTATGCATGGCGCGATCTATTTCGTGCCGGCGGGGCGGAGGCGTTGCGGCCGATCGGCCGGCCGCGCAAAAGCGATGCCGTTGCGCCGAGCGTGAAGGAGCGGGCACGCGATGTTGCGGCTGCCGACCCTGGTGCGCCGGAGCGCATTGCCGAGCTTGAGCGCAAGATCGGCCAGCAGCAGATTGAACTGGATTTTTTTCGGCAAGCCTTGCGGCGGGTCAAGGAAGCACGCCGGCCGAGCACCGGGCCTGGCGTGACGGGGTCTACGCGGTCATCCAGGCGATGACGATGCCCCCGCGGCAAGGCGAGCTGACGATCGAGCGGATGTGCGTGCTGGCTGGCGTCAGTCGGGCC
>NZ_JADFUD010000176.1:0-523 GCF_054820065.1 Bradyrhizobium sp. UFLA06-06
AAACCACCGCGCCCGACTTTATTCAGCCGGCACTGGTGCCGCTGAAAAGCGAGACGCACGGCGGGGAAGATCTCGGCATCTACGCCATCGGCCCCTGGGCGCATCTGTTCCAGGGTACGGTTGAGGAGAACTACACCTTCCACGTGATGAATTACGCCAGCCGCATCGGCGAACGCCTGTCAAAGCGGTAGCCACAAAAAAAGCCGCGTTACGCGGCTTTTTTATCGTTGAAAGCGGCCGGCTATCAGCTGGCTTTTTTCTCGTGCGCCTGGCGGTAGGCCACCAGATCTTCGATGGTCAGCACTACCATGTCGTGCTGTTTGGCGAAGGTAATCACTTCCGGCGCATGCGCCATGCTGCCGTCGTCATTGGTCAGTTCACACAGTACGCCGGCAGGTTTGAAACCGGCCATGGAGACCAGATCGATGGTTGCTTCGGTGTGGCCGCGACGGCTCAGCACGCCGCCCGGCTGCGCACGCAGCGGGAACACGTGGCCCGGACGGTTCAGGTCGCTCGGCTTGGC
>NZ_JADFUD010000177.1:0-510 GCF_054820065.1 Bradyrhizobium sp. UFLA06-06
CCAGAAAAGCGGGAAAAGCCCCCAGCCCGGCGGGCTGTCTTTCCCTAGGCTCCGCCCTCCTCACGAGCGTCACAGAAATCAATGGATTTCCAGTGCTCAAATCAGAAGCGGCGAAACCTGACAGGACTTAAAGATCCCCACCGTTTCCGATGGGTCGCTCCCTCGTGCGCTCTCCTGTTCCCACCCTGAGGTTTACCCGTTGCAGTCCGCCGTAAGGTGGCGTTTTCTCATTCCTTCCCGCGCAACTGGGTGCCTTGTAGGTGGTTCGCTCCAAGCTGGACTATCTGCACGAACTCCCCGTTTAGTCCGACTACCGCGTCTATTCCGGTAACTATTCACTTGAATCCAACCCGGAAAGACACGAAAAATCGCCACTGGCGGTAGCCATTGGTAGCTGATTAGAGGAGTTGAGTCTTGAAGTTATGCATCAGTTAAGGCTAAACTGAAAGAACAAGTTTTGGTGACTGCGCTCCTCCAAGCCAGTTACCGCGGTTAAAAAGAGCGTCAACT
>NZ_JADFUD010000178.1:0-510 GCF_054820065.1 Bradyrhizobium sp. UFLA06-06
TGTAATGACAGGCCGCTCCGGCGACACAATTGCGCCGATGATAACACGAAGCGCGCAGGATCTCTGCCTCAGCGTTGGAGATAGGTTGGAGTGAAACGCGCGCAACGTTATACTGACACTCCTATTAACCACGCCGAAGCAAAATTAAACGCTATGCCAGTTTTCTCCATTGTGGCTTTGATGGCCTACCTGCTCAGCCTTGGACTGATCATTCCCAGCTTGTTGCGGAAGAACAGCGCATACCGTCGACTGGCCCTCGTCTCGGCGGTGGTGGCGCTGATTTGCCACGCCATCGCGCTGCAGCAGCGCATCTTTGACGTCAGCGCCGGGCAGAATCTCAGCCTGCTGAACATTGGTTCCATCGTCAGCCTGATCATCTGCTCGGTGATGACCTTCGTCGCTTCACGCGATCGCGGCTGGTTCCTGCTGCCGATCGTCTACAGCTTCGCGATGATCAATCTGGCCTTCGCCAGCTTCATGCCCGGCGAGTTCATCACTCACCTGGAGGCC
>NZ_JADFUD010000017.1:0-148608 GCF_054820065.1 Bradyrhizobium sp. UFLA06-06
ACACGGCCATGCCGGGTCCCGGCAGAAATCCGGCGATCGAGCCGAGATTGAGGATGCCGCCGCGGTTGCGGATCAGCTGGTCGGCAAAGCGCAGCGTCAGATCGGTTAGCGCGCGGATATTGACATTGATGATGTTGAGCTGCTCGGCACGGTCGCGCTCGATGGCGCGGCCGAACAGGCCGAAGCCGGCATTATTGACCAGAAATTCGACCTCGACCCCGGCATCGGTCAGGGCCTGCGCGATCCGATCGCCCGCATCGCTGTGCTGGAGATCACAGGGGATCACAATCGGCGCTGCGCCGCCCTTGGCCCCGAGCTCGTCGGCGAGCGCCTTCAGGCGGTCGGCGCGCCGCGCCACCAGCGCCACACGGTGACCATTCGATGCAAACACGCGCGCCAGTTCGGTGCCTATGCCCGCCGATGCCCCGGTTATCAGCGTCACACGCTCGGTCACGTTTCAAACTCTTACTGCAAAATCTAGTGAGGTCCCCAACAAGGCGACGAGAGCATAGGCATGCGGTGGGACGCAAGCCGTGTGTAAGCTTGTGGACAGCGGCGAGGCACTGGTTTTGTGATGAAACGCCAGATTTTCAGTCGGATCGCCCACAATCGCGGCGGACATTAAAATTTCGTCATCCGTGATACCGGTGACGATGCGTCCGCCGGCGCGGGCGGCCGCGTCAGATTGCGGCGTCAGCCGTGCCCCAGGGGCCCTTTGGCAGCGCCGCCTGCTTCTCGGCGACCCGATGCTTGAGATCGATGCGGTCGCGCGAGGAAATGCCGAGCAGATCCGCGGCGCGCCAGACCACATTGTCCTCGAACTCGCTGACCTGGCCGTCGGCATAGACCAACTCCCACATCATCTCGACAATGCGCAGCCGTCCCTCCTCGTTCACCGAGCGCATGATCACACTGGTAAAGTGATAGAGATCGACGGCCTCGCCCTCGACGCGCATGGCAGAAGCGATCAGCTTGTCGGCCGCGCCGCGGTCGAGCTGGAAACGGCTCTCGATCAGGCCGTGCAGCTTGCGCGTCTCGGCAGGCGTCGGCTCGCCGTCCAGCGAGACGACATGCACCAGCAGCGCCGTCGCCGCCAGGCGATAGTCGCCGTCATCGAAGGTGCGGTCGGCCTGAGCATCGGGGGAAACGATATCGGCAATGAATTGGCGAAATCCGTCGAGCATCGTTCTCTCTGTGGAATGAAGCCTGCCTGATTTGAGCGTGATCTATCCGGCTATAAAGTTTTCCAGACCACGCTCCGTCGAAATCTATATGGCGTGGAAACAGAACCGGTGCAATCCGCGCAGGTTCCCGCTGCGACATTACGTTTCGGCAAACATTACGTTTCAGCAATATGACTACGGTATCTCGTACACCACGAGCTTGTCGGCAATGCCGCGCAGTGCCGCTTCCTTCTGGATCGGCTTGATCGCGGCGCGATCGAGAATGCCTGCGACCTCCGCCGATTCCATCACCGGCTGGGTTAAATGTATTTCCTGCGAGGTCGACAGGCTCTGCACCCTGGCGGCGATATTCACGGTCTGGCCGAAATAATCCTGCCGCTCGTTCAGCGTCACCGCGAGGCACGGCCCCTCATGGATGCCGATCTTGACGATCAGATCCTCCTTGCCGCGCTCGGTGTTGAGCTGCTTCATCGCCGCCCGCATGCGCAGGCCCGCTGACAATGCATGCTCGGGCCGGATGAAGGTCGCCATCACGGCATCGCCGATCGTCTTCACGACGGCACCGTGCTCGGAAGCGATGATCTCGAGCAGCGCGTGGAAATGCGCGCGCACCAGATCGAACGCGGCGAGATCGCCGACCCGTTCATAGAGCGCGGTCGAGCCTTTGAGATCGGTGAACAGGAAGGTGAGCGCGGTGATCTTCAGCCGCTGGTCGACCGTGAGGTTGTCGGCCTTGAACACATCACGGAAGGTCTGGTTCGACAGCATCCGCTTCGCGGTGAGGATCGGCTTGCGCTTGCCGAGCAGCTCATGCAGCGCATCGGCCGCGACCCACACCGCGGGCAGCACGCGGGTGTCGGTCTGGTTGTCCAGCGACAGCCGGAGCGGCCCCGGCCGCAGCACCGTGGTGCCGGTCGGCGCCTGCAGCTTGTTGAACACGATCGAGAACTGCTGGCGTTCGGTGGTCGGCTCGCCCTGCACGTCGAAGAAATGCGCCGAGTGCGTCACCGGCTCGAACACGATCAGGAACTGCTTCGGCAATTGCAGCGACAGCAGCGCCTTTTCGCCGGCCGGCAACTCCAGCGATTCCAGCGTCACCTCCTTGAGCAGACGCTCCAGCGAGTCTTCGTTGAGCTCGATGCCCGAGCTCCAGAACATCTGGCGGACATATTCCCAGATCGGCAGCGTATTCGGATCATGCGCGCCGATGCGGCGCACGCGCGGGCTGACGGTGAAGGCGACCTCGACCAGATCGTCGACGGACGCTTCGTATCCGGCCGCGCACAGCGCGCAATTGTAGTCGTCATGGCGCAGCGATTTCAGCGTCGAATGCGCATCGAGCACGCCGCCGCAGCCCGGGCACAGCACATTCCAGCTCATGTCGAACAGGCCGAGCCGCGACGCATGCAGGAAGCCGGAGATCACCTTCTCCTGGTCGAGCCCGGTCCGGTTCGAGAAATCCAGCAGATTGATACGATTGAGATCCCGGTCATGACCGTCCGCGATCAGCTGCAGCATGGCATCGACGACGGCCGGATCGGTCGTCTGCCTGAGGACTGCGAAATGGGCCTGCGTATCGCTCATGGTGAGCCCCTAGATGAGCATTGGGACATCGCCGCGCAAGGCTAGCGCGGCTTGATCGTAAACGCCGGGGAGCGGTTCGGCTGTGTCGTCACCACGCCGATCGGCAGCACCGGATCCTTGTCCGCCAGCGCGACGCGGAATGCGCCGACAATCTTCGCAAGCGCGAGCGTCGCCTCGACCAGCGCAAAATGCGCACCGATGCAGACCCGCGCGCCGACCCCGAACGGCAGATAGGCGAACCGATCGGGCGGCGTTCCCGTCATGAACCGCGCCGGCACGAACGCGTTCGGATCGCGCCACAGCTTCTCATGCCGGTGCAACAGCCACGGCGCAATCAGGATTACGTCACCCTTCCTGACCGGACGGCCCGCGATGGTATCGGGACCGCCTGCCGCACGCGCGATCAGGAACGCCGGCGGATAAAGCCGCATGGTTTCGTCGATCACCGCGCGGGTGAATTTCAGTCGCTCGATGTCGAGCGCGCCAGACGTCGCCGCGCTCCCGACTTCTGCTGCCAGTTGTTCCTGGGTCAGGGGATCGAGCGCCAGCAGATAGAGCGCCCAGAACAGCGCGGTCGCCGTCGTCTCGTGGCCGGCCAGGATCATGGTGGCGACCTGGTCGCCGAGTTGGGCATCGGTAAAGGCCTCGCCGGTTTCAGGATCGCGCGCGGCGCCCATCAGGTCGAACAGGTCGCGCGCCGGCGCATTGTCATCCTTGCCGGCCGCACGTCGCTCGGCCATCAGCATGCCGACAAACGCGGTCCAGCGCTTGCGGAAACGGGCGCGCCGGAAATCCTGCGGCGTCGGCCAGTTCAACGGCAGCACCAGATCCAGCATGTGCGGCCGCGCCAGCGTGTTGCCATACTCCATCACGAAGTCGCGCAGCGCGGCGCCGTGGCGATCCATGCCGAACGAGAACATGGTGCGGCCGGCGATCTCCAGCGTCATGCGCTGCATCGCCTCGCGCAGATCGACCGGGCCGCCACTCGCGGAGTTCAGCTTGGCGATGGTCTCGTCGACCGCCGCAATCATGTAAGGCACCAGCGTCGTCACCGCGCGCGGCGTGAACGCCGGCGCCAGCGTGCGGCGCTGATGCTTCCACGCACGCCCTTCGGCGATCAACAGCCCCTCGCCCAGCATCGGACGCAGCACGCGAAGGCCGGCCGGCGTGCGGGTGTAGTTCTCGTAATTGTCGACCAGCACATGGCGGATCGCATCGGGCGTGTTGAGGATGAAGCTCGAGCGGCCGAGAAAACGGCCCTGGACAATGTCGTCCTCATAGGCGCGCTGGCCCCAGGTCTCGATCGGCGAGTTGCGCATCACCCGCATGCGCTGGAACGCGCCCATATCGTCCGGCGCGCGCGGCGGGGCCGGCGGGACCAGGGGACGCCGCGTGACCGTGATATCGTAGACCTCGGCTATGCTCATGGTCCTCGCTTCCTGCCTCACGCGACGGCCGATCCGGCCATGCGATCCCGGCGCCAAGAAGGCGCGCGGACCCTGCACCAGACCTAATAAGTCAGCTCGGCGACCGCAATCCGATTCTCCGACGCCGGCCAGGCCCGCATCATAATGCGTTCCCCGTTGAAGATCGCGGCGACCGGACGCCCGACATCGTCCGCGGCGAGCCGCAACGTCGTCACCGAATCCGTCGGCACGCCGGGTTTTACATCGGCCGGCTCCTTGCCGTCGAACAGCACGATATCGCGCGGCAGGCCGAAATAGCCGCGCGGCCGCGACATCAGCACGACCGCGCCTGCGCCGGCATCGGCCGACCCCAGCGGCCGCGCCGCGCGCAGATGCACAATCTCGGATGAGCGCGGAAACGGCGAGCGATAGATGTGCGTCGTCGCCGTACCAGGTGACGTCAGGACGAATTCGAGCGACCACGACGGGTCGACCTGCGCCGGACCCCAGCGGCCGTCCGCGCCGGTCTGCGAGCTGTGCAGCGGGCCGCCGATGCGCTCGCCGGTCTCCGCCGCGACATGATAGATGTCGACCGTGGCGCCCGGCACCGGCCGGTTGGTCGGCACGCCGCCGGGCGTACCCGTGACGAGGCCGCTCAGCCTCACCGCCGTCTCCGGCACGATCTCGATCCGCGACGGCTCGTGCCGTGCGATGAATTTGTAGATCTCGCGAAAGGCGCGCGGATGAAAGGCGGTCTCGCGATGATCGACCGCGCCGAGCACCAGATTGGTCGCGCCTTTCAGCGCCGGGCCTTCCGTCGTGACGTTGGTCGGCGTGCCCGGCTTGCCGACGAAGCGGCCGTCGGCTTGCGCATATTTGTCGAGGCCGTCGCTGCGCAGCGTCAGGAATGCGGTGCCAACAGTGACTTCGCTCTCGCCATCGTTCAGTCCGCGCAGGAACGGACCACGACCGTTGAACTCGTTGCCGAGCCCGTCGTCCCACGCATAGACACCGTGATTGGGCGTGCCGCACAGCACCGCGTGGCTGATGTCGCCGCCGCCACCATTCTTGATGGTGTTGCGGATCGCATTGCCGCCGCGCGAACTGCCGACCAGCGCGACCCGCGGCGCGCCGGTCTTCTGCTTCAGCTCCCTGATCGCCTCGGCGAGCTCGCGGCGCTGGTCCTCGGTCGAGGAGCGGCTGGCCTGCTCGATCTTGTCGTCACTGCGCGCCAGCGGATCGGTGAAATTGATCGCCGCCATGCGTTCGCGCGGCACGCCGTTCGATTCCATCCGCCAGAACGTCGTCATCCAGAGCGGGGCGTGATCGCCATTGCCATGCACGAACAGGATCGGCGGGGTATCACCGGCGGGCACCGGCTGCGCCGAGGCCGACTGAGCCGAGGCCGGGGCGCCGAGGCGGCCGGCCAGCAGGGACAGGGCGCCGGCCCCTTGCAAAATTCTCCGCCGCGACAGCGCCATTGCCCCTCCCCCGACCTTCCCTTGACCTTCCCTTGGCCTTCCTCAGGTCTTTCAGTGCTTTAGCTGTGTCCTATCCCCGCCAAGGGTGCCGTAATCGCTGGACAGAACCCGCGTTTCGCGGGCATCAGATGGTGCAGCCGGAATCGTCCAACAAGCCATAGCAGGCCAACCGGAACTGGATATGACCGAACCGCGTGATCGCTCCGACAGTATCACTGCACCGTTGCGGCATTCAATCTTCAGGCGAATCTGGCTCGCGAGCCTGCTCTCCAATCTCGGTATCCTGATCCAGGGCGTCGGCGCCGCCTGGGCGATGACGCAGATGACCTCGGAGGCCGACAAGGTCGCGCTGGTGCAGACCGCCTTGATGTTGCCGGTGATGCTGATCTCGATGCCGGCCGGAGCCATCGCCGACATGCACGACCGCCGCATCGTCGCGCTGGTGTCGCTGGCGATTGCGCTGACCGGCGCCACCACCCTGACCGTGCTGGCCTGGCTCAATCTGGTAACGCCGAACATCCTGCTCGCGCTGTGCTTCGTCGTCGGCAGCGGCATGGCGCTGTTCGGCCCGGCCTGGCAATCCTCGGTCAGCGAGCAGGTGCCGCCGGAGACGCTGCCCGCCGCGGTCGCGCTCAACGGCATCAGCTACAACATCGCGCGCAGCTTCGGTCCGGCGATCGGCGGCATCGTGGTCGCGTCCGCGGGCGCCGTCGCCGCCTTCGCCGCCAATGCCGTGCTGTATCTGCCGCTGCTCGTCGTGCTGTTCCTGTGGAATCGCGTCAGCGAGCCGTCGCGGCTGCCGCGCGAGCGGCTGAACCGCGCCATCGTCTCCGGCGTGCGCTACATCACCAATTCGCCGTCGATCAAGATCGTGCTGACCCGCACCATGGTGACCGGCATCATCGGCGGCTCGGTCTCGGCGCTGATGCCGCTGGTGGCGCGCGACCTCCTGCATGGCGGCGCGCAGACCTACGGCATCATGCTCGGCGCCTTCGGCATGGGCGCGGTGATCGGCGCGCTCAACATCAGCGAGATCCGCAGCCGACTCAGCGGCGAAGCCGCCATACGCGTCTGCGCGTTGACGATGGGCGCGGCGATCGCCGCGGTTGCCGTGAGCAAGCAGCCGGTGATCACCGCCGCCGCGCTGGTCGTTGCCGGAGCGGTGTGGATGCTGGCGATCGCGCTGTTCAATATCGGCGTGCAGCTCTCGGCGCCGCGCTGGGTCGCGGGCCGTTCGCTGGCCGCCTTCCAGGCCGCGATCGCCGGCGGCATCGCAATCGGCAGCTGGTGCTGGGGCCGCATCACGGACGCGGGCGGCGTCGAGATGGCGCTGTTGATCTCCGCCGGTCTGATGCTGCTGTCGCCGCTGCTCGGCATCTGGCTCAGGATGCCGCCGATCGGCGCGCGCAACGAAGACGCGACCGATACCTTGGCCGATCCCGAGGTGCGGTTGCAACTGAGCGGGCGCAGCGGGCCGCTGGTGGTCGAGATCGAATACCGGGTGGCGCAGGACAATGCCCGCGCCTTCCACAATGTGATGCAGGACGTGCAGCTCAGCCGCCAGCGCAACGGCGCCTATGGCTGGTCGATCGCGCGCGACATCGCCGATCCCGAATTGTGGACCGAGCGCTATCATTGCCCGACCTGGCTCGATTTCCTGCGCCAGCGCAACCGCGCCACGCAGATCGAGCGCGAACTGCATCAGAAGGCGGCCGACTTCCATATCGGCGCCGAGCCGATCCGCGTGCGCCGGATGCTGGAGCGTCCGTTCGGATCGGTGCGCTGGAAGGACGAGACCCCGGATCGCGCCGCCAAGGAGGTGATCCCGGTGGTCGCGACCGCAGCGGGAAGTAGTACCTAGTCTCTCCATTGTCATTCCGGGGCGCGCGAATAGCGCGAACCCGGAATCTGGAGATTATTAGCTCGAGATTCCGGGTTCATCGCTCCGCGATGCCCCGGAATGACAGCTGATGGGTCTACTGCCCGTGATCGGCGAGCGTCTGCTGGCAGGCCTTGCTGAGGCGGCTGCGATGCTCCTTCAGGCACGCCAGCACGACCTGATCGCCCTCGCTGAGATGGGCGCGGCAGAACCGCGAGGCATCGCGCGAGCAGGCATCGCGCCCCTGCTGCTGCGCCGAGACGGCCGACGTCAACAAAACCAGCGGAACGACGGCAAACAGAAATCGGGTCATCTCTCAAAGCCTCTAACCAATGCGAGGCCGGTTCTATAGCGTTTCGTTGCCGCGAAGAAGCTTGAAACCGACTGTGATGGCCATCACGCATGGTAACGCCCGCTTTTTCTTGTCCTTCCGGCGCCTTGTTGGGATCGCGTTAAGACCTTGTTGGCATTAATCGCTCGTTACGGCTGTGGCGTATCCTTAAGTTCCGAGAGAGTGTGTAGCGATGCGTAGTGCGTTGGGCCTGATGCTGGCCAGTGTTGTAACGGCGATCGTGATCGCCGGCGTGTGGTTCTGGACCTCCTCGCCGCGTGCCGACGCGGCTCCTCCGCAAACCACGGCTGCGGCCAAGGCCGATCCGCTTCCCGCGGCGGCAAAACAGGCCGCCAAGGACGATGTCGAGACGACCGCCGCGCTGTCGAAGCGCGCCGATGCCACCCAGGCCGCGGCACCGGCCGCCACTCCTGCTCCGGCGCCGGCTCCCGTCGCGGCTGCGTCCAAATGCGCCAACCCCGATGCGCTCGGCATCAGCCGCACCGTCGTGGTCGACACCAATGGCGGCCCGGGCTTCGGTTTCCTGCAGTACAAGCAGTATGACTTCCTGACCGACAAGGAGGTCGTGCTGACCTTCGACGACGGTCCGTGGCCGACCACACCGGCCGTGCTCAAGGCGCTGGCCGATGAATGCACCAAGGCGGTGTTCTTCCCGATCGGCCTGCACACCACCTATCACCCGGACATCCTGCGACAGGTTGCCGCCGCCGGCCACACCATCGGCGCCCATACCTGGTCGCATGCGCATCTCGCCAGCAAGAAGCTGACCGAGCAGCAGGCCAAGGACGAGATCGAGAAGGGTTTTAGCGCGGTGAAGCTGGCGCTGGGTGCCAACCCGGCTCCGTTCTTCCGCTTCCCGGCGCTGGCGCACACCCCGGCGACAACCGCCTATCTCGGCACCCGCAACATCGCGATGTTCTCGGTCGACGTCGACTCCAACGACTTCAAGTCCAAGAGCGCGGATGAGGTGATCAACAACGTGATGACCAAGCTCGACAAGGAGCACAAGGGCATCATCCTGATGCACGACCTGCAGAAGCACACCGCGCAGGCGCTGCCGACGCTGCTGCGTAAGCTGAAGGCGGGCGGCTACAAGGTGGTCTGGATGAAGGCCAAGACCCAGCTCGAGACGCTGCCCGAATACGACGCGATGATGGCGAAGACCGAGAAGCCGATCGCAACGGGCCGGCCGATCGGCAACGTCGTGCAGACGGTCGCCGAGTAACGCAGCGAACGCACTCTCAACGCAAAGCGCCCCTGGATCCGATCCAGGGGCGCTTTCGTTTTCTGGTCGCAGCCACCTTCTCCCGGTCCGATACGATGTGAGCGACAGCCTGGAAAGGCCTGTGCGCCTTCAAGAGAGGCGCCATCACGCCCGGTGGCTACGGCTCCCACCAAAATATCGAAAACAACCCCATGCAAAGGAGCCGGCGGATGCCGGCGCTCGACAAGGCAACTTGACCCGTCGGGCAAATCAAGGGTACATTTCCAGTATTCCGAAATCATGACCGATGCGCGGTTGGCCACTGCTCGCCTGGCGGCCTGGCGTTGGGCGCTGTCGGCGCAGCGGCAGGGGTAGGACCCAAAATTCGTCGGCGCGGCTTCGGCAGTGACCCCTCCGGCAATGCGTGGAAAATTCCAGAATTCCAGATTCCGGCTCCCAACCAACGCTCCCTGGTTTCCGAGCTAACTCAAACGTGCTTTGCTGCCCCCGTTCAACCGATCGGGGTGGTCAAATGAATTGGTCTTGGGGTGTCTTTTTCATAGCTCTCGTTCTCTGCACCATCTTGTCGCAGTTCGCTCGTGGCGCGATGAACAGCGCCAACGTTGCGAAGTAGGCTCTCGCGCAGATTACCGAGCCGAACCGAGAATGGCGATCCTAGGTTCGATAGTCGCTGGCGCCGTCTACGCGTCCATCATCACGGTTGTCGCGGGCTTCATCTTTTGACAATGGCGGCGATGCGTATGAGTAGGGGATAGCAATGCTTTATGCCGTCGCTGTGGCCGTTGCAGCACTTGGCGCCTATTGGCTATGGGGCATACGCAAAATGGTCCGGATGAACAACGATCCGAACCAATTAGCACTCTCCCATTTGCTGCTTGTTGCAGGCAACGGCGACGACCGCGAGCTAATTAAGTTCATGGCAGAACAGCGATGGACTGCGGTTCAGATTACTGATCGCGTTGCCCATGCGCTTACGTTGGCTGAGAGGGTATATCTACCTGATGAGTATTCGCGTGCCAGAGCATACGCAAACACCCAACAGGCTCGCTACTGCGCCCCCCAAAGCAGTCGCTCAATAGTGCAAGGCACTCGACCGCGCGAAAAAGACGATCGGTCGAGAAAGCCTGCGTCGCCCGATGTTGAACAAGGCACAACGACTGACATATCTCCAAGTCCGGCACCTACTCGCCCTGCGCCGAAAAAGCCGACGATCGAACGGCAAGGATTTCGCGCAAATGAGTTCATCGTCTATCCCGCGCACGGCGTCGGCCACATACTGGCGATAGAAGAACAGGTGATTGCGGGTGCCAAGCTTGAGTTGTTCGTCATCAACTTCATGAAGGATAGAATGACCCTGCGCGTTCCAACGGCAAAGGTCGCAAACGTCGGCATCCGGAAATTGTCCGACTCCAAAACGGTTCAAGAAGCCTATCGTGTGCTTGCACAGTCTCCTCACGCGCAAAAGGAAGAGTGGCCCGCAAGAGCCCACGAATACGAAGCTAAAATCAACTCAGGAAGCATTGTCGCAATCGCGCAAGTCGTGCGCGATCTGTACCGGGCGCCTGAAGATGAAAAGCAGAACTACAGCGAGAGACAGCTTTACGAGGCCGCGCTGGATCGCCTAACAAGAGAGGCCTCCATTGTTCGAGACTTGACTGATGAGGAGGCTCTCAAAGAATGCGAGAGCTTGTTAGTCGCTAGCGCCATATTGAGACGAACGAATTAATTCTCTTTGGGGGGCGGATGTTCATCGAAATTGCATTAGACATACTCACCTATTCAGAAGACTCCTACTCGGAGAGGAAAGCATTCTGGCATCGATTTCTTATCGCTTCGCGTGATGAACCTTTCCCCGACGATGTGCCAGCACCTGGGGGGTCGCAGATAGGGGTGCTCGAGCAACGATTCCGGCTCGGGTTTCCTGCTGCTCTGCAGAGGCACATAAATGACGAAGTCCAACGCGCCTACTCTCGAGGGAGAGTGCTCCGAACCGTGGACATTGAGCTAAGACTCGTAAGCCTCGAATATGGATCGCTGAAGCCAATCTTGGATATTACTGGCATTGACAGCGCAGAGCTTCGCGATTTCGTTCTATCGTTACTTACGATTTACGCCCCTCTTGCGTTTCGAGAAGCACTCGGCGGGCCTGAAGTGATCCAAGTCGTGATACCAGCCAAAGTTGTTGGCGAGGATCTGAAAGTAACGGCTACCCAGCCGACTGGACGCTCGAAGGGCAGACAAGCGCTTGACCTAGCATGGGTGATTGCCAACACGTCTCTCCTCGTGCCCGTCGGCCTTGCGCTCGTAATTTGCTATTATGCCTTCTCAGCGGTCAATCATGAGCTTGAATCTCTGCGGGCTCAAACGGCATCCCTGCAAGCTGAACGAACTGAGATACTAAAAACACTCCAGATCCAAAACACGAAGCTATCTGATCTGCTGCTTACGCACGCAGGCAACGCCAATAAGGCCCTGTCGGAAATTCTTATTGCGGCCGCTAAGTCTGCTTCGGATCGTTCAGCTGCCCCGGTTAAGCCCAGCACCGGAAGTCCCTAACAGGTGCGCCCCGCGATGGACAGTAAGGCGCACTACCAACACTCCTCACTCCGCGAGCGCATCGTTGAACACGTGTTTGTTGGCGATGCGCTGCGCGAGTTGTGGAAGCTCGGAATTAGAGACGTAGAAATCCTCCGATCAGAATTCGATGCGTACGGATACGACATCGTAATGTCATACGGTGCGGTGGTCAGGCATGTTCAGTTCAAAGCGAGCACTTCGAAGAAGCCGGGCACAATTTCGATTGCGCGCTCGTTGTTCGAAAAGCCAAGTGGTTGCGTAATCTGCATCGGCATCAGCGCGGAGCTTGTCTTAGGGCCATTTTACTGGCTGGGCGCACCGCCGGGTGAGCCGCTTCCAAGGGCAGCGGACCTCAAAACTGCAAAGGGAAGACGTAATAAGGAAGGTGTGCGGATAGACCGAAAGAATCACGTCTACATTCCGAGTAAGTTCTTTGTTCGGATCGATAGCTTGCGGGAAGTTTTGCGCCGTCTATTCGATCTATAACTGGCCGCGCTATGCACGAACTACGACGAGGTCGAACGCTTGAGCGGCAGGCGCGCGCCATCCAATAGAGCGACATCGAGGTAGCGACCCCTCCCTCCACGATCTGGTAACCGAACCAGCCGATCCACGGGACGCTAGGCAGAACTTCTTTTTAGAGGTGAGGTCTTGCAAACAGTCTGCGTGACCTGGGCCTGCTGGCTGACAGCGCCGTACCGAAGCAAAGACCGTTTGCAGCCGTGCTCGGCTGCTCCGACGCCCGTGTCCCCGTTGAACTCATTTTCAATGAAGGGCCCAATGATCTCTTCGTGGTCCGCGTCGCGGGCAACGGCCTCGGAATAGAGGTGCTTGGAAGCCTCAAATATGCAGTCGAGAACCTTGGCGGCAGCCTCAAGCTCATCGTCGTGCTCGGCCACAGCGGATGCGGCGCGCTCACGACAGCCGTCGATGTATTCCTGAATCCGCGCGATTACCTGCCGCTCGCGACCAAGCGTTCGCTCCGCAGCATTCTCGACGGTGCGCTGGTCGTGGTGCAGACTTCCGAGAGAAAGTTGGTTGCTGCGTTCGGATCAGCTGTGGTGCACCGCCCTGGATACCGAAAAGCCCTGATTGAGACGTCGATTGTCACCAACGCCGCGCCGGCGGCTTACTCGATCCAGGAAGAACTGAGGACCAACGCCTACACCGGGATCGATGCGGTTTACGGCGTCTACCTTCTGGAGAGCCGCGCGATATGGGCTCCCCGTGCCGGTGACGCCGACGGAATTGGGCTCGCGGCAGCACCTCGGGATCTTGCAGCGTTCGTGGATCTCGGCGACGCCATCGTGCAGTCGCGGCGCATTGAATCGCTTGTCAACGCGAAGGAATGACCGCAGGCGTCCTCCTTCCCGACCCGAACCAGATCAGGCCTGTGGCGGGAGACCAGCCACGTCGGGCCAAGGATGTTGTGAGATGGATCACGCCGTCAGCACCGTAGCTGCCGGCGGGTTCGCGTGGTCCAGTCGGATTGTTGGAACTTGGTCCTATCGATGGGCCCATATCGCTGTACGGTTACGCGCCTTGAGACAAGGTCTCGGCGCAACGCCGTTTGCCCGCGCGCGCCAGCGTCTTCAGCACGAGCTGCTGCTGTGCATCCGACGATGATCCGGGAATAGATTCGTCGGTCTGGCCCTCTCTTTCACGATGCCCGATCCCTGGAGAGCTCAGTGAGTGCATTCGAACAAGGCCGCGTACGGTCGGGCGACAATGGCTTGACGAATACGGCCGCCGAAAGGCTCCGCTGGCTGATCCCGGCGGCCGGCGCAATCGCTTATCCGTTCCTGCTCGATGCATTTCATCTCGCGGTCTCTCCCGCTGCTGGTCCGGTGTCGTTTGGGCGACTGATCCTGGCGGCGCTTTGCCTGTTGGCCGCGACCGCCGCGCCCTTGCTGGGTCTTGCCTGCGCGTACTGGATGACCAAGGCCGAGCCTTCGTCGTTCGAGCTGCGCGCCCGGCGGCTCGCCTATCTCAGCATCGCTGCGCCGCCTTTGTTCGTACTGACCGGCGTCGGTCTCGGATTGCTGCACATCCCCGTCAGCGACGAGCTTGTCTGGGTCGCGGGCTGGTTGGCCGCGTGCCTGTATGTGCTGCTCGGCGATGAGCAAGAGCGCCCGGCAGGATCAGCCGCGATTGCGCCTTCCATCGCCAAATGGCGCGTGACGCACGGCGTCGCCGCGGCGGTCATCCTGCTCTACGTCGCGTTTCACCTCACCAATCATCTGCTGGGTTGGCTCGGACCCGAGGTTCATGCCGCCGTGATGAAGATCGGGCGCACGGTCTATCGATCGTCCCTCGTCGAACCGATCCTCGTTGGCCTGATGCTGTTCCAGGTCGCCGTCGGGGTGCGGCTCGCCTGGCGCTGGAGCTCGCTGCCGGCGGATGCCTACCGCGTGTTTCAGATCGGCTCCGGCATTTATCTCGCGGCATTCATCCTCACCCATCTGAACTCCGCATTGGTCTCGGCGCGGGCCGTGCACCACATCGACACCAATTGGGCCTGGGCGTCGGGCGCACCGACCGGCCTGATCCACGATGCCTGGAGCATTCGCCTGGTGCCGCACTACGCGCTCGGCGTGTTCTTCGTGCTCGCCCATCTGGCGTCGGGATTGCGCGGCGTCCTGATCGCCCACGGCGTCGCTACCACGGTCGCCAACCGGATCTGGGCAACCGGGCTCGCAGCCGGCGGCCTGGTCGCGATTGCAATCATGAGCGGATTGTGCGGAGCGCGGATTTAGGCGACCGCGGTCCAACGTAGAGGATGTTTGGAGCAGTGGTGCCGCAAGAGGAAAACGACGGCATGGGTCCGCGAGATCCGCGCGCCGAGGAACCAGGCGCTGACCACGATCGACAGCGACGCGCACGCGGCGATCAGGCGCGGCACCACAACGAAACACCCTCCTCCAGTTGAGGATGTCGCAAGGCGCATTTTGTCAAGCGGCATTCGGAAGACCGCCGAGCTAGACTTGGATGACCAAATCGTCGTGAACGACGTCAAGGACCGCCCGTCGCCTCTTGTTGCGATACGCACTGAAGCGGAGAACTATGGGCCGGTGATCGCGCGCAATGGATGAATCCTCCCTGACAAGCGGGCCGGTCGTTAGATTAGCTTTATCCCCGATTATCCCCACGGGAGTGCTTTTTTTCTTGGCAGGTTATGCGATTCAACCGAGAATGTCCCGATTCTATCAATGGTTGAGAGGTCGGGATGGCAAGGGCGGAGCCAAGCGGCATTTCGTTGACTGAGTTTGACGCGTCCGTCGTTAAGGGGATGCTGAGAAGAGGCGACCGGCAGCACGATATTGCCGCTTGGTTCGGCGTGAATCCCGGTCGCGTCAATGGGATTGCAACAGGTGAAAAGTTTCCAAACGCGTCGGTCGCGCCCGCGGATAAGCTACCGCCGCCCGGCCCTTATCTTGCCGGTCGTGAAGCACACGCGGCGATGATTGCACTCGAAGCGGCGGCCGAAACTATCAACACGGCGTTGTCGCTTATTCGGGAGCGCGCCGCGGCCAACGCCTGAAGTCAGACACATCTAACCCGCCGGGGCAGATACCTATGAAACTAGTTAAAGCCAAAGTCGGACCGATAAAATCCATCGAAACCGTAACTGACGTCAAAGTCGAAGAGCAGACTACCGTACTGGTGGGAATGAATGAGTCAGGCAAGACGGTGTTCTTGCAAGCGCTGCAAAAGACTGACGACGTCTTCGGATTGGCGGAGTTTAATTACGTTGATGATTATCCTCGTAAGCATCTAACCACCTACGAACGTGTGCATGCAACAAAGCCAGCGGTGGCCACTGAGCTTGTCTATGAGCTAACGGAAGAGGAGATAGGCGAGGCAAACAGCGAGCTTGGAGTCGAGTTGACCACGAAATTTCAGTTTTCTGTGTCAACTCACTACAGCAATACAAGGACGATCACCATCTCCGTTAAGGAGAAGCCCGCGCTGCTTCGTATCGCAAGCGCACCTGACCTTAGCACCGAGTATCGTACCGTTTTACAAAGTGCTGATAAAATACGTTCAGTACCAGCGGCAGCCGAAGGCATCAGTTTGAATGACGCCGACAAGGCGAGTTTTGAAAGCGTAAAAGCGCGCATCGCCGCAACCAAGTGGGACAACGTAATCGAGGCAGAGGTCTGGAATTGGCTTTCGAAGAGAACGCCCACGTACATGTATTTCGGCGACTACGAAATCTTACCGAGCAAAATGAACCTTGCTGAACTGGCTCGTCGCGCCACTGAAGAGAAAGCCAAGCAAAAGCCATTGGACAGCGACCACCGTGGAATTCTCGCGTTGCTCCGGATGGCGAATATTTCTGTCAAACAGTTCTCTGACCCGGGAGGCGTTGAGCCGCTGATAGCTCGCATAGAGGCAGTTTCGATCAATCTCAGTGATCAAGTTATGGAGTTCTGGAAGCAGAACGAAGACTTGCAGGTGAAAATCGAAATACGAAATGATCCAACCGACGACCCACCTTTCAATGACGGGCCCAATCTTTACATTCGCATTGCGAATAACCGCCATCGCGGTGTCACGACGCCATTCCAACAGCGGAGTCGCGGCTTCATCTGGTTCTTCAGCTTTTTGGTTTGGTTCGACAGCGTCAAATACCAGCTAGCACAAGAAGACCAAACCGAGCGGCCCCTAATCTTGCTGCTGGATGAGCCTGGGTTAAGTCTCCACGCACTCGCCCAAGAAGACTTCCTACGCTACATCGATCACTTGGCGGAAAAGCATCAGGTAATTTACAGCACGCATTCACCGTTTATGGTGCATTCGAACAGGTTAAACGAAGTCCGGGTCGTCGAAGATCGCAAAGGCGTTGGCACTGTAATTTCAGATAATGTGTCTTGGACGGACCCTAGAACGATTTTTCCGCTTCAGGCCGCACTTGGATGGACGATTGCGCAAAACTTATTCATTTCGGAAAGGAACCTTTTGGTTGAGGGGGCCGCCGATCTGGTGTTCTTACAAACCACTTCGGCATTGCTGGAGTCACAGGGCAAGGAAGGCTTGCGTAACGATGTAACCATCGTTCCGACAGGTGGCTTGGACAAGATCGTGACATTCATCTCTCTATTGGGCGCGAACAAACTGAAGATTGCCGTTTTTCACGACTATAGAGGAAGCCCTGAGCAAAAACTTATCGACATGATGCGAGAACGAATGATTGCATCGAAGGCAGTTCTAGATGCTTCGCAATTCCGCGATCTGTCGAAACTCGGCGTAAGCGGCAAACCTAGCGATACAGAAGATCTTTTTGAGCCATCGGTGTACCTGCACTACTTCAACACCGCGTTCGCAGATCGGTTATCTGAGCCTGTCAAAGAAGGGAAGCTACCGAAGGGCGATAGAATCGTTGATCGGCTCGAGCGATATATCGAGTCGAAGAAAATTCACCTACGTCAGTCCGATGGCTATAACCATTATACGCCAGCGGCCGCACTCGCTCGCGATCCATCAACCATAGACGCGGCGTCGCTTGCACGCTTCGAAGCGCTCTTTAAGAAGGTGAATAGTCTTTTTGATTGACGGCATCGCCGATGGAGTATGACGTTCCCGCGGATTGGATAGCAGCGGCAGGTTTGGAGGCTTTTCGCGCTTCAACTTCTGCCTACCGCTGCGACACGCCACACACTCTAATCCTTTTGAGCGAGATTCAGCCGATAAAGCGCGACCGCCCGCTAGATAAAAATGGCTTCGTGCAGCACAGGATGATGGCCGTACTACGCGGACTTCGAGATAACGAGTCGATGCCGCCTGTACCCGTATGGCGAACGATTCAGGGACCATGGCGATTCGAAATTCGTGACGGCTATCATCGCCTCTACGCATCGCAGGCGTTGGGCTTTTCTTACATCCCAGCCGACGTTCAAGAGCGCTACTAGCATCCCTTATTTTTACTCCAGCAGAGAATTGACACGCCGAGGCGCGAGCGTCCCGCAGAAATCAAACGAAGCAAGCATTGGCTTTGGAGCAGAAAACCCTGCAACCCCTCGACAACCCGTTCGGCGCGAGGTTGTCACTCATGCCTTAGGTACGACCTGTTACCCATGTCTTCGGGCTGGACAGCTGAGAAATGGTGCCGCAAGAGGGACTCGAACCCCCGACCCCGTCATTACGAATGACGTGCTCTACCAACTGAGCTATTGCGGCGAACCGTTCGGCAACGGTCTGATCATTCGCGCCACCTGATATCGGGCATGACCCCGATTGGCAAGGACAACGCGGGTATCGAACCATACAGCCGTTACCTAACCGCGAATTAGCTTCCCAAACGTGACAGAAATCCGCGCCAGCCGCCCGCTTGGGCCTTGGGCGGGCCGATTTGTTCCGCAAATTCGTCCACCGGGCCGTCCTCGTCGACCCCGGGGTCATCAGGAGCCCGGACAATCGGGATTACGGCCGGAATGGGCGCAGGCGCCGCCTTGGGCAGGTCGGCCCTCGACCGGAACAGGGGGGCAGGCGCCGGGGGCGCCGATTCGGCGGCCGGCGCGGGAACTGGTTCCGGCGCGACGGGCTCGGCCGGGGCTGGGGCGGGCTCGGCCTCGATGGCCGCCGGCAGCGGAGCGTTGTCCTGCACGGGCGGTGCGGCCGGCTCCAAGGGCTTGATCTCGACCGGCTTGATCTCGACCGGCTCAGCCGGCTTGGCGTCCACCGGCTCGCTGGCCAGTTCCTTTGGCGGCTCGACCCGGCGCGGCGCCAGCATCGCCTCCTCGAAGGGCGACGGCTCGATGGCGTGGCCCTTGTCGGACGGCAGCGCCGCCACCGGCGTCTGCCATTGGAAGGCGTCGAGCCGGCCGGTGACCGGCGAGACCGGACGCCAGCGATCCGAGACATAGCCGTCGGCGGTCCAGACCGGATCGTGCAGCGCGCGCACCGCGCGCAAGGTCCAGGCCCGCGCCCGGCCGCTGTCGCCATGCTCGGTGCGCTCGATCTCGGCCATCAACAGCGCGACGCGCTGGGTCGGCGCCGCGACAAACGGCTCCAGCGCCGCGCGCGCCTTGGCGAATTCGGCCGCGTCGATCGCGGCGCGCGCGATCGCCAGCGCGCCCTCGATATGGCCAGGTGTTTTCGCCGCCAGCGTCTCGACCCGCACCAGGCGCTGGCGCGCGGAATCGCCGAGCCGCACATGCGAATAGGCGTCGGCGAGATCGGGATGCGGCTGCGCCAGCCACGCGGTCTCGACGATGCGCATCGCGCGGCGCACCTGATGCGCCTCGCTCTCGAACTTCGCTGCGAGCACGGCAGCCGGAATCAGCGTCGGCGCCAGCTTGACCGCGTCCATCGCGCTCGAGCGCGACAAGTCGCGATCGACGGTCTCGAACTCCAGCGCCCGTGCCGTCAGCAGCACGCCGCGCTGCCGCCGATAGGTCGCCTTGTCGATCAATCCGGCGCTCTGGTTGTTGTCGATGATCGACAGCGCGCCGGCCCAATCGCCCTTGGCGCAGCAGAATCCGAGCACCGCATGCGAGGCCCATGACGACGACGGCGACATTTTCAGCGCTTCCTCGGCGATCATCACGGCCGCAACCGGATCGTCGGCGCGCTGTGCCTCGATGAACAGGCCGCGCAATCCAAGCAGCCGCGTGTCCTCGCGCTCGGCCATGGCGCGGAAGGCGCGCTGCGCGCCGTCGCGATCGCCGTCGAGCTGCGCCGATTGCGCGTGCAGCAGCAGCGCCAGCGGATCGTTTGCGGCGTGGCGCCGCGCCACTTCGGCATGCGCGCGGGCGCCTGCGGAATCGCCATGCCCGATCGCGAGCAGGCCTTGCGTGATGGCGTGGCGGCCGCGGGCGTGACGCCGCTCGCGCCGGCCACGGCGGATGTGCCCGGGAATCTTCCAGAGCCCGCGCAGGATCACGCCGGCGATCATCGCGGCGACGACGACGAGGCCGAGCAGGTACATCGGCTGCTTGGACGTCAGCCGCAAGCCGCCCCAATTCAGCACGAGATCGCCGGGCTGATCGGCCATCCAGGCCGCACCCGCTGCAGCGAGCGCGATCAGCAGCAGGAACAGAATGATCCGGATCATCAAAGACCTATTGCAAAGACTTACTGGTTGACCGTGGCGAGCGCCGCCATGGCGTTGTCGGCAAATTTACGCGACGCGTCGAGCGCGGCGCGGCGCGCGTCCACCTTGGCGAGCCAGGCTTGCGCCGCCGTCCGATCCGCCGGCGGCAGCGACTTCAGTTCACGCTCGGTCAATGCGAGGTCATTATGCAGGGCGGCCGATGTCACGCGCGCGACGATGCTGCCGCGATCGGTCCCCGTGCCGTCGGTCCGCTCGATCTGGATCAGCGTGGAGGCACCGGCCTTCAGACGATCGACCAGCCCGGCGCTGGCCGCCGCAGCTTCCGGCGGAGGCGGCGCAAGTTTCGGCACGATCTCGATCAGCTCGCGGCACAGCGCGTTCGGGTTCGGGACGCCTGACCTCGCAAACGTCTCGAGCGGCTTCAGCACCTCGGCATCATCCGACAGCGCCTTCGCGGCCTCGAGCGCGGAGGCATAGGGATCGCCGTGACGCACCGCGACGTCGAGCAGCGATGCCGCGACGACGCGGCGCAGCGGCACATCGTCGGCCTTCGCCTCGGCCTTGGTGTCCGCGATCTTGCCGTCCTGCCTCGCGATCGCGGCACCCTGCGCCTTCACCGCGCCTTCGACCTTGTCGATACGCGCCGTGATGCCGGAGAGATCAGGCGCAGCCGCGCCATCGCGCGGCGCGGCCTTCGCGTCATTGGCGGCCGCGGCAAGCTTGTCGGATTGCGCCCGCGTCGCGGCGAGCTCGGTGCGCAGTGCGGCGATCGATTTGTCGAGCGCCTCCAGCCGCGCCGTCGCCGCGGGATCGGCGGCCGGCGCGGCCGGCCTGCCGGCTTTCGATTCCAGCGCACTCAGGCGCGTGCCGAGTTGGTCGATGGCGGCATTGGGTTGCGGTGCGGGGACCGGCTGCACGACGGGCCAGCCGAGCAGCCAGCCAACCCCGATCACCAGCGCCGCGGCGACCGCGCCTGATACCGGCGCCACCACCCAGGGCGACACCGGCCGCGCCGGTTCGGCGTCCTGCGCCGCGGAGGCGGTCTCGGGCTGCGGCTCCGCCTGCGGTGCGGCGTCGCCGTGGGGCTCGGCCTCAGGCGTCGCCGCGTCCGCAGACGCCCTGCCAGCATCCTGGCCGGCATCCTGGTCAGCCTCCTTGGCGGCTTCCTCGGCCCCCTCCGTTTTCGGCGGTTCGCTGGAGATTTCGGTCGCCTGAAGATCGATAGTCGGCGGCGCGCGCTTGGGCCGGGAATCCGGCGAAGATCCTGGGTCGTCTGGCCTTTCTTCAGCCATCGCGGGGGTCCTCAAAACTGCTGGCCGCATACTCTACCAGAATCGGCCCAGGTTCTTAGAGCACGATCCGAATAACCGAGCATCGCCTAACATCATGGTCAAACGAAAGAATTATTCCGGTCACGGCCGCAGGGTGCGGCCGAGCGCCTCCAGCAGGGCATTTTCGTCCGGCCGCGCCGCCACCACCACATTGGTCGCGCCGGCGTCATGGAGCACCGCGGCGACGGCCGCCGAGATGCAGCATTGCGGCAAGGCGAGCGCCGAAATCTCGATTCCGTCGGCGCGTATCGTGTCCAGAAAGGCCTGCGCGCTGCGACGGGAATAGTGCAGCACCGCGGTGATCCGGTTCGCCATGAAGGCGTCGCTGACCTCCCTCGGGAAGCCGGCCACCGGCGCCATCCGGTAGGTGGTGTGGGTGACGACGCTGAGCCCGCGCTCGCCGAGCTCGCCCGCGAGATCGCGCGACAGGTCGGCGCCGGCGAGATAGAGCAGCGTCGCTGATGCGTCGAGTTCGCCGGCCTTGAGCCGTGCCAGCACGAGATTGCGCAGCGAGACTGCATCGCCCTTCGCCACGATCACCTTGTCGAAGCCCGCGGCGCGCGCCGCATCGGCGGTGTGCGCGCCGACCGCAAACAGCGGCAGCCGCAACAACGGGCTGGCAGCGAGGTCGACCGCGCGCAGCGCATTGGCGCTGGTCAGGATGACGGCGTCATAATCCGCATTGTCGTCGCCTCGGAACGGCACCGGCTCGAAGCGCAGCACCGGCGCGGACAGGGCGTCAAAGCCGCGTTGGCGCAGCGTCGCGAGCGTCGCGTCATTGTCCGGATGCGGTCGTGTGACAAGGATTGTCAGGGTTTTAGGCCTCCAGCCGTATAAATTGGACGTTGGCGACCGATTGCACTTTAAGACCTCGCAATGCTACCCCGGAGCGGACGTTTTGATGAGCATCATCTTGCCGGAAACCGGTTCCGGCCTGTCCGGCTCATGCTCGTAGCACAAGGACCGAAATTGGGACACGAACCGCCGATGCTGGTGCTGGGGATCGAGACCACCTGCGATGAAACCGCGGCCGCCGTGGTCGAGCGGCAGGCTGACGGGCAGGCGAAAATCCTCTCCAATGTCGTGCGCTCGCAGACCGACGAGCACGCCCGCTTCGGCGGCGTGGTGCCGGAGATCGCGGCGCGCGCCCATGTCGACCTGCTCGATGGCATTGTCGCCTCCGCGATGAAGGAGGCCGGCGTCGGCTACCGACAATTGTCGGCGGTCGCGGCAGCCGCGGGACCCGGCCTGATCGGCGGCGTGATCGTCGGTCTCACCACCGCGAAGGCGATCGCGATGGTGCACGATACGCCGCTGATCGCGGTGAACCATCTCGAGGCGCACGCGCTGACGCCGCGGCTGACCTGCGCGCTGGCGTTCCCCTATTGCCTGTTCCTTGCCTCGGGTGGACACACCCAGATCGTCGCCGTGGTGGGCGTCGGTGAATATGTGCGGCTCGGCACCACGGTCGACGACGCGATGGGCGAGGCGTTCGACAAGGTGGCGAAGATGCTGTCGCTGCCCTATCCCGGCGGGCCGGAGGTCGAGCGCGCGGCCGCCGGCGGCGACTCGACGCGGTTTGCCTTTCCACGCCCGATGCTCGGCCGCCCCGATGCGAATTTCTCGCTCTCGGGATTGAAGACGGCGGTGCGCAATGAAGCCAGCCGGCTGGAGCCGCTTGAGCCGCAGGACGTCAGCGATCTCTGCGCGAGTTTCCAGGCTGCGGTGCTGGAATCGACCGCGGACCGGCTAAGCGTCGGCCTAAAGCTGTTTCAGGAGCGGTTCGGCACGCCGCGCGCGCTGGTCGCGGCCGGGGGCGTCGCCGCCAACCATGCGATCCGCAGCGCGCTGCAGGAGGTTGCGGCGACGGCGCAGACCACGCTGATCATCCCGCCGCCGGCGCTCTGCACCGACAATGGCGCGATGATCGCATGGGCCGGTGCCGAGCGGATGGCGCTTGGCCTCACCGACACGATGGAGGCGCCGCCGCGCGCGCGCTGGCTGCTCGACGCCAACGCCAAGGCGCCGGCCGGCTACGCCAACAGCCGCGCCGGATATTAGGTCCTTCGACATGGAGATGAAGCGCCGAGCGAGCCCCCCTTCACCTCGCCCCGCTTGCGGGGAGAGGTCGGATCGCATCAGCGATGCGATCCGGGTGAGGGGGTACAGGTCTCAACATTCGGTACACTCGCGGATACAGCCCCTCACCCCAACCCTCTCCCCGCAAGAGCGGGGCGAGGGAGCGCAGCTGAGCTAGGGGTTCCGATGCCCGCGCATATGTCAGTCAGCGTGATCGGTGCCGGCGCCTGGGGCACGGCATTGGCCGATGTCGCGGCGCGCGCCGGGCGCAAGGTGACGCTGTATGCGCGCAACGCCGAGCATGCCGCGCAGATCCAGGCGACGCGGGTCAATCCGCGGCTGGCTGGTGTCCAGCTTCATCCCGGCATCGCCGTGACGTCGGATATCGCCGCCGCGGCACACGCCGACATCGTCCTGGCCGTGACACCGGCGCAGCATTTGCGCGCGGCGGTTGGGCATCTTGCGCCGCATCTCAAACCCGACACGCCTGTCGTCGCCTGCGCCAAGGGCATCGAGCACGGCACGCATAAATTCATGACCGAGGTGATCGCGGAAGCCGCGCCGCGCGCCGTGCCCGCGATCCTGTCGGGGCCGAGCTTTGCCGACGACGTCGCACGCGGATTGCCGACCGCCGTAACGCTGGCCACCAGCGACGAAGCGCTCGCACGCGCGCTGGTCCAGGCGCTCGGCTCGGCGACGTTCCGGCCCTATCACACCACCGACGTGCGCGGCGTCGAGATCGGCGGCGCGGCCAAGAACGTGCTGGCGATCGCCGCCGGCATCGTGGTCGGCAAGAATCTCGGCGCCTCCGCGCTCGCCGCGCTGACCACACGCGGCTTCAGCGAGCTCGCAAGATTGGGCCGCGCCTGCGGCGCCCGCACCGAAACACTCTCAGGCCTGTCGGGATTGGGCGATCTCCTGCTCAGCTGCTCGACCGCGCAATCGCGCAACTTCGCGCTCGGCCTCGCGCTCGGACGCGGCGAAGCCGCACCGATCGGCAAGCTCGCCGAAGGCGCGTTCACCGCACCGGTGCTGTGCGAGCTCGCCGCCGCGCAAAAGGTCGACATGCCGGTGTCAAACGCGGTCGCCGCGATCCTGAGCGACCGGCTGACCGTCGATGCCGCGATCGAAGGCCTGCTGACGCGGCCGTTCAAGGCGGAGTAACGCACGTCACAGGCGCGCGTGGCGCAGCTTCACGATCCGTGCGCGCCGTACTAGCGTGGCGGCGAACCGTCGGATCCCGGTCCAACAAATCGAAAAACGGATCCCAAGGGAAAACCCATGCGTCAACCGCATCGCGCCATCCTTTCGATCAGCCTTCTCTCGATCAGCCTCGCCGTCGCCCTCACCGCCTCATCCACTATCGCCCACGCCCAGACCGCAACCTCCTACGACGAACTTGCCAAGAGCGAGGCCGCCGCCAATGCCGACAACGGCAAGCGGGTCGCGCCGCTCAAATCGATCGGCAATCCAACCGCCGACGTGTCTTCCGAGATGCAGGCAATGATCGGCACGCCCTATCCGCCGCATTTCAATGCCGACCCCAAAACCCCGGCGGAATGGAAGGAGTTGATCGATCGCCGCGCCAAGCTTCTGATCGCGGGTGTTCCGGCGCTGAAGGCGAAGCTCGGCGTCAAGGTCGAGGAAACCAAGCTTGCCGGCGTGCACTGCTACATCGTCACCCCGAACAAGATCGCGCTCGAGAACAGGCGACGCCTGCTGATCCACGTCCATGGCGGTGGTTACGTGTTCGGCCCCGGCGAAGCCGCGTTGCCGGAAGCCATCATGATGGCGGGCTTTGGCGGCTTCAAGGTCCTCTCGGTCGACTACCGGATGCCGCCGGACTTCCCCTATCCGGCCGCGATGGACGACGCGATGGCGGTCTGGAAGGAAGTTCTGAAATCGCACGAACACCGCCGGCTGGCGATCTTCGGCACGTCGACGGGCGGGGCGATGACGCTTGCGATGGTATTGCGGGCGAAGGACGAGAAGCTGCCGCTGCCCGCCGCCATCGCGCCGGGCACGCCATGGTCCGATATCGACAAGATCGGCGACAGCTACGCGAGCAATGAGTGGGTCGACAATGTGCTGGTGACCTGGGACGGATGGCTCGGCCGCGCGGCCAAGCTTTATGCAAACGGCACCAGCCTGAAGAATCCCTACATTTCGCCGATCTATGGTGACTTCAAGGGCTTCCCGCCGACCATCCTGACATCGGGCACGCGCGATCTGTTCCTCAGCAACACGGTTCGCACGCATCGCAAATTGCGCCGCGCCGGCGTGATCGCCGATCTCAATGTCTATGAGGGGCAGTCGCACGCGCAGTACCAGTTCAACGCCGACGCGCCCGAGACGAAGGAGGCGTTCACCGACATCGCCAGGTTCTTCGATCGATATTTGAAACAGTAGGTGCTGCGCTTCTTGATTTGACGCGTTTTCTTCACGCGAACCGGCATCCACTTCGCTTGAAAACGCTCTGGATCGGGTGCCCGCGCTTGTCGCGGGCATCCGCGTCGCTGTAGATTGCAGCGCAATCGAACGGGGTGAGTTGCGATGAATTACTGGCTGGTGAAATCCGAACCGTCGGTCTGGTCATGGGACCATCAGGTCGCCAAGGGCGCGAAGGGCGAAGCCTGGACCGGCGTGCGCAACTTCACTGCCCGGCAGAATCTCGTCAACATGAAGAAGGGCGACAAGGCGTTCTTCTATCATTCCAACGAGGGCAAGGAGATCGTCGGCATCGCCGAGATCATCAAGGAAGCTTATCCCGATCCGACCGACAAGACCGGCAAGTTCGTCTGCGTCGACATCAAGGCCGACAAGCCGCTGAAGACGCCGGTGACGATGGCCGCGATCAAGGCCGACAAGAAGCTCGCCGATATGGCGCTGGTGAAATATTCGCGGCTTTCGGTGCAGCCGGTGACCGCGGAGGAATGGAAGTACGTCTGCAAGATGGGCGGGCTGTAGCGTTCCGACCAAACTTTGTCGTCGTCCCTGCGAAAGCAGGGACCCATAACCACAGGCGAGCATCGTTAGAGCGCGCTGGGGCTCCAGCTCGTTTCCGCAATCAATATTTGGGGTAATGGGTCCCGGCCTTCGCCGGGACGACAGCGGAGTTTGTGGCCCGTTACGCCCCGGCCGCCATCACCACCTGCGCCAGCAATTGCTCGCGCTTGGACTGGGTGCGGTAGCCTCCCATCGTCGCGGCGAAGCGTTCGAGGATGCCGTCCTCGAATGCGGTGACGATGGTGTCGTGGACATAGCTCTTGCGGCAGATCGCCGGCGTGTTGGACAGCTGGTCGGCGGCGGCGCGGATCGCATCCAGCACCTGGCGCTTGCGGCCGCGCTGGCTGGTGGCCGGCGTGATCCGCGACAGCGATTCCACGACGACAGCCGACGCCATCAGGGTGCGGAAATCCTTCAGCGAGATCTTGATGCCGGCGATCTCGCGCAGGAACGCGTTCACCGCCGTGGTCGAGGCGGCCCGCACCACGCCGGAACGATCATAATACTGAAACATGCGCTTGCCTGGGACACCGCGCAGGATGCCGATCGCACGCACCAGCTTGGCCGCGTCGCATTCCTTGCGCACGGCCTTGCCGCCCTTGGCCTTGAAGGTCAGCACCAGGGAGTCGTCTTCCAGCGTGACGTTGGACTTCAACAGCGTGGTGGCGCCGCGGGTGCCGTTGAGACGCGCATAGGATTCGTTGCCGGGCCGGATCGCGGTGCGCGCGATCAGCTCGATCACCGCCGACAGCGCGAACTCGCGCGTCGGCTCGTCCCCGGACAGAAACGCCGAGACCTTGCGCCGGATCTTCGGCAGCGCGGCCACCAGCTTGGCCAGGCGATGCGCCTTGCGCTGCTCGCGAACCTTCTCCCAGTCGGCGTGATAGCGATATTGCAGCCGGCCCGCCGCATCGCGGCCGACCGCCTGCAGATGCGAGCTCGGATCGCTGGAATAGCGCACCTGGCGGTAGGCCGGCGGAACGGCCATCGCGTGCAGCCGGCGGATCGTCCGCGCATCGCGGACCCGCGAGCCATTGGCACGGACGAATGAATAGGTCTTGCCGCGCTTGATGCGGCGGATGGTCAGCTCGTTCTGGTCGCCGAGCCGCAGGCCCAGATCACGCGCCAGTTCTTCAACCGTCGTTCTGATGGCGGCGGGGGCGTCGAGTTTGAGTGTTGACGGCGATCGCAACTTTGCGCGTGGCGTCTGCTTTGGCCACTGGCCCAGTGCCTTTGCCAAGGCGACAGCGGGATCGGCGGAAACGGGCCGCACAGCCGCGATATTCTGCTGATCCATCATTATTCTCGCAAGACGCCTTGTTCCGCTGGTCTCCCGGTAATGCCGTTGCTTCGGGCTTCGTTCCGGTGGGCCGTCCGGCCTCGGAAACGCGATTTAGGGCGTCGGGGCCGACATTGCGAGTCGCGAATCAGTTATTGACGGTGCCAAATTACCTTTCATGGGTGCCATTCGCCCGCTAACGTTGATTTTGGGCTGCCCGGGATCGGACAAAATGACGCGAGCGCGGTACCGGAAACCGGCGTTTGAACGCCGCCCTGGGTCCACCGCGGTCCCAGATCAGGTCAGCGACCTTGCCCTTTCGCGCGCTGCTCTCGCTGGGTACGTGGCTCGAGTTCTGCAGCCACGGGCCGGTCCAACCGCTGGCCGCAACCAAGGATTACGCGGTCACGAACGTGTTGACGCAGCTCATCGCCGCGGCGTCCGAAATTCATTCACTTGTACCTGAAGCCGACCATCAAAATCGGCGTCAGCGTATCGCACGCGACACTGCTGCGGTGGCAGCGAACGGCGCAGAGAACGACACCACTACGACCAAGAGACCAGTGACCCCGAGCACGCGATGGCGCATAGGTTTCTCTCGTCGACGCGTTGCGGTAAGCCGTCTTGCCAAAAGCGGAAGCCGGCGGACTATCCGACGGCTTCCACGCGACGAAAGTGACAGTCCTTTTTCCTTGCCGGGCCGGAATGCGGCAACGCATAATCGCGGCAATGATCAAGACGGCTTGCCGTCGCGTCGTTCGCGATCGGCAATGAGTGGAGGAAAATGATGTCCGAGAAGATCTATGACGTGTCGGCCGACTGGGCCAAGCGCGCCTATATCGATGACGCCAAATATCGCGAGATGTACGCGCACTCGGTCAAGGACCCGAACGGCTTCTGGGCCGAGCACGGCAAGCGGATCGACTGGATCAAGCCCTTCACCAAGGTCGAGAACGTCTCCTTCGCACCGGGCAACATCTCGATCAAATGGTTCGAGGATGGCGTGCTGAACGTCGCCTGGAATTGCATCGACCGCCATCTGGAGAAGCGCGGCGACCAGACCGCGATCATCTGGGAGGGCGACGATCCCTCCGAATCCAAGCACATCACCTACCGCCAGCTGCACGACGAAGTCTGCAAGATGGCGAACATCCTGCGCACCCGGAACGTCAAGAAGGGCGACCGCGTCACGATCTACCTGCCGATGATTCCGGAAGCGGCCTACGCCATGCTGGCCTGCGCGCGGATCGGCGCCATCCATTCGGTGGTGTTCGGCGGCTTCTCGCCGGACAGCCTCGCCCAGCGCATCAAGGACTGCGACTCGAAGGTGGTGATCACCGCCGACGAGGGCCTGCGCGGCGGCAGGAAAGTGCCGCTGAAGGCCAATGTCGATGCCGCCATCGCCAAGATCGACTCTAAGGATTCCGGCGGCGTCGACTGGGTCGTGGTGGTGAAGCGCACCGGCGGCAAGATCGACATGAACCCGACCCGCGACCTCTGGTATCACGAGGCCGCCGCCATGGTGACGACGGAATGCCCGGCCGAGCACATGCATGCCGAGGACCCGCTGTTCATCCTCTACACCTCGGGTTCGACCGGAACGCCGAAGGGCGTGCTGCACACCTCGGCCGGCTATCTCGTGTTCGCGTCGATGACGCATCAATACGTGTTCGATTATCACGACGGCGACATCTACTGGTGCACCGCCGACGTCGGCTGGGTCACCGGCCACAGCTACATTCTCTACGGGCCGCTCTGTAACGGCGCGACCACGCTGATGTTCGAGGGCGTGCCGAACTATCCGGACAATTCGCGCTTCTGGAACGTGGTCGACAAGCACAAGGTCAACATCTTCTACACCGCGCCGACCGCGATCCGCGCGCTGATGCAGGGCGGCGACGAGCCGGTGAAGAAGACCTCGCGCAAATCGCTGCGGCTGCTCGGCTCGGTCGGCGAGCCGATCAATCCGGAAGCCTGGGAGTGGTATTACCGCGTGGTCGGCGACGACCGCTGCCCGATCGTCGACACCTGGTGGCAGACCGAGACCGGCGGCATCCTGATCACGCCGCTGCCCGGCGCGACCAAGCTGAAGCCGGGATCGGCAACGCGGCCGTTCTTCGGCGTGGTGCCCGAGATCGTCGATGCCGACGGCAAGACGCTGGAGGGCGAGACCTCGGGCAATCTCTGCCTGGCCAAGTCATGGCCGGGCCAGATGCGCACGGTCTACGGCGACCATGCGCGGTTCGAGCAGACCTATTTCTCGACCTACAAGAACAAGTATTTCACTGGCGACGGCTGCCGGCGCGATGCCGACGGCTATTACTGGATCACCGGCCGCGTCGACGACGTCATCAACGTCTCCGGCCACCGCATGGGCACCGCCGAGGTCGAGAGCTCGCTGGTCGCGCATGAGGCGGTGTCGGAAGCCGCCGTCGTCGGCTACCCGCACGACATCAAGGGCCAGGGCATCTATGCCTATGTCACGCTGATGAAGGGCACCGAGCCGACCGAAGCGCTGCGCAAGGAGCTCGTCGCCTGGGTCCGCAAGGACATCGGCCCGATCGCCTCGCCGGACCTGATCCAGTTCGCGCCCGGCCTGCCCAAGACGCGCTCCGGCAAGATCATGCGCCGCATCCTGCGCAAGATCGCCGAGGACGAGCCGTCGAGTCTCGGCGACACCTCGACCCTGGCCGATCCGGCCGTGGTCGACGACCTCGTGCAGAACCGTCAGAACAAGAAGGGCGCGCCGGCGTAAGGCCGGCAGCAGCAAAACCGGGAAACCGAGGAAGGGCCGCGCGCGATCACCGCCGCGGCCCTTCCCTTTTCCTGCAACGGGCCGCTTCACGGGATTGTCAGAGGCGTGGCGCGATTGGGGCGCGTTTGTGGCCAAGTGTTGTTTTCAGGTCATTTACTTTAATCCGAACTTTTCCTTTTCTCCGCGCCATCAGGACGTGTCTCGCGGCCGGTGTGAAACCACCCGGTTAACACACGCGGTTAATCTTGCGTGCGTGAGACCGGCAGGCCCGGTTTTTCAAGGGCTCTGCATCTTCGTTTTTGGCTTCCGTACGGAAGCTGTTGGGAAGTGGAGAGGTTGATGTCGATGAAGTTTGCGGTGGCGCTGGCTGCCACCCTTGGTGCTGTTGTCTTGACGTCGCAGGCGGCCGAAGCCCGGCCGGAAATGGTGGGAATACACGCCGACAACTATGAGCCAGGCACCATCGTGGTGAAGACCAACGAACGGCGGCTCTACCTCATTCTCGATTCCGGCCACGCGATGCGTTACCCGGTCGGCGTCGGCAAGTCCGGCAAGCAGTGGGCCGGCACCACGAAGATCGACGGCAAATATCGCAACCCGGCCTGGTCGCCGCCCGCCGAGGTCAAGCGCGACAAGCCGAGCATCCCGAACGTGATCGCCGGCGGCTCGCCGCATAACCCGATGGGCGTCGCTGCGATGACGCTGGCCGGCGGCGAGTATGCGATCCACGGCACCAACGTGCCGGGCTCGGTCGGCGGCTTCGTCTCCTACGGCTGCATCCGCATGCTCAACACGGACATCACCGACCTCTATTCGCGCGTCGAGATCGGCACGACGGTCGTCGTCACCCGCTGATCGGGCGCAGCGCCTCGTCCAAAGCAAAGCCGCGCGGATGCGCGGCTTTTTGTTTACCTGGTTTGACGCTGTCGCCTAGCGCGCGAAATATCCGCACCAGCCGAACCGGTGCCCGCCATTGTAGGCGCGGGCATGGCCGGCGGCAAGCAGCGCGGCCGAGACATTGTCGGTCTTCCTGGTCGCGACGTCGGCGACGACACGGCCCTGATATTTGTCGGGACCGATATTGTAGATCGCGACGTCGCCCTGGCCGAGCAGGTCGCGTAGCGCCACCGTCGCCGCTTGCGCCATTTGCAGTTCGCGCGCGCAGGATGCCTTCAGCTCCGGCGCGTCGATGCCGCGCAGCCGGACACGCGTGTACAGATCCGGGCCCGGCGAGAAATGCACCCGCGCCTCGAACGTGTCGCCGTCGATCGTCCTGATCACATCAACGTTGTGCCTGATGTCGGGCGCGCCGGCCCGCTGCCAGATCACGTCGGTGTCGCGCGACCTGCCGAGCGACCAGGTCGGCGGCAAATGCACCCATTGGCGGATCGGCAATGTGCTGCCGACGGCAATGCCGAGCACGAACACCCATGGCAGCGCCGCCGAGACGCGGCGGCCCCAAGGGGTCCGGCGGAAAGGCGGACGCCCCGTCCCACGATAAGCATTTATTCTTTCGTATGGGGACATATTCCCAGACTGACCTGAGTCGAGCCGTCAGGCAAGGCTCTCAGAAGTCCGAGGCGATGCCCTTGGTCTCCCAATCGCCGTAGCGCGTCGGTTCCGGCCCCTTCGGGCCCTGGAATTCCTTCGGCCGCGCGGCCACGTTCTGCGCGGCGGCCTCCTCGGCAGCCTTGCGCCGCGCCGCGGCCTCGGCGAGCGCGCGTTGCGCGGCCGGCGTCAGCGGCTTGCGGAGCGCGGCCTCCGGCGGCGCTGACGATAGCGATTTATCAGACATGGCAAAACCTTCCGACCGCGCGTTGCGTATCTCTGTGCTGGCTCAGTGACGACATCACGATCACAAAATCCCGCAAGGCGATTCTTACATTTGGCATATTCGCATGCCAGAGGTGGTCTCGAGTTGATGGGCATGAGCCGAATGTAACTCAGCACCTTCGAGATATCTCCGCTTCATGCCTCCTTCAAGATTTGCAGTACCTGCCGAAGTCCCCGGTCTCGCGGCCCGCCGTATCGCGGCTGACATCCTCGATGGCGTGCTGCACAAGCACCGCACGCTCGACGACCAGCTCGACGGCGCCGGCGCGCATCCCGGCCTGAAATCGCTGGCCGATCGCGACCGCGCGCTGATGCGCCGGCTGGTGTCGACCATCTTGCGCAAGCTCGGCACGCTGGGCCATCTGCTGTCGCGCCTGCTCGACCGCGGCGTCCCGACCGATGCACCGCGCGCGCAGAGCGCACTCCTGATCGGCGCGGCACAGATTCTCTGGATGGACGTGCCTGACCATGCCGCAGTCGATCTTTCGGTGCGGCTGGTGCAATCCGACCGGCGCGCCGCGAAATATGCCGGGCTCGTCAACGCCGTGCTGCGCCGCTGCGCGCGCGAGGGCCAGGGGTTGATCGACGAGATCGGCACGCAGACGCTCGACCTGCCGCAATGGATGCTGGCGCGCTGGAATACGCATTACGGCGAAGCCACCGCGCGCGACATGGCGCTGGCGCTCGGCCACGAGCCGTCGCTCGATCTCACGGTGAAGTCCGACGCGCCGCAATGGGCGAGCCGCCTGCACGGCGAGATACTGCCGACGGGAACCGTGCGCACGCTGCTGCAGGGTTCCGTCACGATGCTGCCCGGCTTTGCCGAAGGCCAGTGGTGGGTGCAGGACGCCGCCGCCGCGCTGCCGGCGCGGCTGTTCGGCGACATCAAGGACAAGGCGGTCGCGGATCTCTGCGCCGCGCCCGGCGGCAAGACCGCCCAGCTCGCGCTGGCCGGCGCGCATGTCACCGCGGTCGACCGCTCGCCGGCGCGGGTCGCGCGGCTGCGTGACAATCTCACGCGGTTGGAGTTGCAGGCCGAGACCGTCGTTGCCGACGCCGCCGAATGGCCCGCCGAGGCCGCAAGCTTCGACGGTATCCTGGTCGATGCGCCCTGCACCTCGACGGGAACCATCCGCCGCCATCCCGACGTCGCCTGGCTGCGGCAGGAAGGCGACATCGCGGCGCTGTCGGCGTTGCAGAAGCGGCTGTTGCAAAAAGCCGCCAATCTGCTGAAGCCCGGCGGCACCCTGGTCTACTGCACCTGCTCGCTGGAGCCGGAGGAAGGCGAGCACGCGATTGCCGCGCTGCTGGCTAGCGAATCAGGCCTGCGCCGTGCACCGGTCGAGACAAGCGAGGTCGCCGGCCTCGACGACATCATCACCGCCGACGGCGATTTGCGTACCCTGCCCAGCCATTTGCCCAACGCCGACCCGCGGCTGGGCGGGCTGGACGGCTTTTACGCGGCCCGGCTGGTTAAATCCTGATTTTAAACTTCAGTCTTCTAAGCTCGAAGTGATTCGTGCGGTATCAAGAGGGTGTCCTGGTAGGCGTCTTGGCAGGTGTCTTGGCCGCGTTTCCGGATTAAATAAGGATTCGTTGAAAATTCCCTCCCCGCAAGGTTAGGCGTGTCGGTCGCTCAAAGCAGACGCATCTCGACGCTGATTGCTGGCCGCTTTGCCCGCAGCATGCTCGCACGCGCCAGCGGAAGCACGGTGGCGCTGTCGCGGCTCTGGCCCGGCCGCACCGACCGTCTGATCATCGCCCCGCACGACCTGCGGACCGCCGACGCCACCCGCGCGGCCGAGATCTATGCCGGACGATTCGTTTTCGCCGGCAAGATCGTCACCTGCCACGGCCGCTCGATCTTCGATCTCGAGCCGCCGTCGGAGGATTGGGAAGCCGCCCTGCTCGGCTTCGGCTGGCTGCGCCATCTGCGCGCCGCCGACACCGCGCTGACCCGCGCCAACGCCCGCTCGCTGGTCGACGACTGGATCTCCAACCAGGCCCGCAAGCGGCCGCTGGAGCGCCGCGCCGATGTGCGCGCGCGGCGGGTGATCTCGCTGCTGTCGCAGGCGCCGCTGGTGCTCGGCGACACCGATGGAAAATTCTACCGCAAATATCTGCGCGGGCTGGCGCGCGAGATCCGCTATCTGCGCCACGCGACGCTCGACAATGACGGCGTTCCGCGCCTGCAGGTGCTGATCGCGCTGTGCTACGCCTCGCTCTGTCTCGCCAACCAGGCGCGCAACATCAAATCGGCGACGCGCAAACTGTCCGACGAATTGCAGCGCCAGATCCTGCCCGATGGCGGCCACATCTCGCGCAATCCCGGCGCGCTGGTCGAGTTGCTCAGCGATCTCCTGCCGCTGCGGCAGACCTTTGCCGCACGGAATATCGCGCCGCCGCCGGCGCTGCTCAACGCCATCGACCGCATGATGCCGATGCTGCGCTTCTTCCGGCACGGCGACGGCAGCTTCGCGCTGTTCAACGGCATGAGCACCGCGCCGTCCGATCTCGTCGCGACGCTGCTCGCCTATGACGACACCCGTGGCGTGCCGATGGCGAGCATGCCGCATACCGGCTTCCAGCGGCTCGATGCCGGCAGCACCGCGTTGATCATCGACACCGGCCCGCCGCCGCCAGCAAGCGTCAGCCAGGACGCGCATGCCGGCTGCCTGTCGTTTGAGCTCTCCTCCGGGGTGAGCCGCATCGTCGTCAATTGCGGCATGCCGAGCACAGGCCGCGACAACTGGCGGCCGTTCGCGCGCTCCACCGCGGCGCATTCGACGCTGACCTATCGCGACACCTCGTCGTGCCAGTTCGTCGAGCTGTCGGCGATGAAGCGGCTGCTGCGCGGCGCGCCGATCACCAGCGGGCCGAGCAATGTCGAGAGCTACCGCGAAGCCGTTCCCGACGGCGACGTGCTCACCGCCTCGCATGACGGCTATCTCTCGCGCTTCGGCGTGATCCACCGCCGCGTGCTGATGGTCGCGCAGGACGGCACGCGGCTCGAGGGCGAAGATTCGCTGTCGCCGGCACCGGGCGGCCGTATCAAGGGCAGCGAGGCCGATTTCGCGCTGCGCTTCCATTTGCACCCTTCGGTGAAGGCGAGCCGGCTGTCGGATGCCCGCGGCGTGATGCTGGTGCTGCCCAACCGCGACGTCTGGACCTTCGAGTCGATGGACGACAAGGTCGATCTCGAGGACAGCGTGTTCCTGGCCGGCAACGACGGCCCGCGCCGCACCTCCCAGATCGTGATCCGGCAGGACGCGAGGCAGGCCGGCACCATCCGCTGGAGCTTCGTGCGCTCCTCGACCTCGGCCTCCGCGACCACCGCGCGCCGCAACGCCCGCCGCGAGCCGGAACTGCCGCTGTAGGAACGCGACTGACCCTCGACCCGTCACCCCGAGGAGCCGCGAAGCGGCGTCTCGAAGGGTCGACGGCCACCAGCCGGGCCGTGCATCCTTCGAGACGCGCTGCGCGCTCCTCAGGATGACGGTGATAGATTCCCGGGAATCGGCCTCGGAGACCGGTTTCGTACCGCACAAAACCATGCTACCCGGCTGCCTTAACAGCCAGGGATTTTCCGATATGACCGAGCAGCTTCGCCGCGTGACCCGCGCTCTGTTGTCCGTTTCCGACAAGACCGGACTGATCGATTTCGCCAAGGCGCTGGCCGACCATGGCGTCGAGCTGGTCTCGACCGGCGGCACCGCAAAGGCGATCGCAGCGGCCGGGCTGAAGGTCAGGGACGTCTCCGAGCTCACCGGCTTTCCGGAGATGATGGACGGCCGGGTCAAGACCCTGCATCCGAAGGTGCATGGCGGCCTGCTCGCGATCCGCGACAACAAGGAACACGCCGCGGCGATGGCCTCGCACGGCATCGCGCCGATCGATCTCTTGGTCGTCAATCTCTATCCGTTCGAGGCCACCGTCGACAAAGGCGCCGGCTTCGAGGAGTGCATCGAGAACATCGACATCGGCGGTCCCGCGATGATCCGCGCCGCGGCGAAGAACCATGACGACGTCGCCGTGGTGGTCGAGGCGAACGACTATTCTGCTGTGCTCGACGAGCTCGCCGCGCACAAGGGCGCGACCTCGCTTCAGTTGCGCCGCCGGCTCGCCGCCAAGGCCTATGCACGCACCGCGGCCTATGACGCCGCGATCTCGAACTGGTTTGCCGTGCAGCTCGACACCAAGGCGCCGGATTTCCGCGCCTTCGGCGGCCGGCTGATCCAGTCGCTGCGCTATGGCGAGAACCCGCACCAGACCGCGGCGTTCTATGCCACGCCGGAGAAGCGGCCGGGCGTTGCGACGGCACGCCAGCTGCAGGGCAAGGAACTGTCCTACAACAACATCAACGACACCGACGCGGCCTATGAATGCGTCGGCGAGTTCGACCCGCAGCGCACTGCGGCCTGCGTGATCGTCAAGCACGCCAATCCCTGCGGCGTCGCCGAGGGCCCCGATCTCGCGACCGCCTATGCCCGCGCGCTCGCCTGCGATTCCACCTCGGCCTATGGCGGCATCATCGCGGTCAACCGCACGCTCGATGCGGACGCCGCGCGCGCCATCATCGGCATCTTCACCGAGGTGATCATCGCGCCCGACGCAACCGAGGAGGCGATCTCGATCATCGCCGGCCGGCGCAATCTGCGCCTGCTGCTCGCCGGCGGCCTGCCGAACGCGCGCGCGGTCGGCCTCACCGCCAAGACCGTCGCCGGCGGCCTCCTGGTGCAGAGCCGCGACAATGCCGTGGTCGAGGATATGAACCTGAAGGTCGCGACCAAGCGCGCGCCGACCGACGCCGAGTTGCGCGATCTCAAATTCGCGTTCCGCGTCGCTAAGCACGTCAAGTCGAACACCATCATCTACGCCAAGGATCTCGCCACCGTCGGCATCGGCGCCGGCCAGATGAGCCGGGTCGATTCCGCGCGCATCGCTGCGCGCAAGGCGCTGGATGCGGCGGCCGAGCTGAAGCTCGCCGAGCCGCTGACCAAGGGTTCGGTGGTCGCCTCCGACGCGTTCTTCCCGTTTGCCGACGGCATGCTCGCCTGCATCGAGGCCGGCGCCACCGCGGTGATCCAGCCCGGCGGCTCGATGCGCGACGACGAGGTGATCAAGGCCGCCGACGAGCACGGCATCGCGATGGTGTTCACCGGCGTGCGGCATTTCCGGCATTGATGCAAACTGTCGTCCCTGCGAAAGCAGGGACCCATAACCACAGGCGTTAGCTGCAGCGCGACGCTGCGGCCCCAGCGCCGCGCAACACGAGCAGCGGTGGTTATGGGTCCCGGCTCGCGCTTCGCTTGGCCGGGACGACAGCGGTGATTACTCCCGCACCTTCGCCAATAGCGCCAGTCCCGCCACGAAGAACGCCACCAGCACCGCCATGCCGGCCTTCTGGCTTGCGGTCGCCGCGGTGATCGCGCCGATCAGGAGCGGGCCGATGAACGACGTCACTTTGCCGGTAAGCGCGAACAAGCCAAAATACTGCGCGATGCGATCCTTCGGCGCGAGGCGGATCAGCAGCGAGCGCGAGGCGGCCTGCAACGGCGCACCGGTGGCGCCGATCAGGCAGCCCAGCACGATGTAGGCGCGCTCGGCGGCGCCTGCGAACAACGGACCGCCAGGCACCGGCGGCGCGACCTGGATGAACAGGACGGAATCCTTGTTCACGGTGAGGATCACGACGATCGCGAACAGCAGGATCACGAGGCTCCCGGTGATCACGCGCTTCGGCCCGAACGCATCATCGAGCTTGCCCCCGATCCAGCCGCCGAACGTGCCGGCGACTGCGAGAATGATGCCGAAGGTGCCGATCCGGATCGTGTCCCAGCCGAACGTGCCGGCGGCATAGATGCCGCCGAACGCGAACAGCGAGACCAGCCCGTCGGTGTAGATCATGTTCGCCAGCAGAAACCGCGCCAGTGACTTCTGCTTCGGCAGGCTCGACAATGATTCCCTGAGCTCGCGCAGGCCTTCGCCGAGCGCCGCGCGCATCGGGCGCTTCGTCGGATAGTCCGGCGTGAACAGGAACATCGGCGTCACGAAGATGATGAACCAGAGCCCGGTCAGCGGCCCGGTGATGCGGTCGCCTTCATGCATGGCAGGATCGAGACCGAACAGCGGCGTGAAGCCGAACAGCGTCTTGCCGGACTCGGCATTGGCGGCGAGGAATCCAAGCACCAGCACGAGACTCAGGATGCCCCCGACATAGCCGGTGGCCCAGCCGGTGCCGGAGAGCCGCCCGATCCTGTCGGGCGGCACCAGGGTCGGCATCATCGCATTGTTGAACACGGTCGCGAACTCGACGCCGACGCTCGCGATCGCATAGGCGAGCAGCAGCATGGGGATGATGTCGGGATTGCCGGGCTTGCCGATCCACATCGCGCTGGCCCCGATCACGAGCAGCGCACCGAAGCCCGCGATCCACGGCTTGCGCCGGCCGCTGGCATCGGCGATCGCCCCCAGCACCGGCGACAGCAGCGCGATCGCAAGTCCCGCGGCCGCGGTGGCAAAGCCCCACAGCGCCTGGCCGCTCGCGGCATCGGGCGCGACGAAGCTCGCGAAATAAGGCGCGAACACGAAGGTCGTGATCAGCGTGAAATAAGGCTGCGCGGCCCAGTCGAAGAAGATCCAGCTGACGACGGCTGCGCGGCCAGGATAAACCTTGGTGGAGGCCTTCGCGTCACCGGCGCCCGTCTGCATTGTTGCCGTCATCGCGAAAGATATTCCCCAACTCGAACCACAGGCAGGCTTTTGCCGCTCCAATCCGCTCCCATATAGCATGAGCCGGTTTGACTGATACGGCGATGAACAGGGCAGGACATTTCGATGGCGCTGACGGCAACGATGTCGCGACGGCTGTTTGCCGCTCTCCTGGTGATTGGTATCGCGACGCCGGCCCTCGGCCAGGTCCAGCGCCGCTTCTATGAACCTTCAGCCGCGGACACGATTCGCAGCATTCGCGCCGAAAACGGCATGGTGGTGGCGCAGGAGAAGCTGGCTGCGCAAGTTGGCGCCGACATCCTGCGACAGGGCGGTAACGCGGTCGACGCCGCGGTCGCCACCGGCTTTGCGATGGCGGTGACCTATCCGCGCGCCGGCAATATCGGCGGCGGCGGTTTCATGGTGATCCATCTCGCCGGCCGCAATGAGGATGTCGCGATCGACTATCGCGAGACTGCGCCGCAGGCCGCGACCCGCGACATGTTCCTGAACGCCGACGGCAAGCCCGATCCCGACAAGTCGCGCAACTCCGCGCTCGCGATCGGCGTGCCCGGCACGGTCGCGGGCCTCGCGCTGGCCCTGGAGAAATACGGCTCCGGCAAGTTCACGCTGGCGCAGATCCTCAAGCCCGCGATCGACCTCGCGCGCGACGGCTTCATCGTCACCGACGACACATCCGACACGCTGAACGACATGTATCGCCGCATGTCGCGCTGGCCGAATTCGGCCAGGACGTTCTCGCACGCCGACGGCACGCCGCTGCGCGAGGGCGACCGCCTGATCCAGGGCGATCTCGCCGGCGTATTGACTGATATTGCCGAACAAGGCCCGCGCGGCTTCTACCAAGGCGCCGTCGCTGAGAAGCTCGTCAGCGGCATCAGGAATGCCGGCGGCATCTTCACCCTCGAGGATCTGAAATCCTACCAGCCGGTGGTCCGCACGCCGATCCGCGGCAGCTATCGCGGCTACGACATCGTCTCGATGCCGCAACCCTCCTCCGGCGGCGTCGTGCTGCTGGAGATCCTCAACATCCTCGAAGGCTTTCCGATGTCCGACATGAAGCAGGGCTCGGCCGCCTCGCTGCATGTGATGATCGAGGCGATGAAGCGGGCCTATGCCGATCGCGCCCGCTATCTCGGCGATCCCGCGTTCGTCGACGCGCCGACGCAGCTCTTGATCGACAAGGACTATGCCGCCAAACAGCGCGCCACCATCGATCTTGCCCGCGCCACGCCCTGGACCGATGTGCGCAATGCGAAGCAGTCGCACGAAGGCGACAACACCACGCATTATTCGGTCGTCGACGCCGGCGGCAACGCCGTCAGCAACACCTATACGCTGAACTTCCCCTACGGCGTCGGCCTCGTCGCCGACGGCACCGGCGTGCTGCTCAACAACGAGCTCGACGATTTCACCGCCGCGCCCGGCGCCTCCAACGCTTTCGGCCTGGTCGGCTTCGAGGCCAATCTGCCGGGACCCGGCAAGCGCCCGCTGTCGTCGATGTCGCCGACCATCGTGCTGAAGGACGGCAAACCGGTGCTGGTGACGGGATCGCCCGGCGGCAGCCGCATCATCTCCGCCGTGACGCAGATCATCGTCGACGTGATCGACTACAAGATGGACATCGCGGCCGCGGTCGCGGCACCCCGCATGCACCATCAATGGCTGCCCGACGAGGTCCGGATCGAGCGCGGCTTTCCCGACGCGGTGCTGGGCGATCTGCGCGCCAAGGGCCACAAACTGGTCGAACCGCTCGGCTACTCCTCTGCGAACTCGATCCTCGTCACGACCAACGGCCTGCTCGGCGCACCGGATCCGCGCACGCGCGGCTCGAAGGCTGCGGGATATTAAAGCATGATGGGATCGGGTTGAGCCGGAGTGGCGGTGGAGGCTCACCTCTCCCTTGGGAGAGGTCGGCGCGTAGCGCCGGGTGAGGGGTTCCGCTCTCTCGTTGGAGCCGCAGCCCCTCACCCGATTTGCTGCGCAAATCGACCTCTCCCCGTCGGGGAGAGGTGAGCGTGCTTGGGGCCAATCCGATTCAATCTAACTTCATCCCATTCTAAGGGCCGCGCAAACCCGCCTTTGCCCCACCTGCAACATCGCGATAGATTGGCGGTCCGCGTAATTCCGGCCGCGGATCGCAAAGAGCCGGTGAAAGATTTCTCCGGGGAACGCGCATGAGCACGGCCGAATCCAAACCGATGGAAGTTGCAGAGATCGAGGATACCAGCCTCCTCGCCTTCTATCGCGACATGAACCTGCAGGAGCGGCGCACGTTCTGGGCCTGCGCGTCGGGCTGGACGCTCGACGGCATGGATTTCATGATCTATCCGCTGGTGATCGGCACCATCATCACGCTGTGGAAGGTCGACCCCGGCACCGCAGGCCTTGCGGGCACGGTGACATTGCTGGCCTCCGCCGTCGGCGGCTGGCTCGGCGGCTATCTGTCCGACCGCATCGGGCGGGTGAAGACGCTGCAGCTCACCATCGTCTGGTTCTCGTTCTTCTCGCTGGTCTGCGCATTGGTGCAGAATTTCGATCAGCTGCTGATCGCCCGCGCACTGCTCGGCCTCGGCTTCGGCGGCGAATGGGCGGCCGGCGCGGTGCTGATCGGCGAGGCGATCCGGCCGCAATATCGGGGACGCGCGGTCGGCTCGGTGCAGTCGGGCTGGGCGGTCGGCTGGGGCCTTGCGGTGCTGGCGCAGGCGATCCTGTTCTCGGTGCTGCCGGCGGAGAACGCCTGGCGCTGGATGTTCGTGATCGGCGCGCTGCCGGCACTGCTGGTGTTCTATCTGCGCCGCTACGTCACCGAGCCGGAAATCTCCGCCGCGACCATGGCGCAGGCGCAGACCTCGGGCAGCGGCCCCGCCAAGTTGTGGGAGATCTTCCACGGACCGATCCTGAAGACCACGCTGCTGGCGTCGCTGGTCGGCACCGGCATGCAGGGCGGTTATTACGCCATCACCTTCTGGGTGCCGCGCTTCCTCACCACTGAGCGCAAGCTCTCGGTGGTCGGCTCGACCGGCTATCTCGCGACGCTGATTATCGGCTCGTTCATCGGCTATCTGGTCGGTGCCTGGCTCGCGGACCGGATCGGCCGGCGCAATCTGTTCCTGATCTTCTCGATCGGCGCGATCGCGGTGGTGCTGCTCTACACCCAGCTGCCGCTGTCCAACGAGGTGCTGTGGGTGCTGGGCTTCCCGCTCGGCTTCTTTGCCTCGGGCTATTTCTCCGGCATGGGCGCGTTCCTGACCGAACTGTATCCGACCCGGCTGCGTGGCTCCGGCCAGGGCTTTTGCTACAATTTCGGCCGCGGCATCGGCGCGCTGTTCCCGTTCCTGGTCGGCGCGCTGTCGACCACGACCACGCTCGCCAACGCGATCGCGATCTTCGCGGTGGCGGCCTACGGCGTGTTCTTCCTCGCCGCCTACGCGCTGCCGGAAACGCGCGGGCGTGTGCTGCATGCGGATGGGTAGGCGGTGAGGTAGGGCTGTGGCTGCGCCGCTTGCTCGGTCGTCCCCTCCCCCCTTGCGGGGGAGGGCTAGGGAGAGGGGTAGCCGCGAAGGCAGTGTGTGTGGCTTACGCCTCTCCCCAACCCTCCCCCGCAAGGGGGGAGGGAGCCCTGATAGTGTGCGTCCCTAACAGGAGGCTGCCATGACATCCCTCAAAGGCAAGACGCTGTTCATCTCGGGCGCGAGCCGCGGCATCGGGCTGGCGATCGCGCTGCGCGCTGCGCGTGACGGCGCCAATGTCGCGATCGCGGCGAAGACCGCCGAGCCGCATCCGAAGCTGAAGGGCACGATCTACACCGCCGCCGACGAGGTCCGCGCCGCCGGCGGCAAGGCGATGCCGGTGCTCTGCGACATCAGGGACGAGGCGCAGGTGGTGGCGGCGATCGAGCAGACCGTCGCCGAGTTCGGCGGCATCGACGTCTGCGTCAACAATGCCAGCGCCATCAGCCTGACCAATTCGCAGGCAACCGACATGAAGCGGTTCGACCTGATGATTGGTATCAACACCCGCGGCACCTTCATGGTGTCGAAATACTGCATCCCGCACCTGAAGAAGGCGGAGAATCCGCACATCCTGATGCTGCCGCCGCCGCTCGACATGAAGACGAAATGGTTCGAGCACTCGACCGCCTACACGATGGCGAAGTTCGGCATGAGCATGTGCGTGCTTGGACTGGCGGGCGAATTGAAACCGGCCGGAGTTGCCGTCAACGCGCTGTGGCCGCGCACCACGATCGCGACCGCCGCAGTCGGCAACCTGCTCGGCGGCGATGCCATGATGAGGGCGAGCCGCACGCCCGAGATCATGGGCGATGCGGCCTACGCGATCATCACCCGGCCGTCGCGCGAATTCACCGGGCATTTCTGCATCGACGACAAGGTGCTCTATGCCAATGGCGTGCGCGACTTCGAGCGCTACCGCGTCGATCCCTCGGTGCCGCTGATGTCGGATTTCTTCGTGCCCGACGACGACGTGCCGCCGCCCGGCGTCACCGTGCAGCCGCTGCCGTCACACTAGGCTACACCGCGAACGCATTCAGCTCTGCGCGCCAATGCTGCACGCGCTCCTTCAGCAGCGTATCGCGCACATAGGCAAGCTCCTCGTCCTCGATCCGCTCCAGCGTTTCGAGCGAGAGATGATCCGCGCCGTGGGCCGTCCAGGCGCGCTGCAGCTCCGCGTTGCGATGGCTGCCCATCCGCAGCGTGAACCAGATGCGGTTCTCGATCTTGTCGAGATCGAGCGCCTGCCCGACCCAGACTTCGCCGGTCGCGCGGCAGCGGATCGCGAACACGCCGGCGACAGCAGCGCGTTTCTTGTAGTCGGCGATGGCTTGCTCGCGGTCCTCGATCTTCACGGCGGCTCCAATGGTCCAGGCACGCTATTTATACCCGGGCATTATTGACAAAGCAATATTACCCGGATAAAAAATAGCAGCATCGAAACCCGAGCCGCTGTTATGACCGCGAATTTACCGGCCGACTTGATACGGCCCGCCCTTCTCCAGCGCTCGTGCATAGGCCGGGCGGGCGTGGATGCGCTCGAGGAATGCGACGCACCTGGGATGGCCGTCCTCGAGCCCGCCGCGCGCCGCGGCAGCCTCCAGCGGGAAGCTCATCTGGATGTCGGCGCCGGAAAACTCGCTGCCGGCGAACCATTCGCTCTTGCCGAGCTCGCCTTCCCAATAGGCCATGTGCTGCTTGAGCTGCGGATTGACCAGCGTCGACAGCGCCGTGTTCGACACCTTGCGCACCAGGGGCCGCAGCAGCGCCGGCGCGCGCTTCGGCATCAGCGTGAACAGGAGCTTCAGCAGCAGCGGCGTCATCGCCGAACCCTCGGCGTAGTGCAGCCAATAGGTGTAGCGCAGCCGCTCCGGCGTATCGGCCGGCGGGATCAGGCGCCCGTTGCCGTAGGTCGCGATGATGTATTCGAGGATCGCGCCGGATTCCGCGATCGTGTGGCCGTTGTCGGTGACGACGGGCGACTTGCCGAGCGGATGGATCGCGCGCAGCTCCTTCGGCGCCCGCATGTCGGGCTGCCGCTGATAGCGCACGATCTCGTAGGGCACACCCAATTCCTCGAGCAGCCACAGCACGCGCTGCGAGCGGGAATTGTTGAGGTGATGAACCGTCAGCATGGGCATCCTCTGAAATGGACGGCGTTTGGCGCCAGCCGGCAACACGAAAATCGAGATCCACGCGCCGTGATTGCTAATGATTACCCGGGCAATAGGTCGCGCAATCGGAGAGGTCTACCATGAATCCTGCCTATGTCGCCTTCGAAGGCGAGCACCGCATCGGGGCCGGCGACCTCCCGGAGGTTGCGCGCACCGCCAAGCAACACCTCGACCAGCGCAAGGACGCCGCGATCCTGGTGTTCAACGGCCGCACCTCGGCGCTGGTCGATATCGATTTTCGCGGCTCGGTCGACGACGTGCTGGGCCGCCTGCCGAAGCTCGCGCCTCCGCCCGACGGGGAGCCAGCGGCGCCGACCGCGCCGCGCGGGCCCGGTCGACCGAAGCTTGGCGTCGTCGCGCGCGAGATCACGCTGTTGCCACGGCATTGGGACTGGCTCGCGCAGCAGAAGGGCGGCGCATCGGTTGCGATCCGCAAGCTGATCGACGAGGCGCGGCGCTCAAGCGGCGACAAGGACCGCACGCGCAGCGCGCAGGACGCCGCCTATCGCTTCATGACTGTCATGGCCGGCAACCGGCCGAACTATGAGGATGCGATCCGCGCCCTGTTCGCCCACGACCGGCGCCGCTTTGCGACGCTGATCGCGGACTGGCCAGCCGATATCCGCGATCACGCGATCCGGCTCGCCTATAGCGATCAAGCGGACTGACGCGCTTTGAATAGTCTGGATGAGTAACCTCGAACGGGATGTCGTCCCTGCGAAAGCAGGGACCCATAACCACTGAAGAGCATTGCAGCGCGTCGAACTAGCCGCGTGCCCTTAGCAAGGCCGCGGAGTATGGGTCCCTGCTTTCGCAGGGACGACAGCGTACGTGCTGCCTGACCTACTCACCAAACCGCACAAGCTCGGTACCACTTTGGAATTTTAACGTGTCCAACCCTCCCGCCCTGCGCAAAGCCTTCCTCGCCTTCCTCGCGCCGATGCTGCTCAGCAACGTGCTGCAGTCGCTGTTCGGCACCATCAACGGCGTCTATCTCGGCCAGATGATCGGCGTCGAGGCGCTCGCCGCCGTCTCGGTGTTCTTTCCGGTGATGTTCTTCTTCATTTCCTTCGTGATCGGCCTCAGCGCCGGCGCCTCGGTCATGATCGGCCAGGCCTGGGGCGCCGGCGAGCCCGACCGGGTGAAAGCGGTCGCCGGCACCACCATGACCGTGACGCTGCTGCTGGCGCTCGCGATCGCAATCCTCGGCGGCCTGTTCGCCCGGCCGCTCTTGATCGCGCTCGCGACGCCATCCGACGTCCTCGACGCCGCGGTGGCTTATGCTCGTATCATGATGATCACGATGCCCATAACGTTCGCATTCCTGCTGCTGACGGCGATGATGCGCGGCGTCGGCGACACCGTGACGCCGCTGGTTGCGCTGACGGTCTCGACCATCGTCGGCCTGGTGGTGACGCCGGCGCTGATCCGCGGCTGGCTCGGCCTGCCGATGCTCGGCGTCGCCAGCGCCGCGGTCGCCTCCGCGGTCTCGGGCGTGGTCACGCTGCTGTGGCTGCATGTCCATATGCTGCGGCACCGCCATGCGCTGGCCTTCGACGCTGCGTTCCTGCGCGCGATGCGGCCGAACGGCGCGCTGCTGCGCATCGTGTTGCGGCTCGGCATTCCGACCGCGATCGGCATGGTGGTGGTCTCGCTCGCCGAGCTGGTGCTGCTTGGCCTCGTCAACGGTTTCGGCTCGGACGCCACCGCGGCCTATGGCGCGGTCAACCAGGTGATCGGCTATGTGCAGTTTCCGGCGATCTCGATCGCAATATCGGTGTCGATCTTCGGCGCGCAGGCGATCGGCCGCGGCGATTCCGCCCGGGTCGGCGCCATCGTCAGGACCGGAATCGAGATGAATCTCGCGCTGACCGGCGGGCTGGTCGTGCTCGGCTATCTCTTCGCGCGGCCGCTGATGGGCTTCTTCATCGTCGACAATGCCGTGCTCGCGCTGGCGCAGCAGCTCTTGTACATCGTGCTGTGGAGCATGGTGCTGTTCGGCATGGCGACGGTGTTTTCGGGCGCGATGCGCGCCGGCGGCACGGTGTGGATGCCGCTGTTCCTCTCGACCCTCGCGATCGCGGTGGTCGAGGTGCCGGTCGCGATCCTGCTCAGCCGCGCCCTCGGCGTCAGCGGCATCTGGATCGCCTATCCCGTCACCTTCGCAACCATGTTCGTGCTGCAGATGGCCTATTACGCCCTGGTATGGCGCAAGCAGACCATCAAGCGGCTGATTTGACATCGCGCGCCGCGGCTCACATGATGATTATCATATTCTACTGATGGCGCCCGCGACAGCAGGTCCATGCTAAACAAGTCCAAACGAGACAAGCCGAGGGAGAGACTGCCGTGAGCCAAAATCCGCAATTCCTGTTCGATTTCGGCAGCCCCAACGCTTTCCTCAGCCATGAAGCGATCCCGGCAATCGAAAAGCGCACCGGCGTCAAGTTCGAATATGTCCCGATCCTGCTCGGCGGCATTTTCAAGGCCACCAACAACAAGTCGCCGGCCGAGACGCTGGCGGGCGTCAAGAACAAGCCGGAGTTTCAGAAGATCGAGACCGAACGCTTTCTCAAGCGCTTTGGCGTCAAGCCCTACACCTGGAACCCGTTTTTCCCGGTCAATACGCTGAACCTGATGCGCGCGGCGGTCGCCGCCCAGTTCGAGGGTGTATTCGAGAAGTATATCGAGGCCGCCTTCCACCACATGTGGGTCGAGCCCAAGAAGATGGACGATCCTGAGGTCGCCGGCAAAGCCATTGCCTCCTCCGGCCTTGACGCTGCAAAACTGTTCGCCCGCGCGCAGGACGCGGATGTGAAGGCCAAGCTGATCGAGTATACCTCATCCGCCGTCGAGCGCGGCGCGTTCGGCTCGCCGACCTTCTTCGTCGGCAACGAGATCTTCTTCGGCAAGGAGCAGCTGCGCGAAGTCGAGGAAATGGTATCGGGAAAGTGAGATGAGCGAATGGCCAATAGCGGGTAGCGAATAGTCGAACAGCATCCTTATCTATTCGCCACTCCCATTCGTTATTCGCCCGCGGGCAGCGAACAACAAAGAAGGACAAATTCCCATGCGCGTTCTCGTGGTCGGCGCCGGTGCGATCGGCGGTTATTTCGGTGGCCGGATGCTTCAGGCCGGCCGCGACGTCACCTTCCTGGTGCGCCCGCGCCGCGCTTCCGAGCTCGCCTCCGCCGGGCTCGTGATCAAGAGCCCGAACGGCGACATCACGCTGAACAACCCGCCGACCGTGCAGGCCGACAAGCTGTCGGACAAGTTCGACGTCGTGCTGTTGAGCTGCAAGGCGTTCGATCTCGAGGATGCGATCAAGTCCTTTGCGCCCGCCGTCGGCGACAAGACCGCGATCATCCCGCTGCTCAACGGCATGCTGCATCTCGATGCGCTCGACAAGAGGTTCGGCGCTCAGCATGTGCTCGGCGGTCTGTGCGCGATCGCGGCGACGTTGAACGAGAAGCGCGAGGTGGTGCAACTGCAGCCGATGCAGTCGCTCGGCTTCGGCGAGCGCGCCGGCGGCCTGTCGGACCGGGTGCGCGCGATCGCCGAAACCTTCTCCGCGATCAACGGCGCCAACGCCAGCGAGCATGTGATGCAGGACATGTGGGAGAAATGGGTATTCCTGGCGTCGCTCGCCGCCTCCACCAGCCTGATGCGGACCTCGGTCGGCAACATCCTGGCCGCGCCCGGCGGCAAGGATTTCCTGCTCGGCATCCTCGACGAATGCAGCGCGATCGCCGCCGACGCCGGCCATGCCCCGGGCGGCCCGTTCTTCCAGCGCACCCGCGGGCTCCTGACCACCGAGGGCTCGCCGATGACCGCATCGATGTTCCGCGACATCAAGGCGGGGCTGCCGGTCGAGGCCGATCACGTGATCGGCGACCTGATCGTACGCGCCGACGCCGCCAAGATCCCGGTGCCGAAGCTGCGCACGGCCTACACGCATCTCAAGGCGTATGAGAAGCAGCGGGCTGGTTAACACAAAAACGGTGTCGTCCCTGCGAAAGCAGGGACCCATACGCCGCGGCCTCTCGATTCGAGGCGGTCGGGGTTGATACCTTCTCTACACAATTGAAGCCGGTGGTTATGGGTCCCTGCTTTCGCAGGGACGACACCGTTTTCGTGGCTACAAATGCGCCAGATAATGCGCGAGCGCGGTGATCTCCTCGTCGCTTAGCGGATAGGCGACATCGGCCATCGCGGCCTGTGCCCCACCGGAGCGCAGGCCCGACTTGTAATCGTGCAGCGCCTTGACGAGATATTCCTCGCGCTGGCCGGCGATGCGGGCCACCGCCTTGGTACCGGCAAACGTATCGCCATGGCATGAGGCGCAGCGGCGGCCGGCGGCGGCCTGCTTGCCCTTTTCGGACAAGTCCGGATTGTCGTCCTTGCCGCCCTTGAACGGCGTCAGCGACGCGAAATAGGCGCCGAGATTTCGGATGTCGTCGTTGTTGAGCTGCTCGACGATCGGCTGCATCTGCTCGTTCTTGCGCGCGCCGGCGCGGAAGAACACCAGCTGCCATTGAACGTACTGGTCGAGCTGGCCGGCGAGCGAGGGAATGTTCTCGGTCTGCGAGATGCCGTTGTCGCCGTGGCAAGCGGCGCAGACTTCGGCCTTCGCCTTGCCGGCGGCGACATCGGCGGCGTTGGCGGACGACGCAACTGCGATCACCGCCGCGAACAGGATTGCAAAGGACGCAACACGCATTGCCAGTTTTCTCCACGGGTCATTGCCGGGCTTGGCCCGGCAATCCATCTGGCTTGCAGAGGGGTTTTTGTTTGGATGGATGCCCGGATCAAGTCCGGGCATGACGAGTCTGTTCCGTCGTTGGGCTTGCCGAACCACGTAAAGGGGGCTGCGGCTGCCTGATCGGCCACCGCAGCCCCGCATTGTTTCAACCGTTACTTCTTGCTGTAGCTGATGCGATAGATCGCACCGGCCCAGTCGTCGGCGACGAGGATCGAGCCATCCTTGTCGAGCAGGATGTCGGCCGGACGGCCGAGATAGCCCTGGTCACCCTCGATCCAGCCGGAAGCGAAGATGTCCTGCTTGGCGTTCTTGCCGTCGGGGCTCGCGGTGATCCGCACGATGCGGCCGCCCTGGTACTTGTGCCGGTTCCAGGAGCCGTGCTCGGCGATCAGGATGCTGTTCTTGTACTCGGCCGGGAATTGGCTGCCGGTATAGAACTTCATGCCGAGCGGAGCCACGTGCGCACCGAGATTGTAGACCGGCGGGGTGAACTCCGAGCACTTGTGACCCATCGCGAACTTGGTGTCCGGCAGGTTGCCCTGGTGGCAATAGGGATAGCCGAAGTGCTCGCCGATCTTCGAGATCATGTTGAGCTTGTCACTCGGCAGATCGTCGCTGATCCAGTCGCGGGCATTCTCGGTGAACCAGTATTTGCCGGTGCGCGGATCGACGTCGCCGCCGACCGAGTTGCGCACGCCGAGCGCCCAGATTTCCGCGTTGCCGGTCTTCGGATCGACGCGGCGGATCTGCGACACCGAGGTCGGCGGAATGCCGATGTTGAAGGGCGGTCCGAACGGAATGTAGAACCAGCCCTCCTTGTCGACGGCGATGTATTTCCAGCCATGCGCCGCGTAGGACGGCATGTCGTCATACACCACCTTGCCGCTGCCGAGATTGTCGAGATTGGCCTCGGCGTTGTCGTACTTGATCAGCTTGTCGACCGCGATGACGTAGAGCGCGCCGTCGCGGAAGGCGAGGCCGGTCGGCATGTTGAGGCCCTTGAGGATGGTCTTGACCTCTTTCTTGCCGTTGTTGTCCTTGATCGCATAGACGTTGCCGAGCCCGAACGAGCCGACGAACAGCGTGCCCTTGTCGCCCCAGGCCATCTGCCGCGCGGCGAGCACGTTCGAGGCATAGACCTCGATCTTGAAGCCCGGCGGCAGCTTGATCTTCTTCATCATCGCCGCGAGCTCGGAATCGGACGCGCCGGTCGGCGGACCGGACGGCGGGGCAAGGCCCTTCTGCGCCTCGGTCTCGTCGCCGAGGAACCAGTCATCCGGCGGATGGGTCCAGAATTCCTTGGTGCCCGATTCGTACTTCTTCAGCGCACGATTCTTGTCTGTCTGTTGCTGCGCACTGGCGAAGGTCGTCCCCGCCAGCAGCGCGATCGCCGCGAACGCAAGTATTGATCGATTGAAAGCGGATTTCATCGCGTCACTCCCCTACGCAAGCCGTTGCAGCTTGCCTGTTATTGATTTTGAACGCCCTGAGAGATGATGGTGGCGGTCTGTGAGGTAGGTCAGACGGCAAAATGGTAGCACATCCATCGAGGCTGAAAAGCGCGTGGAGCTGTGTGCGCTGCGTCAAAACTAGTTGAGACGATATTTGAGACGAAATTTTCCTGAGCAGCCTGCCTTATAACAAGGCATTCTGCACCGCAGCGTGATATTCGAATGAAGCTAACGCTCGTGATCGCCTCTATCGCGACGACAGGCGCGCCAGACCGAGCGCCTGCGCCTTGGCCTTCGACAGCGGCCTGAACAACACGCTGCGCCGCTGCCCGCTCGTGATCGCCGCGATCTTGAAGCCGTCATCGGCGGCGATGATGTCGCCGGTCCGAAGCGTCATGTCGTCCTCGATCGCGATCGGCGACAGGCCGGTGGACGCGCCGGCGCTACATGAGCATTGCGGCACCATCTCGCGCTGGAAGCGGAATGCATTTGCGAGCGTCTTGTAGGTCTCGCCCGCTTCGGTTCTGGCGCTGTCGATATCGGAGCCGGAATACAGCTTCACCTCGGCGGCGGGACAGGCTGCCTCGCATGCCTTGACGTCCGCCGTCTCGCTCACGCGCGGCAGCGGAAAGAAGCGGCCGTCGCAGGTCCTGACGCAGAAGTTTTGCTGGCCGCCCCGGTGCGACCGCGTCGTGATGTAGACCCGCGCTCGCGGCCGTTCGGCCGGCTCGAAGTCAGGCGCCGGCCCAAAGCCAAAGCCAGACATGGGAGAGAAGCTCGGCGCCGGGGCATACGCCGAGTCGCTCGGCAATTGCTGCGCCGATGCGCCCGAACATGTCCAGACGCCGACGAGCACAACCAGCCCAGCAACGTTTGCGCGCACCGAGCGGCGCCTCAACCCAGGAGCTGGCTTCCAACTGACCGACATCGTTCACGCGCTTGCCGCGCCGGCAAAACCGGCCGCAACCATTCCAACGCCAACACAACCACAGATTTCTATCAGTTTTGAGAATGCATCGTTTGTCGGTAAACAAAAGCCGGAAACCGCCGCGGCGGGCCGCGGCATCTTGACCTCGCAATCGCGGCTTGGAGATGCGGCCTCGGGCCGGACAGCAAAAAGCCCGCGCCAACGGGCGGGCCTCATCAGCGGGCCTTCATCAGACTGTCAGCTCGGTCAGCGAGATATTTTGGAGCGGGCGAAGGGGCTCGAACCCTCGACCCCGACCTTGGCAAGGTCGTGCTCTACCACTGAGCTACACCCGCATCCGAAATGGCGGCGATCGCTCGCCGGCAACGGCAGACCTATGCCAAAAGCTGTCTGTGAATGCAACACAAGAGCGCGGTCCGAACCTCACGAAATCGCCCGGTTTCCCTCAAAATTGACCTCGAATCGGTCGAAACCGGCCGTGCCGCCGATTTCTTTTTAGATTTCCGCCGGAACCTGCCTCAGGGCCATCTCATCCCGGAGCGATTCGAGCCAGGTCTCGAACCAGCCGGTCAGCGTCTGGGTCAGCTCGACGCGGCGGGTCGGGTCGCAATCGAACACGGCGGACCATTCGATAAAGGCCCGGTCGCCGTCGATCACCGGGGTTACCCGCAGGGTCGCGCTGAAATCCGTCACCGGCAGGGTCGGGGTGTCGACAAATTCATAGGTCTGAAAGCGCTCGACGTCGGACTGCGCAAGCAGCCGCTGCCGGATCCGCCGCTCCCGGTACAGCACATTGCGCACGGCCCCGACGCTATCGCCGGATTTGCCGTCCTCGATCTCGCTCATCCCCGCGCCATGGACCCAGACCGGGTAATTGTTGAAATCGCGGATGATTTTCCAGACCTCTCCGGCCGGCTGCTCGAACACCGTGCTGTAATAGGCCTTTGCCACGGGCGCTCCCCTGCTGCCATGAAGGATCGCCATCATCGGCCGTTCCGCGGCACCAACCCACCCGATCTCCGATGGAACGGGACAGGCGGCCAAGCGATTGAATTTTGCTGGCTGACTGCCATTTACGGAGCATGATCCCGGAAACCGGTTCCCCCTTTTCCGGGATCATGCTCTAGCTGACAGAACGGCTGAACGTGCCGTTCCGGGCGTGCTAGAACGCCCCCGGATTTCCGACCTCAGAAGCAGGCGAGGACAACGTGACGATAATGGAGCAGGGCGGCCCCACGCCCGAGGCAGCGCCCGATCTGATCAAGGAGACGACGACCCAGACCTTCGTCAAGGACGTCATCGAGGAATCGCGCCGTCAGCCGGTCATGATCGACTTCTGGGCGCCGTGGTGCGGTCCCTGCCGCCAGCTCACGCCGATCCTGGAGAAGGCGGTTCGTAACGCCAAGGGCCGGGTCAAGCTGGTCAAGATGAACATCGACGAGCATCCGCAGATTCCCGGCCAGATGGGCATCCAGTCGATCCCGGCCGTGATCGCCTTCGTGGGCGGCCAGCCCGCCGACGGATTCATGGGCGCGGTGCCGGAGAGCCAGGTCAACGCCTTCATCGAGAAGATCACCAAGGGCGTGCCGGCCGCCGGCGAGCCCAATCTCACCGAGATCCTGGCCGAGGCCGACGCCGTGCTTGCCGAGGGCGACGCCGCCCAGGCCGCGCAGATCTATGCCGAGGTGCTGGCGCACGACGCCACCAACATCGCGGCCCTCGCCGGCCTCGCCAAGTGCTACGTCACGTCGGGTGCGATGGAGCAGGCCAAGCAGACGCTGGCGATGGTTCCGGAATCCAAGCGCAACGACGCCGCGGTGAAGGCGGTGCAGGCGGCGATCGATCTCGCCGAACAGGCGGAAGCGGTCGGCCCGGTCGCGGAGCTGGAACAGAAAGTCGCCGCAAACCCGCTCGATCATCAGGCCCGATTCGATCTCGCCACCGCGCTCAATGCGATGGGCAAGCGCACGGAGGCGACCGAGCAATTGCTCGCCATCGTCAGGCGTGACCGCAAGTGGAACGACGACGGCGCGCGCAAGCAGCTGGTGCAGTTCTTCGAGGCGTGGGGCGGCACCGATGAGGCAACCGTCGAGGGGCGCAAGCGGTTGTCGACCATCCTGTTCTCGTAAAGCACGCCCGTCACAGCAGCGGGACCGCAGATGCCGATCAATGCCGAATATCGCGGACCCGGCGAGCTCCCGGAGGTGATCCCGGTGTTCCCGCTGCCCGGCGCGTTGCTGCTGCCGCGCGGCCAGATGCCGCTCAACATCTTCGAGCCGCGATATCTCGCGATGATCGACGACGCGCTGCGCGACGGCCACCGCCTGATCGGCATGATCCAGCCCGACGTGGCGCATTCGCAGAAAGAGGCGCAGCCGGCCCTGTTCCGGATCGGCTGCGTCGGCCGCATCACCCAGCTCGCCGAATCCGGCGACGGCCGCTACATCCTGGAGCTGACCGGCGTCGCGCGCTTCAAGGTGGTCGAGGAGCTCACCGTGCAGACGCAGTACCGGCAGTGCAAGGTCGACTTCTTCTCCTTCGTCGGCGACTTCACGGCGCGCAAGGGCGAGGAGGCCGTCGACCGCAAGGCGCTGCTCGAAGTGCTGGCCGATTTCCTGGAAGCCAACAATCTGAAGGTCGACTGGGAAGGTATCGAGTCCGCGCCCAACGAGGCGCTGGTCAATGCGCTGGCCATGATGTCGCCCTATGGTCCGGCCGAGAAGCAGGCGATGCTCGAGGCGCCGGACCTGAAGACCCGCGCCGAGATCCTGATCGCGGTCACCGAGATGGATCTCGCCAAGAAACGCACCTCGGGCGACCCGCCGGTGCAGTAGGCGCTTTCGAGCGAAGCGGCGACCGGCTCGCGCGAAGACAACGCGCCAAAACAAAAAGCTTCCCGCCCATCAGCGATTGCGCAGTTGCTTGCGGCCGGTGAACATCGCGCGCACCAGGTTCTGACGCTGCAGCAAGCCGACCACGATGACGCCGAGCACGTGCAGGGCGACCAGGATGATGACCGCATCCGAGGCATAGGCGTGGGTGTCCTCGACCCACCAGACACCGAAGAAGGTCACGGTGACCTCCATCGCGCCCGTGATCGTCGAGATTGCAAGCAGGAACAGCAGCGCCACCAGCATCACGGTGCCCGCGGGGTTGAGCCCGATATAGCGCCCGGTGATGCCGCGGCGGAGATTCCAGATATAGCGCGGCGCCGCGCGCAGGCGGACGCCGAGCCTGCCGAAACGCGCGTAGCGCGTGCCGGCAAAGCCCCAGATCAGCCGGAACGCCAGCAGCCCGATCACCGAATAACCCGCCAGCCGGTGCAGCCGGTCATAGGTGCTGGGCGTCACCCAGGCGACCAGGACGAGGATGGCGAGCGCCCAGTGCCACAGCCGCAGCGGCAGGTCCCAGACCTGCACGCTGGTCGCGCCGCGGGCGCCCGGCGCCGCCTTCGTCATCGCGCCTGCTTCACTTCGCGATGGTGTGCTTCAGGCTGAGATCTTCCGGGCTGTAGAACAGCTCGTAGAGCTTGCCTTCCTTGACGCCGTACACCTCGTAGCAGGAGCCCTCGACCTTCGACCGGCGCACCTCGTAGCCGAGCGCCTTGGCCTTGGCTTCGGCTTCGCTTGCCGGCTTCCACGACGCCTTGTCGAGCTTGGTGCAATTCTTGTAGCCGTCGGCGAACGCCGCCGATCCGGTCAGCCCAAGAACGCTCCCAAGGACGCATGCTGCAAGTGCAGCGCTCAAAATCACTCTCACGCGTATCTCCCCTCCGTTGACAATCATGCCCACAACGCCTTCGCGCAGGGCACATGCGTGAAGAATGCTGAGGCGATTGCCAAGTCAAGGAAGCGCCGCGGAGGCTGGCTTTAGAGGAATTCTAACGGTCGCGAAAACCGCTTTGCGCTCCACGCGCAGTTTGGTTTTGACGGCGTGCTGCGGCCTTACGCCTCATGCGTATCGGGGCCGCCCGGCGCAGCCGGTCGATCAGGACGCGGCACCCGCCATTGCGAGACGAACCGCAGGCCGTTCGGCCGCTGCCGGGGTTCGCCCGCCGATCATCTGTGCGACCTTCTCGCTCTGCACCGGCGGGCTGAAATGGAAGCCCTGCACTTCCACGCAGGCGTCGGCGCGGAGGATGTCGAGCTGCTCCCTGGTTTCGACGCCTTCGGCCGTCGTGGTCTTGCCGAGGCTGACGGCAAAGCGAACGATCGCGCGCGCGATCCGGCGCGACTCGTCCGATGCGCCGGAAAGCTCGGAGACGAAGCTGCGGTCGATCTTGACCTTGTCGAACGGAAACTTCTGCAAGAAGCTCAGCGACGAGTAGCCGGTGCCGAAGTCGTCGAGCGCGATCCGCACCCCGAGATCGTGCAGTTGGCTGAGCGCGGTAAACACCGCTTCGCTGTCCTGAATGATGGCCGTTTCGGTGACTTCGAGCTCGAGGCGCTCCGGCGAAATTCCGGCACTCGCCAGCGCGTGCACGATCACCGGGACCAGCTCCGGACTCCTGAACTGCACAGGCGACAGGTTGATCGCGATCTTGAGGTCGTCGGGCCATTTGGCGGCTTCCGCACACGCGGTGCGCAGCACCCATTCCCCGAGCGGCACGATCAGGCCGGTCTCCTCCGCCAGCGGAATGAACTGCGCCGGAGATACCATGCCGCGTTGCGGATGGTGCCAGCGGAGCAGCGCCTCGAAGCCGCAGGTCTCCCCGCTCGCGACATGGATGAACGGCTGATAGTGCAGCTCGAACTCGCCATTGGCGAGCGCACTACGCATGTCGCGCTCGAGACTGCGCCGGGCCTGCAGCAGCCGATCGAGCTCCGGCTCGAAGAAGCGGAACGAGCCGCGCCCGCCGCTCTTGGCCGAGTAAAGCGCGAGATCGGCGCTGCGCAGCACCTCGTCCGAATCGGTGCCGTCGCGCGGTGCGATCGCAATGCCGATGCTGGTCGTGGTGGTCACCCGGTGATCACCGAGATCTATCGGCTCGCTTAGCGCCTTCCTGATCTTCTCGGCGAGCAGGCCTGCTTCCGTGACCGGATCGCCGACATAGTCGATCACCGCGAACTCGTCGCCGCCGAGCCGCGCAACCAGCGTCGTATCGCTGACGCACCTGCGCAAGCGCGCGGCCACCGACTTCAGCAGCGCATCGCCCGCCGGATGCCCGAGCGTGTCGTTGACGTCCTTGAAGCGGTCGAGATCGAGCATCAGCACCGCAAGGCTCGGTCCGCCGCACCGGGCACCGGAGAGCGCGCGCTCCATCCATTCCTTGAGCAGCACGCGATTCGGCAGATCGGTCAGCGCGTCGTGCTGCGCCATATAGGTGATCTTGGCCTCGGAGCGCCGCTGCTCGGTGACGTCGCGATGCGTCGCCACCCAGCCGCCGCCGGGCATCGGCTGCCGCGTCACGCAGATCAGGCGGCCGTCGGCGAGCTCGTCGACCCGGCTGCTGATCTCGCCGGCCGGGAGCGCGTTCAATGTCGCGAGCACCTGCGTCGCGGCGCTGTCGCTGGTCTCGCCCTTGAGAATGCCGTTGGCGATGCGATGCCTGATGATCTCGCGATGGGCCGTGCCGGGCAGCAGCAATTCCGGCGGCAGCCGGTACATCTTGGCGTAGCGATCATTGCAAACGACGAGGCGCTTCTCCGCATCGAACATGCAGAGGCCCTCGCCCATGTGGTTGATCGCGGTATCCAGCCGGAACCTCTGCTCCTCCAGCTCCTTCTGCGACGCCTCGACCTGCTGTCGCGCCGACGAAAGCTGGCTGATGATCTCCTCGAAGCGGCGGGTGCGAAGCGCCAGCCGGCGATCCGCGAGCACGCCGACCAGGCTCATCCCGAGCACCGACAGCGCCACGCCGGCGATCACGATGGCGAGGAAGGCAGGCGAGAGCGACAGGGCCGCCGGAGCCTGCAACGGATCCGGGACGATCTCGACCGCGCCCATCGCGGTGAAATGATGCGACACGATCGCAAGCGTCAGCAGCAGCGCCGCGACGAGCGACATCCAGCGGTCCTGACGGCGGACCGCGATCGCCAGCGCAGCGTAGCCGAACAGCATGCCGAGCACGACGGAGGCCGCCACGAGATCGAGCGACCAGACCACGTGGCCCGGTACTTCCAGCGCCCACATCCCGAGATAGTGCATGCTGGCGATGCCGGCTCCGATCACGGCGCCGCCGACCGGCGCGCGCCAGCGGCTGGAGTCGCTGGCGGCAAGGCCAAGGCCGCCGGATGTCAGCATCATCGCCGCGGCGAGCGACAGCGCGGTGAGGACGATGCCGTATCCGGTCGGGATTCCCGGCTCATAGGCCAGCATGGCGATGAAATGCGTTGCCCAGATGCCGTAACCGATGGCGGCTCCCGCGATCGCAATCCAGATCAGCCGCGTCCTCGCCTGCGATGCAATTGCACGATGAAAAATATTGACGGCCACAATGCTGGCGACGAAGCAGACCAGTCCGGCGAGCAGAACGAGCCGCCAGTCATGCTCACCTGAAAGGCACGTAAAAACACGAAACATGCGTCGGTCCATGGTTGTCCGTACGCACAGGCTAGGCTGATTGAATTGTATTCTCGATAATATTCTGCAACTTTCAGTGGCATGGTTATCCGCGCGTAAGCCGATTCCGCACCGAAATTGATGGCTCCATAAATTTCACAGTCATGCGCGATCCGCGCGGCTTAGCCTGCCAGCGGAACGAGTACGGTTTCACCTGTTGCAACCAGCGAGGTCTCACCCTGCTCGTTCTCCGCAAAAAGTTCCGCGCGCGCGAAGACCTGCCTGCGTCCGGCACGCAATGTGGTGCCTTTCGCGATGAAGCAGCGGCCCAGCGCGGGCTTCAGGCAATTCATCGAGAAATGCGATGCGGTGACGGAACCCACGATAGACGCCGCGGCAAAGCCGCAGGCGGTGTCGAGCAGCGCCGCGATCATTCCGGCATGCAGGTGTCCCGCATATTGGGTGAGATCGTCGCGCCACGGCATCCGTAGTTCCACCGTGCCGGTTCCGGCGGAGACGACCTCGAAGCCGGCAAGCCGATTGAAGGCGGCCGACGCATTGGTCGCAACGAGACGTTCGAGATCGAAGCCCGGGCCAGTCGTCATGTAAAACTCCATTTCGGAGGCCGCCGCTCGAGATTCGCCCTGACGGCCTCGATGTGATTGGGCGAGCCGAGCAGAAGCGCCTGTTCGGCGGTTTCGGCTGCAAGTCCGGTCGCCGCATCGCGATCGGCTGCACGATTGAGCAACCGCTTGGCGGCGCGGATCGCATCCGGGCTGCGGTCCGCGATCGCGCGCGCCGTCTCCAGCGCGGCCTCGCGCGGCTGTTCGACGATCCGGGTGGCGAAGCCGTACCCGAGCGCGTCGTCCGCGGAAAAGACGCGCGCAGTATAGGTGAGTTCACGGACCGCATCCTCGCGCGCGAGATGGCGCATCAGCTGCGTGCCGGCCATGTCGGGCACCAACCCCCATTTGGCCTCGATGATCGCAAGGCGTGTGCCGGGTGCGAGATATCTGATGTCGGCACCGAGCATCAGCTGAAAGCCGCCGCCGAACGCGATGCCGTGGACGGCGGCGATCACCGGCACCGGCAGCTCGCGCCAGAGCCACACCAGATGCTGCGCAAAGTTCGCAATGCCGTGGGTCCGCCGGCCGAGATCGGCAAAGGGCAGGATGGATTCGTCCTCCGTCGTTGCGACCAGACGCTCCATGTCGAGGCCGGCGCAGAAGGCCTGCCCTTCGCCCGAGAGCACCACAGCGCGGAGCTTGCGGTTGTCCGCGAGCCGCGCACCGATTTCGGCGATCGCGGCGAACATCGCCGGATCGAGCGCATTGAGCTTGTCCGGGCGGTTGAGCCTGACGTCCGCGACGCCATCGGCGATGCTGAGGCTGATGCGATCGGTCGTCATGATCGGCCTCGCTAGTAGCCGGCGGCGGCAAGCGCCACCACGGCGCTCATCGCCATCCAGCCGAAGTGGCGGCCGCGGGTCGCCACCGCGTTGGCGAGCGCCGCGACGCCGAACACGACGCCGAGCGTCGCCACGATCCAGTGCCGCGCGGCGTCGGAGGCCATCGCAGGCGCGGCGATCAGCAGCACGCCGCCGCCGATCCAGGCGACGGTGCCGGCCTGATAGACCAGGCGAAGCAAGAGCCGCAGCCGCGGCGGCTCGACGGTGGCGCGCGCGAATATCCTGGTCTCGCCGAGCACGCCATGGATCAGGCTGACCAGAATGGCGACGATGCCGGCGCCCTGCAGCAGAAGATCACGCATCGCGAAGCCTCCATACACTACTGTATGGATATGATACCAGCCGCTGGCGCCTGTCAATACACTTGTGTATGGTGGACGGCGCGGATGGGGAACCATGACGGAACAGCTCTCGGTCAAGGACTGGCTCGATCAGGGCCTGAAGACGCTGGCGCGACGCGGCTTCACGGCGCTCAAGGCCGAGCCGCTGGCCAAGGCCATGGGCGTCTCGCGCGGCAGCTTCTACTGGCATTTCGCCGACATCGGCGCCTACCGCGCGGCGGTCCTGACCCATTGGCGCGAGGTCGCGGCCGAACAGGTGATCGCCGAGCTCGAGACCATTCCGGAAGGCGGCGACGCGCTGGCGCTGTTGCTGCGCCGCGCCTTCTCGGCGCGGCTGGCGCTGGAACGCGCGGTGCGCAGCTGGGCCACCGCCGATGCCGTGGCGCGCGCCGCCGTGCTCGAGGTCGACCAGCGCCGGATCGGCTATATCGAAACCCTGCTCCGTCAGGCCGGATTCGACGACGACGTGGCGCGCGGCCGCGCGCAGATCTTCTACTGGGCGTTCATCGGCTACGCGCTGTCCGAGCAGGCGCTGCCGAAGCCGCGTCAGCAGGCCGCGATCGACGAGCTGCTGCGGATGGCCAAGCGCTGACAGCTGACATTTGGATGTGCTAGATCACGGCGAGCCGGAGACTCCCATGAATTCCACGACCGATCATCTCGATAGCACCGCCGACCCAAAACTGCTCGAAATCCTGGTGTGCCCGATCACCAAGGGGCCGCTGGAGTTCGACGCCGCGCGGCAGGAGCTGATCTCGCGCTCGGCCAAGCTCGCCTATCCGATCCGCGACGGCATCCCGATCATGCTGCCGGAAGAGGCGAGGAAGATCGATTGATGTCAGCGTAGCCCGGATGAAGCGCAGCGCAATCCGGGGAAGTCTCACCGCTGAAAGGCCGGTCCCGGATTTCGCTTCGCTTCATCCGGGCTACGGAACCTCCACAACCGCTACAGCGCCTCGCCCTTCAGCAGCCGCGGCACCTCGCCTGACAGTCCCGCCGCCTGGCGGATGAACATCTCCTTCAACGGCGGCGCGCGATCGACGAGCCCGAGGCCAATGTCGCGCACGGTGCGCAGCAGCGTCGATTCGTTGGAGAACAGGAAGTTCAGCGAGTTGGTGGCGACGCCCATCGCCATCGTATCGAAGCGCCGCCAGCGCTGGTAGCGCTCGAGTACGTCGGCCTGGCCGAGGTCCATGCCGAGCCGCGCCGCATCGACCACGACCTCGGCGAGCGCAGCGACGTCCTTCAGGCCCATATTGAGGCCCTGCCCCGCGATCGGATGGATCACATGCGCGGCGTCGCCGATCAACGCCAGCCGTTCGGCGATGAACGAGCGCGCGACGAAATAGCCGAGCGGAAACGCGCGCGGCTTGTCGAGCGGCTTGATCTCGCCGAGATGCAGGCCGAAGCGCTGCTCGAGCTCGGCGTGGAATAGCTCTTCGTTCAAGGCGACGATACGCGCGGCATCCTTGCGCGTCTCGGTCCACACCAGCGACGAGCGATTGCCGGTCAGCGGCAGGATCGCGAACGGCCCGGCGGGCAGGAAATGCTCCTCGGCGCGGCCGCGATGTTCGCGCTCGTGCCCGACCGTGACCACGATGCCGGACTGGTTATAGTCCCAGCCATGGGTCGCAATCCCGGCGCGCTCGCGCAGCTTCGAGCGCGCGCCGTCGGCGGCAACCAGCAGGCTCGCATCGATCACGGTGCCGTCGGCCAGCGTGACGCTGATGCCGTCGGGGCGCGACGCGAAGCTCGACACCGCGGTGGCGCGCAGCTCGACGCCCTCGGCTTCGGCACGGCTCGCGAGTGCATCGATCAAATAGCGGTTCTCGACCATATGGGCGAACGGCTCGCCGGGCTCGACATTGCCGGCGAAGGTCAGGAACACCGGACGCGTCGCGTCCTCCAGCCTGGAGTCGGTCACGACCATATCCGTGATCGGCTGCGCGGTCGGCGCCACCTGGCCCCAGACGCCGAGGGTCTCGAACAGCCGCCGGCAGGCCGCCACGATCGCGGTCGCGCGCGGATCGCGGCTCGGACGCTGGCTCAGCGCCGGATCGGCCACGATGACCGGGATGTCCGGCCCAAGCCCCTGGCGCAGCGCCACCGCCAGCGCCAACCCTGCAAATGCGCCCCCGCAGATGACAATACTTCGCTGTGCCGGCATGCGATCCTTACTCGATTACGCCATCAAAGGAGACTTGCTACCTGATATTAGCTGGGCGAAACAGAGTTTAGAAACAAGGGCGGCTAACAGCCCCAATCGTCATTCCGGGGCCTATCCATGTCCAAGAGCCTGATCGACCTGCTGTCCATCCTCGATCTCGAGCAGCTCGAGGTGAATTTGTTCCGCGGCAACAGCCCGAAGACGAGCTGGCAGCGCGTGTTCGGCGGCCAGGTGATCGGCCAGGCGATGGTGGCGGCCTGCCGCACCGTCGAGGGTCGCCTGCCGCACTCGATCCATTGCTACTTCATCCTGCCCGGCGATCCGCAGATCCCGATCATCTACCAGGTCGAGCGGCTGCGCGACGGCAAGAGCTACACCACCCGCCGCGTCACCGCGATCCAGCACGGCAACGCGATCTTCTCCATCATGGTGTCGTTCCATGCCGAGGAAGAGAGCAACTTCAATCATCAGGAGAAGATGCCCGACGTACCGCCGCCGGAGAAGCTGACCGCGGAGGAGGTGTCGAAGCAGCCGATGTTCAAGGAGATGCCGGAGTTCATCCGCCGCTACTACGAGAGCGACCGGCCGATCGAGCTGCGCCCGGTCGAGCTCGGCCGTTATTTCGGCCAGAAGATCGACGACGGCCGCATCCATGTCTGGATCCGCACCGCGGCCAAGCTGCCCGACGATCCGGCGCTGCATCTGTGCGCGCTCGCCTATGCGTCGGATTTCTCGCTGCTCGATGCTGTGATGGCGCGCTACGGCCGCACGCTGTTCGACAAGCGCATGATGCCGGCGAGCCTCGATCACGCGATGTGGTTTCACCGCCCGTTCCGCGCCGACGAATGGCTGCTCTACGCGCAGGATTCGCCGAGCGCGCAGTCAGGCCGCGGCCTGACGCGCGGCCTGATCTTCAAGCCCGACGGCACCTTGGTGGCCTCCGTCGCGCAAGAAGGTTCGGTGCGCGAGCGAAAGGCGTAGAGCTCACGCTCGAACAGAGCCGGTCGGCACGATGAGATCGCGCTTACTGGCCGGCGTAGGCACCGCGCTCGGTCAGCGCGAATTGCGAGACGAACCAGTTGCCGTACCAGCGCAGCACCCACGGAATCGGGATCAGGAAGCCGCAAGCGATCGTGAACACGATGGTTCGCCACAGCACCTCGATGCCGGACGCGTTGAAGCTGACCTCGCGGCGTGTGCCGTCGATGTTGCGGCAGATCCAGCGCATCCAGGCGGTCAGCACCCAGGCCCAGCCGATGATGGTGATGGCCGAGACCACCATCGCCACGTACCAGCCGACATAGGCGACCGGGCTGCCCTTGAACGAGATCGGCAGGTCCTGGCCGCTCGAGCTGAGATGGCCGATGATCCAGCGCACGATCATCCAGCTCAGGAAGCCCTGCAACAGCAGCGAGAGCAGCGTCACGATGTTGCTGTTGGCCGCACCGGCATAGGTCAGTAGGCCGAGCACGATGAAGACCCACCAGATGTCGAGCGGCTGCCCGGTGAAGGCGAAATGCGGGCGGCCCGGCACGCGGATATAGGGAATCGCAAAGCGGTACAGGCCGGTCGCGGTCCACGGCGCCGGGATGACGAGAATCTGGCCGATGAACATCAAGAGGCTGCGTCCGAACAGGCCCCAGATCGGGAAGTCGGCCGACAGCGTGCCTCCGCTGTAGCTTCCGGACGCCGCCACCGGCGGCGGTCCGCCGGCCTGCGGAAATGCCGCCGGCGCGCCGGCGCTCGGGACGAGGCCCGGAATCTCCCCGGCCTTCTGCCAGCCGGCCATGCCCTCGGTCCACACCAGGGTGTCGGCCCCGACCATGCCCCGGGTGATCAGGTCGCGGAGCTGGGTTTCAGGCAGGGGGCCCTTTTGCTGGCCTTCGGATGCATAAAACCAGTTTCGGTTCGACATTTCTTGTTTCCTCGGGGCGCGCGCAGGGACGCGCGGTAGGCGAAACGAACCAGCAAGAGCGCTGGCCGGGGCGGGAAAGCCACATTGTGGCGGAGCGTTTCCAATCCGTACAGTGAGGGAGCTCACGCGCTGCGCATGTTTTCCGCTTCAACCTGCAACTTTTTTATGCCATTTGCCCAGAAAGCTGCCAGATTTGGCGGACGCGAAACGCCGGCTCGGGGATGGCAAATTGCCGCTCCGGGAGGCAGCAGGTGCCGGCTCGCGGGACGGCAAATGCCGCTCCGGGGACGGGCGCGCACGGAAAACCTCAAGGGAATGAAGGCCTGAACCATGAAACTCGTCGTCGCGATCATCAAACCGTTCAAGCTCGATGAGGTGCGCCAGGCGCTGACAGCGATCGGCGTCCACGGCATGACTGTGACCGAGGTGAAGGGCTATGGCCGCCAGAAGGGTCATACCGAGATCTATCGCGGCGCCGAATATGTCGTGAACTTTCTGCCCAAGCTTCGGATCGAGATCGCCGTCGATACCGAGCTCGCCGACAAGGCGGTCAGCGTCATCACCCAGCACGCCCGCACCGGCCAGATCGGCGACGGCAAGATCTTCGTGACGCCGATCGACCACGCGCTGCGCATCCGCACCGGCGAGACCGACAACGACGCGCTCTGAGAGTTATCGACATCGCCGCCGGCAACGACGCCGGCGTACGCAAACAATCCGCACCACGAAACGACCACCGCCGGGGAATGATGATGGGGGCACGAGCTCTTCGTGCAGCGATATCAGCTGCGCCGATCACTGCTGCAATCCTGTTCGCGCAAGCCATGCCGGCCTTCGCGCAGGACTCGGCATCCGGCTCCGGCATCAACGCCGCCGACACCGCCTGGATGATCGTCGCCACCGCACTGGTGCTGATGATGACGATCCCGGGACTGGCGCTGTTCTACTCCGGCATGGTGCGAAAGAAGAACGTGCTGGCGACGATGGCGCAGAGCCTCACCGCCGTTGCGCTCGTCTCGATCCTCTGGGTCACCTTCGGCTATTCGCTGAGCTTCGTCGGCGACGGTCCATGGCTCGGCTCGCTCGATCGCTGGTTCCTGGCCGGCATCACCATGGACAGCATCAATCCGGCGGCGAAGACCATCCCCGAAGCGCTGTTCATGCTGTACCAAATGACGTTCGCGATCATCACGGTGGCGCTGGTCGCAGGTTCGGTCGCCGACCGCATGCGGTTCTCCGCCTATGTGCTGTTCTCGATCGGCTGGTTCATCTTCGCCTATGTGCCGCTGGCGCATTGGGTGTGGGGCGGCGGCTTCCTCGCATCGGCGGGCGTGCTGGATTTCGCCGGCGGTCTCGTCGTGCATCTCTCCGCCGGTATCAGCGGCCTGGTCGCGGCCAAGGTGATGGGCAACCGCCACGGCTATGGCCATGACAATCTTTCGCCGTTCGACCTGTCGCTCGCGGTGGTCGGCACCGGCCTGCTCTGGGTCGGCTGGTTCGGCTTCAACGGCGGTTCGGCGCTCGCGGCCAATTCGCGCGCGGTGATGGCGATCACCGCCACCCATCTTGCGGCCTGCGCCGGCGCGCTGACCTGGGGCGCGATCGAATGGGCGACGCGCCGCAAGCCGTCGGTGCTCGGCATGATCTCGGGCGCGGTCGCGGGGCTCGGCACCATCACCCCGGCATCCGGCTTCGTCGCGCCGTGGCACGGCGTCATCATCGGCATCATTGCCGGCCTGGTCTGCTTCTGGGCCTGCACCTGGCTGAAGCATCGCTTCAAATATGACGACTCGCTCGACGTGTTCGGCGTGCACGGCATCGGCGGCCTGACCGGCACGCTGCTTGCCGGCGTGTTCGCGGCCTCCGCGATCGGCGGCACGTCCGGCCTGCTCGAGGGCAATCCGAAGCAGCTGCTGATCCAGCTCTACGGCGTCGCGGCCACCTTTGTCTGGTGCGGCGGCGTCACCTTCGTGCTGCTCAAGCTGGTCAGCGCCTTCGTCCCGCTGCGCGTCTCGATGCAGCAGGAGCTGGAGGGCCTCGACATCTCGCAGCACGGCGAAGCGCTGCAGTAGCAGCCGAGCTCGTATCGCCGGGACGAGATGGGCGCTGCGCGGGCGAATTCGTAAAACAACCCCATGCAAAGTACCCGCGCGCCGCGACGTCACGCTGCACGGGACAGTTCAGGCTTGCACGACACATAAGTATATGCTTATGTGTCGGCATGGTCGATACCGATATCTTCAAGGCGCTGGCCGATCCGACCCGCCGCAAGGTCTTTGAGAAGCTGGCCGACGGCAGCCTGAACGCCAGCGCCTTGCGAGACGGACTTGAGATCAGCCAGCCGGCGATGTCGCAGCATCTGGCGGTGCTGCGCGCGGCAGGGCTGGTGCGCGAGCAGCGGCAGGGCCGCTTCGTGAATTATGAGGTCGACCCGGACGGCATCGCCAGCATCGGGACCTGGCTCGCCCGCTACCGCGCCTATTGGCCGAAGCGCATCGAAGCGCTCTCCGACCTCTTGAAGGACATGGATCAATGAGCGACACGGTTGAGCCTGACGCCGACGCGGCCCTGGTGATCGAATACGAGCTCGACGCACCGCCTGAAAAAGTGTGGCGTGCGGTGACCATTCCAGCCCTGCGCGAACGCTGGCTCCCGGGTTGCGATCTCGCGGACGCTGAACCCCTGTCATCGATCGCTGGCGAAGAGGTGCGCTTCCGGCTGCGCGAGTCCGAGCCGCCGTTTCGCGAAAGCCATGTCACCTTCCGGATCGAGCCGAACGAGGCCGGCGGCACCCGCTTTCGCATCATCCAGCAAGCCTGCGACATCAGGGCAAAGCAGCCGCAACCGGCCAACAGCAACAACCGCTGCCTGATGCGCGCGGCTTAATCCCAAACTTCAACACCCGTTGAGACTTCATCACCTGCAGCAATGGAGGTCGCCGATGCGCGACATGATGCAACTCGTCCCTATGGTCGTCGAACAGTCGACCCGCGGCGAACGTTCCTTCGACATCTATTCCAGGCTCCTGCGCGAGCGCATCATCTTCCTGAACGGCGAGGTCAATGATGCGATGTCCGGACTGGTCTGCGCCCAGCTGCTGTTCCTCGAGGCCGAGAATCCGCACAAGCCGATCAACCTCTACATCAACTCCTATGGCGGCGTGATCACCAGCGGGCTTGCGATGTACGACACCATGCAGTTCATCAAGGCGCCGGTGCACACGCTGTGCATGGGCACGGCGCGCTCCATGGGGTCGTTCCTTTTGATGGCCGGCGAGCCCGGTCATCGCGCCGCGCTTCCGAATGCGAGCCTCCACGTGCATCAGCCGCTCGGCGGCTTCCAGGGCCAGGCATCCGACATCCTGATCCATGCCACCGAAATGCAGGAGACCAAACGACGCATCATCCGGCTCTATGCGCAGCACTGCGGGCGCAGCGAAGCCGACGTGGAACGGACCCTGGATCGCGATCACTTCATGTCCGCGCAGCAGGCGCTCGAATGGGGATTGATCGACAAGGTCTTCGCCGAACGCGACGCCGCCGAAAAACATGATCCGGTGCCGCGCTGATCTTCGTCGCTGGAGCGGCCAAACCGTGTTTCATGACAGCGCCATCGATTTAGGCTTCACCTCGGCATGCTGCACCGTGACCCGCACGGCATCGGGACGGCTCGATCCTCCGCGCCTGCCGCCGCGGTGGTCGATCAGGCGCGCGACGACAGCGCGCCGCGCATGACGAGGCGTCAGCGAATGGTCGGCGTTCGGCAGCGTCAACCGCGACACGCCAGGGATGCTTGTGAGCCGTTTGCCGTCCTGACCAAAATGCCGTGCGATCTCCTGCAGGCTGAGATCGCCGTCCGAGGTGACCATGAGGACGCGTACGTCGCGACTGCAAAGCTCGCGCATCCAGCGCTCGACGCGGTTACGACCAAGCAGGGCTGACGGATGCGTCGCCGACAACGTCGACTTGACGGCTTCCAATCCGCGCCGCACCAGCCGCCTGGCGCTATCTGACACTGACAGCTTCCAGGCGGACTTGGTCGTCATCGCAGGCCCCTGCGCCGGACCGATCTGCTGCTGGCTTCCGCGATTCGCCTTGGAGGCTTCGTATGCTTTCCAGGCCGTCAGCTCCAGCGCGTAGGAACTGTTCCAGGCAAAGCAGAGCGGGTTGATCATGGTCAGGGCGCGGACGCGGCGGTCCGCGCGCGCAGTGTGAAAGGCCTGGAAGGCGCCCGAGCATGTGCCCACAAGCTCGACTTTGGCAAAGCCCGCCCGCTGCATCCAGTCAATCGCCGCGCCGACGTCAAGGCGGGTGCTGGAATCATAGAGGAACAGACGATCGCTCGCAGCATCGTCGCTCAGGCCGATACCCGGCAGGTCGATGCGCAGCGACGCCACGCCGGCGGCCGCCAGCTCGCGCGCCGCCTCGACCGTGCCGCGCGCCCAGCCGACATGCGGCACGCCGCCGGAGTTGAGGAAGATGACCGGATCGGCCGCAGCATGGCTGACACGCGGCCGGGTCAGCACGCCACAGATCGATGACGCCCGCCCGATCACAACCGGCTCTTCCGTGTAGTGCGACCCCTCCAGTACCTCGCGGCCGGGCAAGGATTCGACGCGCTGAACCGCGCCGGCGACGGCCCGATCGGACAGCCAGTCCGTCCAGCAACCGACAACGTCGGCCGGAATCCGGTTCGCGGTCGGGTCGCACATGAGCAGATGATAGTCCTTGAACTGCACGATCGTCGTGCTTTCGACCGAAGTCCGGCCATCGCGGATTTCAGAGACTGTCAACGGCTTTCCGTTCGCGATCGAAAGCATCGGCAGTGGCGGAAGGGCCGCGACGGCCCGCCGCCAATCCAGCCTCGACAGATCGGCGAGCGTCTCATGCGAAAGCCGGAAGCCGACGGCCTCGCGTCCCTCGGCGAACGTCGCGTCGCTTGCGGCGCTGTTGGCGAGCGTCCCATCGATCACGCGGGACATCGCGGTGATTTCGCGCACATAGGTTTTGCCGGAACCCGGTGGCGCCAGCAAAGCAAGGCCCGCCACGTCATCGCGTCCCACCGCGGCGAGCGGGGCCAGCAGCGCACCGAGCCGGAAGCCGGCGAGGATGACATCCTCGACGCCGCAATCCCGCTTCAACCGGTCGATCGCAGCGCCGATGCTTGCAGTCCAGGCCATCACCTGGCCCGGCGCCGCGTGGTCGCCGGCCGCGTTGCCGCAGCCGGGATAGTCAAACAACAGGGTAGGCAGGCCCGCCGCGGCCGCCTTGTCGGACAACAGCTTCAGGAATCGGCGACTGCACAGATCCTCATGACCGTGCGCGCCGGCAATGACGACACCCCGCCTTCCCTTCGCTTCGTTCAGCCAGCCGATGGTATCGGCAAAGACAACTGGTTTCATGTCATGCTCCCGGCGGACTCATTTGTCCGCCCGACTTCCAATTCTTCTGCTCTGGGCGCCTCGTAGCTCATGTCGCGATCGGCATTGAGCGCCGTCACTGTGCCGCCAGGCGTCGCCACATGCGGACCGTCAAGGCCGACCTCCCGCTCGGTGCCCGGCATCAGGTGAAAATTGTTCTCCCCTGGAACGAACAGATCGTCCTGGATGGAGACGTGATAGGCCGCGCGTTTGCAGGCGAGCCGCAGCCGCCACGCGTCCTTCCGGCGCACCAAACTCACAGTCAGGCCCACGTCGCGCCGCGCGGTCATGACATCCGGCAGCACATGGAAGGCCTCGGCAAGGACCTTCCCGTCGTCGTCTTCCAGCCTTGCCACGGTGACTTCATGTCCGGGCGGCCCGAAGCGATAGGCGTAGGAGATATCGAAAAAGGCGCCGAGCACCGAGAAGGCCGAAAGCGACAGGCCACCGTGCGCCGGCACGCTGATCGGCCGGCGAGCCGACACCACCGCCGTGACGCCGTCCCGCAGACAGGTCAGCGACAATGTCGCCTGGACGGTCTTCGCAGTATCGTTGACGGCATGGACGGTCAGCCCGTTGACGCCCTCATCGCTCAGGATCAGCCGCAACGGGGCAAATGCCCGCCTGAGCCCGTGCCAGACGGGTTTCGGCCGGCCGGTCGAATCGACCACGCCCCAACCCGCACCCGGCCGCAAATCCTTCCAGAAGAACAGCAGCGCTCCGGCCGTCAGCGAACAGGGTCTGCGCCATTCGTCGATGGTGCGCTCCACCACCTCGGTCGTCACCGCACGGGAAAGCTCGAGATAGCGACTGGTATTCTCGATGCGCAGCCGGCGTGCGTCGACGGAAAAAAGCGTTTCCAGATAATGCTCGCGCACATCCTCGAAGTCCCAGGAGGCGCCGACGTCGCGCGGTACACCCGCCTTCCAGCGCGGATCGTGCACCGGCGGCACCGGCAGTTGCGCATCCAGCGTTGCCTTGTCAGGCACATTGGCAAAGGCAAGGCATTCGCTCGCGAAGCGCACCTCGGCCCGGCGCGCGTCATCCAGCGGACGGCAATAGGCACCGACCCCGTAATAATGCGTCGGCCCGCCATCGGCCGTGAACGGCAGGTTGCCGCCGGATGGCGATGACGTCACAAGCACCACGTCGGGACGCCGCACTTCGGCGATGGGGCGCACCACCTTGTCGAACCAGGGCGTCGGGTCCATCGACGTCGGCAAGCCCATCATCGCCGCCTGCTGCGCCACCTCGCTGCCACCGCACAGAACGGCGAGTGACGGCGAATGCCTGAGCCGCCCGAGCAGATTCCCGACCTCGCGCGAGAGCGACGCCTGCCAGGCTTCGTCCTTCGCCGGATAGTCGAAATTGGCGAGCATCAGGTCCTGCCAGACCAGGATGCCCATCTCGTCGCAAAGCTCGTGAAATGCGTCGCTCTCATAGACGAACGTGCCGCCGACCCTGAGCATGTTGACCCCGGCCCGCCGCGCAAGATCGAGGTCGCGCGCGACTTCCGCGCGTGAGGACGGCAGCCGCACCGGATCGGACGGCGTCCACACCGCGCCGCGGCAAAAGACGGATACGCCATTGACAACCAGCCGAAAGCCGCGGCCGTCGGCGCCACGATCGATCTCGATATGCCGAAAGCCGACGCGGCCGAGTGCAATTCGCATCGGGCCGAGCGTCAGGACGACCTCGTGCAACGCCGGTTCACCATGGCTGTTCGGCCACCATGGCGCAACGTTCGCGATATCCAGTCTTGCCGTCAGCCGCGTGACTGTCTCGGCCGTCAACGCGGCGACAGCGCCCGCACAGGCGATCATGGCCGGCGTGCCGTCTAACGGCTCGACCAGCGTGACCGTGACCGAAAGATGCCCTGTCGTGCCGGCGAGGTCGGCCCGCATCTGCACATCGCGCACGGCTTGACGATCGGTATCGCGGATCAGCTTGATCGGCCGCCACGGTCCGACGATGTCGAAGCCCGGGGACCAACCCGGCATATGGCCGATCAGCGTGGTCCGCACGAGCCTCAGCCGCTGATCGTCGATCATGCGCGGCCTCCAGCGCGCACGCGGACCGGTCAAGGTTTCCAGATGGCGCTTGAGGCTGCGGAATGCGATGACCAGTTGCTCGCCGCCGGCAAGCGTCACAGCCACATCATGGCGCTCGAACATCGAGGTCGAGGACAGCACGAGGCGATCGTCGAGCCAGACCTCCGCGACCGTCGCCAAGCCGTCAAATACAAGACGGACGGGTCCTGCGGCATCGAGCCGGCGACGATACCAGACGTCCTGGTCGTGCAGCGGAGCGGGATGGTTGCGGTCCCAGCGGCCAAGCCCTTCCAGCGCAGCTGCGGCCGTGCCGGGGCACGCCGCCTCCAGCCATTCGGCGCTGCCGTCGATCGCCGCCGGAGACGCCCACGCGCCGGCCGGCGAGACGACCATGCGCCAGCCGCTGTCCAGGAGCTCGGCCGTCTCGGTCGTCGACACAAAAGTGTCCGTGCACACACGCATTCCCATGACCGGCAAGCCAGTCCTATGCTGCCTTACTGGCGAGATCAGTCATACGACGGTCCAGCGCGTCCATCACCGTTTGCCAGGCCTTGGCCATCGGCCCGATGCCGTCCGCGAGCCCATCGAACCGATGCCGGGCCATGGCGCGGGCGAGCTTGAATTGCATGACCTTGGCGCCCTCGGCGATCGCCGCGGCGGCTTCGATCGCCTCAGCGAGACTGGTCTCGCCGCGCCGTCCCAGCCATTCCAGATGACTGGAGAGGAGTTCGAAATTGGCGCCCACCTGCCGCAACGTGTTGAAGGCGTAGACGTGAAAATACTCCGGTGACCGGCCGGCCAGCACCTCGGCATGGCGGCCGAACACGGCCGCGTAAGCGTCGAGCGGATTGCGCTTCGGCCTCCGCCGCAGATGCTGCGCGAGGATCTCGGTAGCGGCACCGACCGGATCGCGCGAAGGGCGCGTGGCGTCGAATTTGACGAACTCGGCGTAGGGAAACAGCGGCAGGCCGCCGGCCGGCGCGCCGTCGCGCTGTCCGAAAATGCCGTCGTAGTCCTCGCCGTCCAGCGCAAAGTAGCCGTCGTTGTGGAAGTAGGCCATGTGGCGGCGCCCGGGAACGAGCACATTGATGCCGACCGTCGTCTTGGAATGGCCGGTGCGATAGGTGATGCCCTTGGTGTCGGGCAGATGGAAGGCATCGACCTCGACCAGCGGCAGCCGCCCGCGCTCGATCTGATTGAGAACATGCGTCTCCAGGCGATCGAACACGGACAGTTCCTGGATATCCAGGCCGGCCAATCGCTGCAGGTCGGCCGTCGGGAATTTGAAGAACGTGAACTGGTCGCCTTCGAAATCCTGCGCGACGGTGAAGCCGAGCGCCGCGACCGGGTCATTCCCGGTCGCATGCATCACCTCGATCAGCAGATCGACATAGCAGTTGGTCTGTGGCCATCGCCGCTCCGGATCGTGCAACCCGTGCGGCTTGTGGGCGGCCGGATCGAGCCCGGCGATGGCGCTCTTCATTTCAGTTGCCCCAAATCAGTTGCTCCAAAGCGTCTCACGCACCGAAGCCGGCCAGGCCTCGACGTCAGGGCCGTGATGGCGGAACAGCGCGAGCGCCACGCGCTCCAGCCCGAAGCCGACGCAGGCCGAGTGGCACAGGCTGCCATCCGCGAATTTGAGGCCCCAGGTCTGGCCGAAATGGTCGCGATGATAGTTGAAGGACAAGCAGGCCGTCGGTTTCTCGATACTGGTCACCGGGATCAGCAGCTCGAACTTGAGTCCTTCGTCGCGCTGGTTGTTGGCCATCATCTTGCCGCCGCGGCCGAAGAACGGATCGTTGGCGAGGTCAACTTCGCATGGCAGGTCGAGTGATTCGATCATCGCCTTGCCGCGCTCCAGCCAGCTTTCGCGGAAGGCGCACACCTGCTCGGCCGTCCCGATGCGGACGAATTCGCGCATGCGGAAGAGCTGCATGCGCGCCGGATCCTTGGAAGGCTCGTGGCGGAAGCAATAAGAGGAAAGCTCGAACAGGACACCGTCGTCGGGCACCGGACCGCGCGCGGCAACGGTCGGATAGAGCGGGTAGCAGGCGGCCGGCGTCAGCACCACGTTCGTCGCCTGCTGCAGTTCGGTCCAGTCCTCTCCCGCGGCCATCATGCCGAGAAGCTGCGCATGCTCGCGCTCGCCGCCCATGAAGGAATGCACGCAGCCCGCGAGCTGCGGGAAACTCTTCATGTAACCGCTGCCTTCAAGCGTCGCGCGACTCATGCCCGGCGGGAAGTGGATGCGGGTTGCCTTGTCCGGCGCTCCGATGCGCGTCACGAGCCGCTCAAAGCGCTCGATCACCTCTTCGAAAACGCCGGAGCGGCCATAAAGCCCGTCTACTCCGGTCTTGAACAGGATGCTCTTGTCGAACAGGGTGTCGAGCAGGCTCTTTGCATCGAACGTCTTGGCGTCCATCTCAACCTCTCAGGCTGGTATCAAAGCGACTCATCAGCAGGAGCGTCGCGGTGTTGGAAAGAATACGGTCGTTCGAAATCATCACCGGCGCTGAGCTCACGTCGCGCAGGTGTCTGCCGACGCTGAACGGCGTGCCGTTCTTGTAGCCGACGATGCCGTTGACCAGCATGGCGAGCCGCACGATCGCCCCAGCCTTCTCGCTCGCAGCGACCTTCAGCGCGTTGATCTCAGCGGTGAAGCCGATCGAGGAGAGCGCGTCGTCATTGCCCTTGGCCGCATCGAAGCGGTGAATGGCCGCCGTGAGATGACCCTTCATCTCCTGAAGCAGGGCGGCCGCTTCGGCGAGCCGTAGCGCGCCCGGCGGGAGACTTCCATCCGCCTGCTTGCGCGCCGCAGCCTTGACGAATGCTTGCGCGCGATTGAAGGCATCGGTGGCGATACCGAACCAGGTCGCGCCCCAGAAGATATGCGAGCTCGCCAGCATCGACTGCGCCGCGATCTCCGAGAACGGCTTGGGGAAGATCTGCGCCGCGTCACCGTGCGCGACAAGATGGAAACCGTCCGAACAGGTGCCGCGCATTCCGAGCGTGTCCCATACGGAGGTGCGCTCCAGCGTGCGGTTCAGGTCTGCGGGAATGACAACCATCACCTGATCGGAGCTTGCGGCGTCCGGAGCGCGCCGCGCCGTGGCGAGAATTGCGTCGGCATGGCGGCCGTAGGAAATGACGGTCGCTTCCTTGGTCAGCGAGAAACGGCCGTCTGCCACTTCAACCGCACAGATCGAATTACGCAAATTGCCGCCGATGCCGGCTTCCGTGGTCGCGGAGGCCATCAGCAACTGCTCAGCCGCAATGCGACGCATATAGGCCAGATGCCAGTCGCTGGCGCCGCCGTGGCTGACGAAGCTCGACGTCTTGATCTGATGCATGGCGTAGATCATGGCGCTCGAGCCGCACGCCTGGGCGAGCTGGACGATGAGATCCGCGATCTCCATCGTGCCCAATCCCTCCCCGCCATGCTCGACGGGGATCGCGACGCCGAGCAGGCGCTCGCGCTTCAATGCTTCGATGGTGTCAACCGGAAAACGGCCCTCGCGGTCGACCGCGTCGACCTGCTGCGCGGCGATCTTGGCGACCCGACGCATGCGCTCGGCCGGCGTGTCGGCAGAGGCCGGCACCGGCTCTATCATTCTCACCACGCTCATGGTGTTACGCCGCCTGCTGTGTCAGCCGCGAAACGGCGTCCGCGACGTTGGAGAGCGACGAGAAGGTCCGTCGCGTGAGCATCGCTTCGGGAAATTCGATGTTGAACTCTTCCTCAAGCGCCAGCATCACCTGCACCGTGGCGAAGGATGTCAGCCCTGCGTCATAGAGATTCGTGTCGTCGGTGATCGTGTTGAAATCCAGCGAAATCATCGGCTGCTGCTCGAGCAGCGCGCGGATACGATCAATCATTGGTTGCCCCACCTGTCATTGAAGTTCTTATGCGGCGGCAATAGCGCAACGACGGCAACGGCGGCGTTAACGCCGGAACTACAATGCTACAGACAGCTAACGATCCGTAACGAACACTGCCGAAAGTGCGGGACTTGTACCGTCTTGGTGCGCTTGCCGCATACGGCCCTGGTCCGGCTCGTGCAGAACGGCGCGGCGATCATGCCCGCCACTGGCTTCGCTTGCCTTCGCGGATCTCGGCGCAGGTCACGTCCCGGGGGCGGGAATTCAGGCAAGCCGATGAAGCCCAACGGCAAATTCCCTCGGCGCAATCCGTCCGGCAGGCTCACGAACCGGCGGCCCGATCGAGAGGGTGGTCGCAGGCTGCGGGACAGCCTGGCAGCTGTGTCTGGGTACCGTCTCCTGCACCACGGCTGAGCAGAATTGTGTCCGGAGTTGGCCGTGCCTGCGTTATAGACAGGCCTGACCATATTTTAGGCGCGGCGGAATAGCGCAGGGGCAACTCCCTCCCGCAAAGCGGGAAAAGGTCCGGATTCATAATCCATTAGCGAACTCCGGCCGTTTGGCACGGCATTTGATTCTAAGGGTCCAGGCTGTGCCCGCGTAGTGGATGTCCTCCGCGTGGTGAACCTCAGTCGAAACTCCCGGTGTTCATTCGCACCGGGCCCAAGCGGGGATAGGACTCATGAAAATTGTTATGGCGATCATTAAGCCATTCAAGCTCGAAGAGGTCCGTGACGCCCTGACCGCCATTGGCGTTCATGGTCTCACGGTGACGGAAGTCAAAGGCTACGGCCGCCAGAAAGGCCACACGGAAATCTATCGCGGTGCCGAATATGCCGTGAGCTTCCTGCCCAAGATCAAGATCGAGGTCGCGGTCAATTCCGATCAGGTCGACAAGACCATCGACGCCATCACCTCCGCCGCCAAGACCGGTCAGATCGGCGACGGCAAGATCTTCGTCATCAGCCTCGATCACGCCGTGCGCATCCGCACCGGCGAGGCCGATGCCGCGGCCCTCTGACTTTCGCGCTCAAACCTTAAGACCTCAGGAGTGAAATAACATGACGTTCAAGCGTCCCTACGGCGCGGGACTTGCGGCCCTTGCAGTCGGCCTGTTCGCCGCGACCGCCGCCTACGCCGAGCCGACCGTCAACAAGGGCGACAACGCCTGGATGCTGACCTCGACGGTGCTGGTGCTGCTGATGACCATCCCCGGCCTCGCGCTGTTCTATGGCGGCCTGGTCCGCTCCAAGAACATGCTCTCGGTGCTGGCGCAGGTGTTCTACACGGTCTGCCTCGTCACCGTGCTCTGGGCCCTCTACGGCTACAGCCTCGCCTTCACCGGCGGCTCCGACTTCATCGGCGGCTTCTCCAAGGCCTTCCTGATGGGCGTCACGCCGGACTCGAAGGCGGCGACCTTCTCGGTCGACGCCAACATCTCGGAACTCATCTATATGTGCTTCCAGATGACCTTCGCGGCGATCACGCCGGCCCTCATCGTCGGCGCCTTCGCCGAGCGCATGAAGTTCGCGGCGATCGCGCTATTCATCCCGCTCTGGGTGACCCTGATCTATTTCCCGATCGCGCACATGGTCTGGTACTGGCCGGGCCCGGACGCGATCCAGGATGCCGCCAAGGCGCTCGCCGCTGCGGCTGACGGCGCGGCCAAGACCGCGGCGCAGGCCAAGCTCGACGAGATCAACGCCGATGCCGGCTGGATCTTCAAGAAGGGCGCGATCGACTTCGCGGGCGGCACCGTCGTGCACATCAACGCGGGCATCGCCGGCCTGGTCGGCGCGCTGCTGATCGGCAAGCGGACCGGTTACGGCAAGGAGCTGATGGCTCCGCACTCGCTGACCATGACCATGATCGGCGCCTCGCTGCTCTGGGTCGGCTGGTTCGGCTTCAACGCCGGCTCCAACCTCGAAGCCAATGGCGGCGCTGCGCTCGCCATGACCAACTCCTTCGTGGCGACCGCCGCGGCGGCGTTGTCCTGGATGTTCGCGGAATGGATCATCAAGGGCCATCCCTCGCTGCTCGGCGCGCTGTCGGGTGCGGTCGCGGGCCTCGTCGCGGTGACCCCGGCGGCCGGCTATGCCGGTCCGATGGGCGCCATCGTACTCGGCCTCGTGGTCGGCGTGGTCTGCCTGTTCTTCTGCACGGTCGTGAAGAACGCGCTCGGCTATGACGACTCGCTCGACGTGTTCGGCGTTCACTGCGTCGGCGGCATCGTCGGCGCGCTCGGCACCGGCATCCTGGTCAACCCGGCGCTCGGCGGTGCAGGCATCATCGACTACACCGCGATCCCGCCGAAGGTCGCCGATTATGACTTCGCGGCTCAGATGATCTCGCAGGTTTGGGGCGTCTGCACCACGCTGGTGTGGTCGGGCATCGGTTCGGCGATCCTCTACAAGATCGTCGACGTGATCGTCGGCCTGCGCGCCAACGTCGAGACCGAGCGCGAAGGCCTCGACATCACCGAGCACACGGAGCGCGCCTACAACATGTGAAATTAGCGGCCCTTGAGGGCCGTCAATTTGGGTTCTCCCGGGGCGCGACCTCCCCAAGCGGTCGTTCCCAGAACTACGGTCCGGACACATACCCGGCAATGTTCGGGCCGTTGAGGGGCTCCAGCGCAAGCTGGGGCCCCTTTCTTTTTTCTGCGGCTTGAGAAAATATTGTCGGAATTGCCTGCCATTGTGGAATGGCAGGCTACAAACAACGAAATCGGGAGGATGTCATGAAGGTGCAGGGCAGGTGCTATTGCGGCAACGTGCGCTATGAGGCCGAGGGCGAGCCGATGATGGCGGCGCAGTGCCTGTGCCGCGAATGCCAGTACATCACGGGCGGCGGACCGAACATGTTCATGGCGATGCCGACCACCGGCTTCAAATACACCGCCAGCGAGCCCAAGCAGTTCACCCGCAAGGATCTCGACCGCGCCGTGACGCGCGAGTTCTGCCCGGAATGCGGCACGCATCTCGTGACCAAGGTGCCGGGCCTGCCCGCCACCATCCTGAAGGTCGGCACCTTCGACGACCCCTCGGTGTTCACCCCGCAGATGACGATCTACACCTGCGACAAGCAGACCTTCCACCATCTGCCCGAGGGCAAGCCGTCGTTCGAGAAGCTGCCGGCGCGGTAGTCGTCCCGCATCGGGTGCGGTGTCCGGATGGAGCGGCAGCGAAATCCGGCCCGCTGCCTGTCTTCTCCTTCCCCCTGAAAGGGGGAAGGTTGGGATGGGGGTCAGCCGCGCACGATGCTGTCTGCGGAGAGAATAGATCCCCACCCGCTTTGCTCTCCGAGCAAAGCGACCTACCCTTTTCAAGGAGAGGTTGGAGCCATCGAGCCGCGTCAGTCGATCAAAATTTCCTCGTCCGGCAGCTCGCTCGGTGCGCCGTCGCGCAAATAGCGATCAAGGATGTCGGCGAGCGACAGCGGCGTCAGGCGCTCACTCGCGCTGGACAGATCGGCGATCGGCCACCAGCGGAAACAATCGAGCACCCTTGCCTCGGCCTCGTCGGCCATCACGGGCGCGAAGCGATCCGCGTGAACGATCCGGTACTCTTCCTTTTGAGAGATCCGCCGGCCGCCCCAGTTGAAGGTGTGGTGACGCCGCCAGACGGCCGAGCCGTGGGCGAAATCGACCAACCCCAATTCCTCCGCCAGTTCCCGCTGCAGCGTCGCTTCAGCCGTCTCGTCGGCCTCGATGCCGCCGCCCGGCGCGATCCAGAAGCAGTCGCCGCCGTGTGGCGGGCGAATCCGCATCAGCAGGACTTCGCGCTCGCCGGTGATGATGAGCGCCCGGACGGCGCGGCGGTGGATCATGTCTCGGAGCAATTTCGATACGGCTTTCTGGCGTCAGCGCTGATATCACGCGCCGGCCGATCGTGCCGCGCCACCGATGGTTAATCGCGTCTTAACCTCGCCCTATCTATGGTGACTTGATCGGTTTACGGTCGGCGCCCCCTACCCTCCGACCGCAGTGAAAGTGCTGGCATTTCAATCATGGCAATGACCGCCTCATCCGGCTTGGCGCAGGGCGCCGGCGATGTCGCATCCGCCGGCCAGGCCGAGCGTTCCCCTTTCTTGCGCACGACCGAGCTGCTGGCGCCCTATCAGCCTGCCAAGCCCTTGATTACGCTGTCATTAGGCGAGCCGCAGCACCCGGTGCCCGATTTCGTCGGGCCGGTGCTGGCAAAGCACACCGCCGAATTCGGCCGCTACCCGATCGCCAAGGGCATCGAGCCGTTCCGCCGCGCCGTCGCGACCTGGCTGGGAAGCCGGTTCCAGTTGCCGCGGCCGGTCGATCCGGAGAGCGAGGTGATGGTGCTGAACGGCAGCCGCGAGGGGCTGTTCTTCGCCGCGATATCAGCCTCGCGCTATGTCGCGCCACGCAAGGGCCGGCCGGCGATCCTGATGCCGAACCCGTTCTATCCGGCCTACGGCGCCGGCGCCCGCGCGGCCGGCTGCGAGCAGATCTACCTGCCGACCACGCTCGGCAACGGTTTCCTGCCCGATCTTGATTCGATCGACGAGGCGACGCTGGCGCGTACCGTCGCGTTCTTCATCGCCTCGCCCGCCAATCCGCAGGGCTCGGTCGCCTCGCGCGCTTATTTCACGCGGCTGAAAGAGCTCGCGGATCGCTTCGGCTTCATCATCCTGAGCGACGAGTGCTACTCGGAGATCTACACCCGCGAGGCGCCGGGCAGCATTCTCGAATGCGCCGGTCCCGACTTCAGCAATGTGGTGGCGTTCCAGTCGCTGTCGAAGCGCTCGAACCTGCCGGGCATGCGCGTCGGATTCGCCGCGGGCGACAGGAAGTTTCTGGCCGCGTTCCACGAACTGCGCAATGTCGCGGCGCCGCAGGTGCCGGTGCCGCTGCAGCATGTCGCGGTCGCCGCCTATAGCGACGAGGCGCATGTCGAGGAGAATCGCAGGCTCTATCGCATCAAGTTCGATTTCGCCGACCAGATCCTCGGCAACCGCTACGGCTACAAGCGTCCCGCCGGCGGCTTCTGCGTCTGGCTCGACGTCTCCGGGCGCGGCGGCGACGAGGCGGCGGCGGTCAGGCTCTATCGCGACGCCGGCGTGCGCGTGATTCCCGGCAGTTATCTGGCGCGTCAGCAGAACGACGGTTCCAATCCGGGTGCGGGCTATATCCGCCTTGCGCTCGTCTCCGACAGTGAATCGACGGCCGAGGCGATGCATCGCCTGGTCGAAACCCTGGGTTAATCGCGAAGCGCGAAGATTGAGTATGCCAGCGATCGAACGTGTCATCCCCCTGGTCGGCCATCTGCCGCTCTCGCTCCGCGAGGCGCTGGCGCGACGGCTGCGCGAACTCACCGGGCTCGGCCTGATCGCGCTGTCCGGCGCCATCACGGCGGCGCTGATGACCTGGTCGGTGCAGGATCCGTCGCTGAGCCACGCTACCTCGCGAGCGATCCGCAACGTGCTCGGCTATCCCGGCGCGATCGGCGCCGACCTGTTGATGCAGATCCTCGGCCTCGGCGCCATCATGCTGGTGCTGCCGGTCGCGGTGTGGGGCTGGCGGATGCTGACGCATCGCCCGTTCGACCGCGAGGCGCTGCGGCTCGGCTGCTGGATCCTGTGCACGGTGATCGCGGCGGGCTTCGCCAGCTGCTGGCCGCACAACACCGCATGGCCGCTGCCGACCGGGCTCGGCGGCGTGGTCGGCGACGCGCTGCTGCGTGCGCCGGCCGTCGTGTTCGGCCCGCCCGGCTTCATCTATCGCGTCGTGCTCGGCTCGATCCTGGTCGTCGCGATGGCGGCAAGCTTCCTGTTCGCCTGCGGCTGGGGCGCCAAGGAGCAGGACGACGAACTGACGCCGATCTCTGACGATGACGAGCCGTTCGTCGAGGAAGAAGACAACGACCGCAGCTCGGTCTCGCTGGGCTGGCTGTTCCATGCGCTGATGAGCGCGAAGGCGCGGCTCGGCTGGCTGCTGACCACCGCCTACAGATCGCTGGTCTCGAGCGGCGCGCAGGGCCGCAGCGCTGCGTTCGAGCGCCAGGAGCCCAATATCGGCGGCGGCCGCTCGGCGCCCTCGATCGCGCCCGCGCATGAAGACCATGGTGAGGACGAAGCTGACGCTTTCGACGACGACGAGGAAGAGGACGACGAGGAGGACGAAGCTCCCGCCGCCCGCGCCCCGCGCAAGAAGGCCGAGCCGAAGCCGAAGAAGAAGAATTCCGACAAGTTCGAGCTGCCGTCGGTCTCCGTGCTCAGCGCGCCGAAAGCCAGCGATCGCCAGCCGCTGAGCAAGGCCGAGCTCGAGACCAATTCGCGCTCGCTCGAAGGCGTGCTGCAGGACTTCGGCGTGCGCGGCGAGATCGTCAAGGCCAATCCCGGCCCGGTGGTCACGCTATACGAGCTGGAGCCCGCGCCCGGCATCAAGTCGTCGCGCGTGATCGGGTTGTCCGACGACATCGCACGCTCGATGAGCGCGCTGTCGGCCCGCGTCGCCGTGGTTGCCGGCCGCAACGCGATCGGCATCGAGCTGCCGAACGCGCATCGCGAGAAGGTCTATCTGCGCGAGCTTCTGGTCGCCAAGGAAAGCATCGATTCGGTTGCGAAGCTGCCGCTGTGCCTCGGCAAGACGATCGGCGGCGACCCCGTCATCATCGACCTGGCGCGCACGCCGCACATGCTGATCGCCGGCACCACCGGCTCCGGCAAATCGGTCGCGATCAACACCATGATCCTGAGTCTGGTCTACCGGCTGCGGCCGGATCAGTGCCGCCTGATCATGGTCGATCCGAAGATGCTCGAACTCTCGGTCTATGACGGCATCCCGCATCTGTTGACGCCCGTCGTCACCGATCCGAAGAAGGCGGTGGTGGCGCTGAAATGGGCCGTGCGCGAGATGGAGGAGCGCTACAAGCGGATGGCCAAGCTCGGCGTGCGCAACATCGACGGCTACAATGCGCGCCTCGTTGAAGCCAAGGCCAAGGGCGAAGAGCTGACGCGCACCGTCCACACCGGCTTCGACAAGGAGAGCGGCAAGGCGATCTACGAGGAAGAGAAGCTCGACCTCGAGCCGCTGCCCTACATCGTCATCATCGTCGACGAGATGGCCGACCTGATGATGGTCGCCGGCAAGGACATCGAGGGCGCGGTGCAGCGCCTCGCGCAGATGGCGCGCGCCGCTGGCCTGCATGTCATCCTCGCCACGCAGCGTCCGTCGGTCGACGTCATCACCGGCACGATCAAGGCGAACTTCCCGACCCGCATCGCCTTCCAGGTGACGTCGAAGATCGACAGCCGCACCATCCTTGGCGAGATGGGCGCCGAGCAGCTGCTCGGCCAGGGCGACATGCTCTACATGGCGGGCGGTGGCCGCATCAGCCGCGTGCACGGACCGTTCGCCTCCGACGAGGAAGTCGAGAAGGTGGTGCGTCACCTCAAGACGCAAGGCGCACCGGAATATCTCGAAGCCGTCACCGCGGAAGAGCCGACCGACGAGGACGGCGCCGTGTTCGATGCCACCGGCATGGGCGGCGACGGCGGCGGCGATCTGTTCACGCAGGCGGTTGCGATCGTCAAGCGCGACCGCAAGGCGTCGACCTCCTACATTCAGCGCCGGCTGCAGATCGGCTATAACCGCGCCGCCTCGCTGATGGAGCGGATGGAACTTGAGGGCATCGTCGGTCCGGCGAATCACGCCGGAAAGCGCGAAATCCTGGTCGGGGAGGAAGAAGGCCAGTTCTGATCGGGGGGCGATCATCACGGAAAAACCATATCTCCCTCGGAAGAGGCGGGATAAAATCCGGCGCAGCGGGACGAGCGTCGAACAGAGACCTGACATATCTGATGGCAAAACACCTCATTGACCGCGGCATGCGCACCGCGCTGGCTCTTCTCGTCACCGCCGCGATCGCCGGCGCTGCGACTGCGCAGAATGCGCCGCCGCCGAAGCCCGCACCCAGCGCTGGAGCCAAGGCAGCGCCAAAGAAGGACGCCGGCGCGCAAACCAATGCGGACAAGGGCCCGACGACGACGGGCGCCACCCAGGCACCGCCGAACCCGGTGATTCCCGATCCGCGCCGCAACGTGCCCGCCAACATCTTCCAGACCTTCGACGCCAACCAGAAGGCGCAGGCCGCCAAGGTCTCGGCCTACCTCTCGTCGCTGCAAACACTGGTCGGAAATTTCGTCCAGGTCGGCCCCGACGGCACCAAGACCAAGGGCGATTTCTACATCCAGAAGCCCGGCAAGCTGCGCTTCGAATATGACGATCCGAGCCCGATCGAGGTGATCGCGGACGGTTCCTCGGTCGCGGTGCGCGACCGCAGGCTCGCCACCCAGGACGTCTATCCGCTGTCGCAGACCCCGCTGCGCTATCTGCTGTCGGATCGCATCGACCTGATGAAGGACACCAACGTCATCAGCGTCACCGCCGACGACGTGTTCGTCAGCATCACGATCGAGGAGAAGCAGGCGCTGGTCGGCACCAGCCGCTTCCTGCTGATGATCGGCGCCAAGGACGGCAAGCTCAAGCAGTGGACCGTCACCGACCCGCAGGGCTACGACACGACCGTTGCGGTCTACAATCTCGACGCGACGCAGAAGCCCGATCCGGCGCTGTTCAAGATCGACTTCACGACCTATCCCGGCACCTCGCCGGGCTGATCGCGATGCCGTAGGATGGATAGAGCGCAGCGAAACCCATCGCGGTCACGGCGCGCTGCGTCAATGATGGGTTTCGCTTCGCTCTACCCATCCTACAAGCGCTTGCTTGTGGACAAAGCGCCAACCCGCACTGAGAACCGTGCTAAGACGCAGCTCTCATGCGGTTCTCCGTCACCACCTGGAACATCAATTCGGTGCGCCTGCGCATCGACACCGTCGCCAAGTTCATCAAGAGCGCGCGGCCGGATGTGCTGTGCCTGCAGGAGACCAAATGCATCGACGATGCGTTTCCGCTGAAACGCTTCAAGCGGCTCGGCTATGAGCACGTCGCGCTGAACGGACAGAAGGGCTATCACGGCGTCGCCATCGTCTCGCGCCTACCGTTCGAGACGACCGACATCAGGACGTTCTGCGACAAGATCGATTCACGGCACATCTCGGTGTCGTTCGGCGAGAAGGCGCAGCTGTCAAAGCCGCTGGTGCTGCATAATTTCTACGTACCGGCCGGCGGCGACATTCCCGATCCCGCGCTCAATCCGAAATTCGAGCACAAGCTGCAATTCCTCGACGAGATGAAAGCTTGCGAGCCGCTGCATCCGCGCGGCGACGACCGCCACATCCTGGTCGGCGACCTCAACGTCGCGCCGCATGAGAACGACGTCTGGTCGCACAAGCAGCTGCTCAAGGTGGTCTCGCACACGCCGGTCGAGACCGAGAAGCTGCTGGCCGCGCAGGCGCATGGCGAATGGTTCGACATCGCGCGCGAGCGGATCCCGATGTCGGAAAAGGTCTACACCTGGTGGAGCTACCGCGCAGCGGACTGGACCGTCGGCGATCGCGGCCGCCGGCTCGATCACATCTGGGTCTCGCGCGCGCTGAAGGATCAGGTCAGCGATTTCAAGATCGCCCGTGACGCCCGCGGCTGGGAGCGCCCGTCGGACCACGTGCCAGTGACGGCGGTGATGGAGGTGTAGGGCGCCGCCGACCCCCGACCCGTCATCCTGAGGAGCGCGGAACGCACGTCTCGAAGGGTGCACGGCCCGGCTGGTGGCCGTCGACCCTTCGAGGCTCGCTGCGCTCGCACCTCAGGGTGACGGTTCAATACCTTGCGGTATGATCACGTACTCAACTTCCCGCCCGCCATCAGGATATCGCTTGCGAGCTGGCTGGTACGCAATGCGAGTTCATCGCGCAGCCGAAGGGCCGCGGCGGGATCGCTTTCCAGCACGCGCTGGAACAGGCTGCGCGCGACGCGGATCACCGAGCCGCGCTCCAGTGCGGTGGCGGTCGATGGCCGCTTCATCGCGACGATCAATGCGAGCTCGCCGATCAGCGCGCCGGGACCGGCGATAATCTCGGCGCCGCCTTCCTCGACGCGGAAGGTGCCGCGCTGCACGACATAGCCGGCGTCCGCAGCGTCGCCGGCCTTGAACAGCACGTCGCCTGCGTTGAAATCACGTTGCTCGGAGCCGATCGCCAGCATGCGCAAGGAGCTCTCGCCCAACAGACGCATCGTCGGGACCCGCTCGAGCAGGGCTACGTCATCATCGATCGACATTCAGGTCCGGTAACCGCGGTGCGCCTCGATTTCACGAATCGTTGAGCGCAAAGCGTATCACGGCACCAGCTTGTAGCCACCGGCTTCCGTCACCAGGATTTCCGGGTTGGCGGCGTCCTTCTCGATCTTCTGGCGGAGGCGGTAGATGTGGGTTTCCAGCGTGTGGGTGGTGACACCGGAATTGTAGCCCCAGACTTCCTGGAGCAGGGTCTCGCGCGAAACTGGCATCTGGCCGGCGCGGTAGAGGAAGCGGAGGATTGCGGTTTCCTTCTCGGTCAGCCGCACCTTCCTGGCATTGGCGCCGGTGAGCATCTTCGAGCCGGGCCGGAACGAGTAGGGGCCGACCGAGAACACCGCGTCCTCGCTGGCCTCGTGCTGGCGGAGCTGCGCCCGGATCCGGGCCAGCAGCACCGCGAAACGAAATGGCTTGGCCACATAGTCGTTGGCGCCGGATTCGAGCCCCAGGATCGTATCGGAATCGGTGTCGTGGCCGGTCAGCATGATGATCGGAGCCTTGAAGCCGCCCTTGCGGAGCGAGCGGACCACTTCGCGGCCATCGGTGTCGGGCAGGCCGACGTCCATCAGGACCAGATCGGGGGAATTGGCTTTGGCGGCAGTGGCGCCCTTGGCGCCGGTGTCGACTGCGGAGGCTTCGAATTCCTCGTGCAGCGACAGCTGCTCGACCAGCGTATCGCGCAGATCGGTATCGTCATCCACGATCAAGATCTTGCGGGCATTGGCCATAGGTACAATCCTTCGGGGGCGGGGCGGTCAGAAGCGGAGGGCGCCTATGGCCGTAACATCGGCTAGATATGTTCTCAGGTAGGCGATTGTTACCGATTCACAAGGCAACGCAGTCTACCTCAAATCCGGCGGGGCAGGACGTGAATGTCCTGTAATGCCGGGAGATAGAATGTTCTGAACCTCCAAGGCAAGCTCAGTTTGGAACGATTCTTAAGGGAAGATCAGCTATTTCAATCACTTATATGACAGTTAAACGTGATCGGCCGCTCTCCATCATCGAGGTCCGAGCAGCAGCCGGCGACCCGCGCCGGGGCTGGCTGTCGGCCGACGGCTGGACCGTGCCGGTGGCGCTCGGGCGCGGCGGAATCCTCGCCAACAAGCGCGAGGGCGACGGTGGCACGCCACGCGGCGTCTTCCATCCGCGCCAGCTCTGGTGGCGCGCCGACCGGCACCAGCGTCCCACGACTTTCCTGCCGACCCGGCCGATCCGTCGCGAGGACGCCTGGTGCGAGGACCCCGCCGACCGTCACTACAACCAGCCGATCCGGCTCGATCGCGAGCAGGGCGGCGACCGCCTGACTCGCGAGGACCGTCTCTACGATTTCATTGTCGAGATCGATCACAACGCCGCGCCGCGCGTCGCCGGTCGCGGCAGCGCCGTATTCCTGCATCTGGCGCGGCCGAATTTCTCGCCGACCGCGGGCTGCGTCTCGATGACGAAAGCCTCGATGCTGCGGCTGTTGCGACGGATGAGTCCAAAGACAAAGATCATCATAGAGTAGCTTGCTGGAATAGCTGGGCATCGGTTTTCCCATGCGACAAGCGCGACGCGTTTGTGCTGAGATCGCGCGCAACCAAGAATAATTCCCGCGGGAGCGAACAGCATGCTCGACAACAACCAGATCGCCGCCGCCTCGAAGGTCCTGCACGAGCACTGGCACGCGGGAACAAAACTCGGCGTACTCGATAGCGCAATTCGGCCGCGCGATCGCGCCGAGGGCTACGCGGTGCAGGCTGCGCTGGAGAAAACGTCGCGCGAAAAACTGTTCGGCTGGAAGATCGCGGCGACCAGCACGGCCGGCCAGAAGCACATCAATGTCGCCGGACCGCTGGCGGGGCGCATCCTTGCCGAGACGGTGATACCGGATGGCGGCACCGCGTCGATGCAGGGCAACGAGATGCGCGTCGGCGAGCCGGAATACGCCTTCCGCATGGCGCGCGATCTCGCGCCGCGAACGACGCCTTACAGCTGTCTCTTATACACATCTGACGCTGCCGACGAACTATGTGTATAAGAGACAGGACCCGCAACGACAGCGGACTGGCGCGCGATCGATCTGGTCGAGGAGCGCCCGGTCATCACGCTGCGCGGCGAGCGCTATATCGGCCACGGCAAGAACGTGCTCGGCGATCCCCGCGCGGCGCTCGCCTGGTGCGCCAACGAACTCTCCGCGCTCGGGCTGACCTTGCGGGCAGGCGAGGTCGTCACCACAGGCACGTGCCACCCACCGCTGCCGATCGCCGCCGGCGATGAATTCGCGGCCGATTTCGGCGCGATCGGAAAAGTGTCGGTGAAGTTCGCGTAGGCTGCGCGCTCACCGCACACGCCAACGTCGTCCTGGCGAAGGCCAGGACCCATACGCCGCGGCCTTAGAAAAGGGCGCGCGGCGAGACACGCATCCAAACACCGTCATCCTCACGCAAGGGCTTTGCCTTTGTCGCTGGAGGTGCGAGCGTAGCGAGCCTCGAAGGATGCACGGCCCGACTGGTGGCCGTCGATCCTTCGAGACGCCGCTTCGCGGCTCCTCCAGCGACAAAGGCGAAGCCTTTGCGCGGGGATGACGGTTCTGATGACGGCAAGCCTCAGTGTGATCCTGGCGGACACCAAGCGACACTAGTTATGCGGCACCGTCCGCGTCCCAAAAATCGCCGAGCCCACGCGCACATGGGTGGCGCCCATCTGGATCGCCACGGCGAAATCCGCGCTCATGCCCATCGAGAGATTTTTCAGGCCGTTGCGCGCGGCGATCTTGGCGCAGAGCGCGAAGTGCGGCGCCGGCGCCTGGTCGACCGGCGGGATGCACATCAGTCCCGAGATCGGAAGGCCGTAGGTGTCACGGCAGGCCGCGATGAAGGTATCCGCGTCCTGCGGCGCGACGCCGGCCTTCTGCGGCTCCTCGCCGGTATTGATCTGGACGAACAGTTCCGGGTGCTTCCCTTGATTTTTGATTTCCTTGGCTAACGCTTCGCAAATGCTGGTGCGATCGACCGAATGGATCGCATCGAACAGCGCGACCGCCTCTTTGGCCTTGTTCGACTGCAACGGCCCGATCAGATGCAGCTGCAATCCCGGGTGAGCCTGAGTTAGCGCCGGCCACTTGCCCTTGGCCTCCTGCACGCGGTTTTCGCCAAATACGCGCTGTCCGGCGCCGATAATCGGCAAAATTGCGTCGGCCGCGAATGTCTTCGACACCGCGATCAAGGTCACCGACGCACGGTCGCGCCGCGCTTCCTTGCAGGCATGGGCGATCTCGCGTTCGACGGCGGCGAGGCCAAAGGCAGGGTCATGTGGTGAACCGGGCGGTAACGGCGTGGTCGGGCTTTGCGTCATGCTTGTGCCGTTCTCTGACAGGTGCGGGGGGTTGGCTCGAATTTTACCAAATTCGGGAAAGGCTTTTTGAAGCCCTGCATTCTACCTTGCGCACGGGCAAGGGAATAGAATGTCGGGCGTCACTTTCAACCGCAACCGGGTCAGGCTCAAGAAGGTTCTGGGAATTCGTGCCCGGCTGGCCTTGCTTGCGCTGATGCTGGTCGCGCCCCTGATGCTCGACCGCGTCCGCACGCTGGAGGATTCCCGCAGCAAGCAGATCGCGCAGGCCGCGGCCGGCTATGCCAGCCTCACCGCGCATGCCGCCGAGACCCAGCGCGAAGTGGTCTCCTCGGTCGAGACCATGCTGAAATCCGCGGCCTATATCCGCGCTTCCGGCGGCATCGCGCAGAGCTGCGAGGTGCTGCGCGCCAGCCTGCCGACGGTGCTGCCCTGGATCCGCAGCATCATGTTCGTCTCCAGGGACGGGCTGGTGCAGTGCTCGACCCTCAACGTCCAGGTCGGCCTCAATGTCGGCGACCGCGAATATTTCAAGAAGGCGCAGGACAACCGCGGCTTCGTGTTCAGCGACTATCTGCGCGGCAGGACCAATGGCCGCCCGATGATGATGGCCGCCTATCCGGTGGCCGCGATCAATCCGGAGCAGGATGCCGTCGTCGTCGCCGGCATCAACATCGATTGGCTGTCGCAGATCATGGCCAATCTCGGCGGCCAGCCCGGCATGTCGGCCGTTCTCGTCGACAGCACCGGCGTCGTGATCGCCGCGCCCGCGGATCATGCGAGCCTGATCGGCCGCTCGCTCGACACCATCCCCTTGATGGCCGCGATCGCCGAGAAGGCGCTGAGCTACGACGAACCATCCGGCTCGGTGTCGTTCACGGCGTCCGACGGCGCGCAGCGCACGCTGAGCTTCGCGCGCATCGCCGGAACGCAGTCGCGGCTGATCGTGAGCATGGATGAGGCCAAGGTGACCGCGGCGATCAACCGCGAGATCCGCACCGCCTATCTGCAGCTCGGATTTGTCTGCCTTTTCGTCTTGTTGGGTGCCCTGGTCGGCGCCGAGCGGCTCGTCATCCATCCGATCGAGCTGATGACCGGCATGGCGCGGCGGTTCGGCGAAGGCGACTGGTCGGCACGCGTCGCCAAACACAAGCTGCCGGCGGAATTCGTGCCGCTGGCGCGCGCCTTCAACGCGATGGCGGCGCAGCTCAGCCAGCGCGAGCGCGAGCTCGTCGCCTCCAACGATCGCCTCACCGTGATGGCCTCGATCGACGTGCTGTCGGGCCTCGCCAACCGCCGCGGCTTCCAGAGCCGGCTCGACTTCGAGTGGATGCGGGCGCAGCAATATGAGTGCGAGCTGTCGCTGATGATGATCGATGTCGATCACTTCAAGCTTTACAACGACACCTACGGCCATCCCGAGGGCGATGCCTGCCTGACCCGGATCGGCGAAGTGCTGTCCGGGATCGCGGCCGACACCATGGGCTTCGCCGGCCGCTATGGCGGCGAGGAATTCTGTCTGTTGCTGCCGAACACCGATGCCGCGCATGCGCTCGCGATCGGCGAGACCGTGCGCACCGCCGTGCTCGGCCTTGCCGTGCCGCACGCGTCCTCGAGCCATTGTGTCGTCACCGTCAGCGTCGGCGTTGCCACGACCAGACCGAACGAGACCCAGCGCCCCGGCGACCTGATCGAAGCCGCCGACGCCGCCCTTTACGCCGCCAAACGCCGCGGCCGCAACGCCGTGATCGAGCACGGCTTCCTGCAGACGCTGGACGAAGCCGGGATGGCGCTGGCGAGCTGAGATCGCGCGTGGTCGAGCGTCACGATGAGCGCGGAACCATGACCATCGGCGACGCCGCATATTCAACGTCGTCCTGGCGAAGGCCAGGACCCATTACCCCCACCGTTTATTATTGCGCGAAGCTGGGCCACGATCCCTTCCTCGACAAAGCCCTGTGGTGATTGGTCCTGGCCTTCGCCAGGACCACGAGGAGGCTGCAGACGGCGCCCCTGCGACAGCGGCAGGGCGGCTACGCGACGGGATGGGGCGTTTGGAGGCCCCAAGCCGTTGACCGCGCAGGCGCTTTTGTGGCCTAGTCCGCCGTCCCCGGATGGGACCCGAAAATCACCCAAAGCCACCCAAAATCCTTGCGATTTCATGACCGCCGAACGCTATAACGCCCGTGAATCCGAACCCCGCTGGCAGCGCCTGTGGGACGAAAAGGCGATCTTCGCCTCCAAGAACGACGATCCGCGGCCGAAATACTATGTGCTCGAGATGTTCCCCTATCCGTCGGGGCGCATCCATATCGGCCATGTCCGCAACTACACGCTCGGCGACGTGCTGGCGCGCTTCATGCGCGCCAGGGGCTACAATGTGCTGCACCCGATGGGCTGGGACGCGTTCGGCCTGCCGGCCGAGAATGCCGCGATCGAGCGCAAGGTGGCGCCGAAGGCCTGGACCTACGACAACATCGCCGCGATGAAGAAGCAGCTGCGGTCGATCGGGCTGTCGCTCGACTGGTCGCGCGAATTCGCGACCTGCGACCCCAGCTACTACAAGCATCAGCAGAAGATGTTTTTGGACATGCTGCGCGCCGGCCTCGCCGAGCGCGAGAAGCGCAAGCTGAACTGGGATCCGGTCGACATGACCGTGCTCGCCAACGAGCAGGTGATCGACGGCCGCGGCTGGCGCTCGGGCGCCGTCGTCGAACAGCGCGAGATGAGCCAGTGGGTCTTCAAGATCACGAAGTACTCGCAGGAGCTCCTGGAAGCGCTGGATGGTCTCGACCGCTGGCCCGACAAGGTGCGGCTGATGCAGCGCAACTGGATCGGCCGCTCCGAGGGCTTGCTGATCCGCTTCGCGCTGGATGCGGCGACCACGCCGGCCGGCGAGAGCGAGCTGAAGATCTTCACGACGCGGCCCGACACGCTGTTCGGCGCCAAGTTCATGGCGATCTCGGCGGATCATCCGTTGGCGGTAGCCGCCGCCGCGAAGAACCCGAAGCTCGCGGAGTTCATCGCCGACATCAAGAAGATCGGCACCGCGCAGTCGATCATCGACACCGCCGAGAAGCAGGGTTTCGACACCGGCATCAAGGCGGTGCATCCGTTCGATCCGAACTGGAAGCTGCCGGTCTATGTCGCGAACTTCGTGCTGATGGAATACGGCACCGGCGCGATCTTCGGCTGCCCGGCGCACGACCAGCGCGACCTTGACTTCGTCAACAAGTACGATCTCGGCAACGTGCCGGTGGTCTGCCCCGAGGGCCAGGACCCGAAGACGTTCGTCATATCAGACGTCGCCTATGACGGCGACGGCCGCATGATCAATTCGCGCTTCCTCGACGGCATGACCATCGAAGCGGCCAAGGAAGAGGTAGCCAAGCGGCTGGAAAACGAAGTGCGCGCCTTGCCAGGGGAAGGAAGGTTGGCGCCGGTCGGCGAGCGGCAGGTGAATTTCCGCCTGCGCGACTGGGGCATTTCGCGCCAGCGCTACTGGGGCTGCCCGATCCCAGTGATCCACTGCCCCAAGTGCGACGTGGTGCCGGTGCCCGACGACCAGCTGCCGGTGACGCTGCCGGAAGATGTCAGCTTCGACAAGCCGGGCAACGCGCTCGACCATCATCCGACCTGGAAGCATGTGACTTGCCCCAAGTGCGGGGCAAAGGCGGTGCGCGAGACCGACACGATGGACACCTTCGTGGACTCGTCCTGGTACTTCGCGCGCTTCACCGACCCGTGGAACGAGACCGCGCCGACCACGCCCGCGGTCGCCAACCGGATGATGCCGGTCGACCAGTATATCGGCGGCGTCGAGCACGCGATCCTGCATCTGCTCTACAGCCGCTTCTTCACCCGCGCGATGAAGGCGACCGGCCACATCGACATGAGCGAGCCGTTCGCCGGCATGTTCACCCAGGGCATGGTGGTGCACGAGACCTACCAGAAGGCCGACGGCAGCTGGGTCACGCCGGCCGAGGTGAAGATCGAGGTCGGCGGCAACGGCCGCCGCGCGGTGCTGATGGCGACTGGCGAGGACGTCGCGATCGGCCCGATCGAGAAGATGTCGAAGTCGAAGAAGAACACCGTCGACCCCGACGACATCATCGCGAGCTACGGTGCCGACGTCGCGCGCTGGTTCATGCTGTCGGACTCGCCGCCGGACCGCGATGTGATCTGGAGTGACGAACGCGTGCAGGGCGCCTCGCGCTTCGTGCAGCGGCTGTGGCGGCTGGTGAACGAATCGGCCGAGATCGCCAAGGCCGCCCCGGCGACGCGGCCCGCGACGTTTGGGCCCGACGCGCTGGCGCTGCGCAAGGCGGCCCATGGCGCGCTCGACAAGGTGTCGTCCGGGATCGAGCGGCTGCATTTCAACGTGTGTCTCGCCCATATCCGCGAGTTCGCCAATGCGCTGTCCGAGGTGCTGGCGAAAGGCGACAAGCCGGCGCCGGACATGGCCTGGACGGTCAAGGAGGCCGCGACCATCCTGGTGCAGCTGTTCTCGCCGATGATGCCGCATCTGGCCGAGGAGTGCTGGGTGGTTCTGGGCCAGACCGGGCTGGTTTCCGAGGCCGATTGGCCACAAATCGAGCGCGATTTGCTGGTCGAAGACAGCGTGACCCTGGTCGTCCAGGTCAACGGTAAAAAACGAGGTGATGTTACCGTGCCACGGGCGGCGCAAAATGCGGATATAGAGGCTGCCGTTTTGGCGCTCGATGCGGTAAAAGCCGCCTTGGGTGGCAAAGCCGTCCGCAAGGTGATCGTGGTGCCCATGAGGATCGTCAATGTTGTCGGCTAGGATCAGGATCGCCGCCCGGCTCGTGGCCGTGGCTGCCTTGGCCGCGCTGACGGCCGGATGCTTCCAGCCGATGTATGCCGAGCGCACCCTCGACGGCCAGTCGTCCGCCCTGCGCGAGAAGCTGATGGGCGTCGAGGTTCCGCCGGTCGACAAGCCGAACGCCTCGCGCGAGGCCCGGGTCGGCGTCGAGGTCCGCAACGCCCTCGCCTTCAAGCTCTACGGCACCGCCACGGGCGCACCGCCGACGCATCGGCTGGTGCTGCGCTTCACCACCAGCCGCTCCTCATTGATGATCGACCAGGCCACCGCGCTGCCGACCAGCGAGAATTACGGCATCGATGCCCAGTTCAACCTGGTCGAGATCGCGTCGAACAAGTCGGTGATGACCGGCACCACGTTCTCGCGCGTGTCCTACGACATGCCCGGCTCCTACCAGCGTTTCGCCCGCGCCCGCGCCTTCCGCGACGCCGAGGACCGCGCCGCGCAGGAGATCGCCGACAACATCCAGACCCGGCTCGCCTCCTTCTTCTCCACCGGAACCTGATCGCCGCATTGGTCGCGCTTCGCGGAAAAGAGATCGACAGCTTCCTCGCCCGGCCTGACACCGGCCGTCCGATCATCCTGCTGTACGGCCCGGACCTCGGCCTGGTGCGCGAGCGTGCCGACGCGCTGATGGCCTCCGCGGTCGACGATCCCAACGATCCATTCTCGATGGTGCGGCTCGATGGCGACGAACTCGCCGCCGAACCGTCGCGGCTGGTCGACGAGGCCATGACGATGCCGCTGTTCGGCGGCCGCCGCGCCATCCGCGTCCGCGCCGGCTCGCGCAACTTCTCAAGCGGCGTCGAGACGCTGACCGAGACCACCGCGCTCAGGGATTGCCGCATCGTGATCGAGGCCGGCGAGCTCAGGCCGGAATCGCCGCTGCGCAAGATCTGCGAGCGCGCCAAGAATGCAGTGGCGATCGGCTGCTATCCCGACACCGAGCGCGACCTGACCAAGCTGATCGAGGACGAGCTGCGGGTATCGAATCTGCGGCTCGCGCAGGATGCGCGCGCGGTGCTGATGTCGCTGCTCGGCGGCGACCGCATGGCCTCGCGCAACGAGCTGCGCAAGCTTGCGCTGTTCGCGCACGGCAAGGGCGAGATCACGCTCGAGGACGTCATGACCGTGGTGTCCGACGCCTCCGAGCTGAAGCTCGATCCGATCGTCGACGGCGCCTTCGCCGGCAACGCCGCGCTGGTCGAGAGCGAGTTCACGAAGGCAATGGTCGCCGGCACCTATCCCGGCGTGATCATCTCGGCCGCGCAGCGCCAGGCGGCATGGCTGCACAAATCGGCGCTGGCGATCGCGGACGGCACGCCGGCGTCAGCCGTGCTCGACGGCGGCTTCCCGCGGCTGCACTTCTCGCGCAAGCCTGCGGTCGAGATCGCGCTGCGCAATTTCACGCCGCCGCGGCTGGTGAACGTGATCGATCAGCTCGCCACCGCGGCGCTCGACATGCGCAAGCAGGCCTCGCTCGCCGCCGTGATCGCACAGCGCGCGCTGCTCTCGATCGCGGCGAACGCGAAGCGGCGGGGGTGATATCGAGCTGTATTTGGAAACGTCATTGCGAGCAAAGCGAAGCAATCCACCGCTCCGCACGCGCGGAAAGATGGATTGCTTCGTCGCTATCGCTCCTCGCAATGACGTGGAGGGACGACGGAAAAACTAACCGCCCTCGAGCCGCCGCACCACCTCGTCGAGCTGCTCGAGGTTGCGGTAGCTGATCTGAACGGTGCCGCCGGGATCGCGATGGTTGACGGTGACGGCAAGGCCGAGCGCATCGCTGACGCGCTTCTCCAGCGCCAGCGTGTCGGCATCCTTGTCGACCTTGGCCGCGCTGCCACTGCGCGCCTTCTGTGGCTTGCGCTCCGGCACGCCCTCCTCATGCGCCAGCGCCTCGGCCTGGCGGACGTTGAGGCCTTCGGCGACGATGCGCTTCGCTGCGGTGAGCGGATCCGGCACGCCGATCAGCGCGCGGGCGTGGCCGGCGGAGAGATCGCCTTTCGAGATCAGCGCCTGCACTTCGGCGGGCAGCTTGGTCAGCCGCATCATGTTGGCGACATGGCTGCGGCTCTTGCCGACGATCTTGGCGATGTCTTCCTGGCTGCGTTTGAACTCGTCGGCGAGCGCGTGATAGCCCTGCGCCTCTTCCATTGCGTTGAGGTCTTCGCGCTGGACGTTCTCGATGATCATGATCTCGAGCGCGTCGGAATCGGAGACCTCGACCGGCACGATCGGCACTTCATGCAGGCCAGCGAGCTGCGAGGCGCGCCAGCGGCGCTCGCCGGCGATGATCTCGTAGCGGTCCTGCGCGCCCTTGATCGCGCGCACCACGATCGGCTGGATCACACCGCGCTGCCTGATCGAATCGGCAAGCTCGCCGAGTTCGGTGTCGGCGAAGGTGCGCCGCGGGTTGCGCGGGTTGGCTTTGAGGAATTCGATCGGCACCTTGCGCTGGTTGCGCGGCCGCTCGACATGCGCGGCCGCCTCGCCGCCGACATCTCCGATCAGGCTTGCCAGCCCGCGCCCCAGTCGCGAACGCGCTTCATCGGCCATTGTTGCGAGCTCCCTTGGATTCACACGCAGTACTCCAGACTTGAATTTCAAAAGAAACGTAGGATGGGTAGAGCGAAGCGAAACCCATCGCGGCTCGCAATGAGGGTGATGGGTTTCGCTTCGCTCTACCCATCCTACGCAACATCAATGCGTGCGCAGCTCGCGCTCGCGCTGGATCACTTCGGTGGCGAGCTTGAGATACGCATCGCTGCCGGCGCATTTGAGGTCGTAGACCAGGACCGGCTTGCCGTAGGACGGCGCCTCGGAGATGCGCACATTGCGCGGGATCATGGTGTCATAGACCTTGTCGCCCATGAACTGGCGCACGTCGGCAACCACCTGGTTGGAGAGGTTGTTGCGCGAGTCGAACATGGTCAGCACGATGCCGTGGATCGACAGGCTCGGATTGAGCGTCGAGCGCACCTGCTCCACGGTCTGCAGCAATTGCGACAGACCTTCGAGCGCGAAGAACTCGCATTGCAGCGGCACCAGGATTGCGTCCGACGCCGCCATCGCATTCACCGTGAGCAAATTGAGCGAGGGCGGGCAGTCGATCAGCACATAGGTGTAGTCGGCTTCCGGCGAGACATTGTTGTTCAATCCTGCGATCGCATCGCGCAGCCGGAACGCGCGGCCCGGCGTGGTGCCGAGCTCGAGCTCGAGGCCGGAGAGGTCCATGGTGGAGGCGGCGATATGCAGCCGCGGCACCGCGGTCGCGACCACGGCATCGCGCAGCGGCGCCTCGCCGATCAGCACGTCATAGGTCGAGCAGCTGCGATTGCGGCGATCGATGCCGAGGCCGGTCGAGGCGTTGCCCTGCGGATCGAGATCGACGATCAGGACGCGCTCGCCAATCGCAGCGAGTGCGGTGCCAAGATTGATCGCTGTGGTGGTCTTGCCGACGCCGCCCTTCTGGTTGGCGAGCGACAGGATGCGCGGATGGCCAGGCGGCTGGGACGCCTTATCCTCTTGATAAACCTCGTCCATCACAGTCATACCAAAATACCATTTGCTCTCGCGGAGTCCCCTAGCGCCGCTCGATTGACCCGAGTTCGACGATCCAGCCCTGTCCGCCGGTGCGGCTGGCGTGTAGCTTTGGCTCAATAATCCAATATTTAGTGGCCTCGGTCAATTCGGCCTCTACATCTTGACCCTTCAAAAACAGCGCCTTGGCGCCCTTTTTGACCCACGGCTCCGCAAAGCCGATGAGTTGATGTAACGGAGCCAGCGCCCGCGCGGTGACGCAATCGATGGACCCCGGGATTCTATCCACAGTATCCCCGATATCAGCCAGATGCACCGTCCCCGGGGATGCCGTCACTCGTATCGCCTCGCGCAAGAATGCCGCCTTCTTGGCGATTCGCTCAACCAAATGAATCGACGCGCCTGGGATCTCGGCCAGCGCGCAGGCCAGCACGACACCCGGGAAGCCGCCACCGCTGCCGAGATCGACCCAAGACTTGGCCGTCGGCGCCAGGCTCAGGAGCTGCAGCGAATCGGCGACGTGGCGGGTCCAGAGGGCAGGCAGCGTTGACGGCGCTACGAGATTGGTCTTGGCCTGCCACGCCAGGAGGAGGGCAATGTAGCGGTCGAGCCGCGCCTCTGTTTCACGTGAAACAGGCGTCAGCGCCAGCGCCGCGGCCTTATCCTTGGCGGAGATGTTGAGCTCGGCGGATTGCGAAATTGAAGCCATTCTCTGGAATGCCGGTCGGGCCCGTCATTGCGAGCGAAACAAAGCAATCCATAGCGTCACCTGAGGAAGCGATGGATTGCTTCGTCGCTTCCGCTCCTCGCAATGACGGGGCCGCCTAACGTTTCACGTGAAACGTCAGGCAGATGCCTTCGCACTCTTCCGTCGCGCCTCGCGCCGCAGATAGGCCGCCAAAATACCCAGCGCCGCCGGCGTCATGCCGTCGATCCGGCCCGCTTGGCCGACCGTCCGCGGCTGCGCCTTCTGCAACTTGGCGCGCGCCTCGTTCGAAAGACCGGGGACATCGGCATAGTCGACGTCGGTCAGAACCAGACCCTCGTCGCGCCGGAAAGCGTCAACATCGGCAGTCTGGCGCTTCAGATAGACATCGTATTTGGCATCGATCTCGAGATGCACCGCAATCGCAGGGTCAATGGCCGACAGCTCCGGCCAGATCGCCTGGACCGCGGGCCACTCGATCTCCGGATAGGCCAGCAATTCGAAGGCGGATCGGCGATGGCCGTCGCGATTGAGCGCGAGACCGTGCTTGGCGGCCTCATTCGGGGTGATCGCGATCGACTTCGCCAGTTGCTTGGCCACCTCAAGCGCCGCCATCTTGGTCCGATGGCGCTCGGCCCGCGCCGTTCCGACGCATCCGAGCGCAATGCCCTTGTCAGTCAGGCGCTGGTCGGCATTGTCGGCCCGCAGCGTCAGCCGGTATTCGGCACGCGAGGTGAACATGCGGTACGGCTCGGTGATCCCGCGGGTCACGAGATCGTCGATCATCACGCCGAGATAGCCGTCGGCGCGGTCGAACACGATCGGATCGGCACTGCCGGCAGTGAGAGCGGCGTTGAGCCCGGCAACAACGCCCTGCCCCGCCGCCTCCTCATAGCCCGTGGTGCCATTGATCTGGCCGGCCAGGAAAAGCCCGCGCAGACGCTTGGTCTGCAGGGTGGGATCAAGCTCGCGCGGGTCGACGTGGTCGTATTCGATCGCGTAGCCCGGCCGGACCATCCTCACCCGCTCGAGGCCGGGGATGCTGGCGAGGATCGCGAGCTGGACCTCTTCCGGCAGCGAGGTCGAGATGCCGTTCGGATAGACCGTGGTGTCGTCGAGCCCTTCCGGCTCCAGGAAGATCTGATGGCCGTCGCGGTCGCCGAAGCGGACGATCTTGTCCTCGATCGAGGGACAATAGCGCGGTCCGGAGCTCTTGATCTGGCCGGAATACATCGGCGAGCGGTGCACATTGGCCCGGATCACCTCATGGGTCGCCGGCGTGGTCCGGGTGATGCCGCACTGGATCTGTGGGGTCGTAATCCGGTCAGTCATCACCGAAAACGGCTCCGGAGGCTCGTCTCCGGGCTGCATTTCGACCGCGGACCAGTCGATCGTGGTGCCGTCGAGGCGCGGTGGCGTCCCGGTCTTGAGCCGGCCGAGCACAAACCCGGCCCGTTCGAAGGAAGCCGACAGGCCCATGGCCGGCGCCTCGCCGACCCGGCCCGCCGGCCAGTTCTTCTCCCCGAGATGAATCAGACCGCGCAGAAAGGTCCCGGTCGTGATGACAACCGCCCCCGCCGACAGCCGACGGCCATCGCCCAGGCAAATGCCGGTCACGCGACCATCGACGACGACCAGTTCATCCGCCTCGCCTTCGATGACGCTGAGGTTCGCGGTCTCGGTGATCGCCGCCTGCATCGCCGTGGCGTAGAGCTTGCGGTCGGCCTGGGCCCGGGGGCCACGGACCGCCGGACCCTTCCGGCGATTGAGCATGCGAAACTGGATACCGCCGGCGTCGGCCACCCGGCCCATCAGACCGTCCAACGCGTCGACTTCGCGGACCAGATGGCCCTTGCCGAGCCCGCCGATGGCGGGATTGCACGACATCGCGCCAATGGTCGCGAAACGATGGGTCACCAAGGCGGTCTTTGCGCCCATCCGGGCAGAAGCGCTCGCGGCCTCGCAGCCGGCATGGCCGCCGCCGATGACGATAACGTCAAATGAGTCTGCCCTGGAAATCATGGCGGGACTTCTATCGTGGAGTCATGAAAGCCGGAAGAACGAAGTTGGGATCGGCGCCGTGAGCCCGAAGCCCGAGGCAAATATGGACTGCTTCGCGTCGCTCGCAATGACAGACGGAGCTGTTTCACGTGAAACAGTGCGGCTGTCTGACCGGCAATTGTTTCACGTGAAACAGGACGAGGGTTCCTTAACCGGATCGAAACCATGTTTCACGTGAAACAGATGGGCGCCCGCTACTTCCCGACGCAGAATTCGCGGAAGATGACATCCAGGATGTCTTCAACATCCACCCGGCCGAGCAGACGACCGAGTGAGTAGGCGGCGCGGCGGAGTTCCTCCGCCGCCAGTTCTTCGCCCTGCCCGACCACGTCGATGCTGCGCTGAAGAGATTCGACGGTCTCCTGCAGCAAACCGCGCTGCCGCGTCCGGCTAATCAAGCCGCCTTCGCTGGTCCCAAAATAGTCCTGAGCGAACCCGACCAGCGCGGCGATGAGTTCCGACAACCCATCGCCACGAGCAGCCGAGATCCTGAATTCGGGGAAACTGCCGCCCTCGCCCGCCGTGGTCCTGACCAGGTCGATCTTGTTCCGCACCAGCCAGGTCGGCGTCGCGCCGCCATGTCCCGCCTTTGCATCGCCGCTGTCGGCGAGCCACAGCACCAGGTCCGCCTCCGCGGCACGGGCACGGGCGCGGCGGACACCCTCCTGCTCGACCGGGTCGTCGGTCTCGCGAATCCCGGCGGTGTCGATGATCGTCACCGGATAGCCGTCGAGATCGAGCTGCACCTCGATCACATCGCGGGTCGTGCCGGCATGCGGCGAGACGATCGCAACCTCGCGCTTGGCGAGCTGATTGATCAGGGTCGATTTGCCGACATTCGGCGGACCGGCGATCGCGACCACAAGGCCGTCACGCAGCCGCTCGCCTTGCCCCTGCCCTGCAAGGACTTGCTTGATCTCCCCATGCAGCGCGCGGACCTTCTCGAGCGCCGGTGCGATCAGCTCAGCAGGCACATCGCCTTCATCAGAGAAATCGATGCCGGCCTCGATCAGTGCCGACGCCGCAATGATCCGCTCGCGCCAGTCCCGCGCCCGATCGCCAAGCAACCCCTTCAACTGCCGCAATGCCTGGCGCCTTTGACGGTCAGTGTCGGCGTGGATCAGATCGTCGAGGCCTTCGGCCTCGGTCAGGTCGAGCTTGCCGTTCTCGAAGGCCCGCCGGGTAAACTCGCCCGGCTCGGCCGGCCGCACGTTGTCGAATGCCGCGATCGCATCGAACATCGCCGACAACACCGCGCGTCCGCCATGGACATGAAATTCGGCGACGTCTTCGCCGGTCGCACTTGCCGGGCCTGGAAACCACAGCACCACCGCGTCATCGATCGGTTGATGGTTCGAATCGTGGAGCAGCGCACGGGTCGCCAGCCGCGGCATCGGCGTCTTGCCCGCCAGTCCTACAATGACCGACTCGGCCATTGGACCAGACAGCCTGATGATGGCGATCGCACTCGGCGGCCGCCCCGAGGATAACGCGAAGATGGTCTGGTCGCGTGGATGCATCGCCTATTTGTTCCAGCAAATCGGCAAAGGCAATGCCGCTCCGATTTCGCATCCCATACCGCAAAATGTTGCGACGCAGCATAGGCTGATTTCGCTGCAACAGCCGCGCAGCAATGTTGCTGCAGTGTCGCCAGCTAGATCACAAAGCTACGAGAGAAATACGAATAAAGTCAGACATTTAAATGGAAACCCAGCGCGGAGAGCGGCTCCATTTATGCTGCACTTCGCTGCAGCAAATTCGCAGCATGAAAAAAGGCGCCCCGTTTGTGCGGAGCGCCCTTTTCTTTTCGGCCGTGGCCTCAGGTGTTCATGGAATCGAAGAATTCCGAGTTGCTCTTCGTGTTGCGGAGCTTATCGAGCAGGAAGTCGATGGCGTCCATGGTGCCCATCGGATTGAGGATGCGGCGCAGGACGTACATCTTCTTGAGCACCTGCGGATCGGTGATCAGCTCCTCCTTGCGGGTGCCGGAACGGGCAATATCGATCGCCGGGAAGGTCCGCTTGTCCGAAACCTTGCGGTCGAGGATCAGTTCGGAGTTACCGGTGCCCTTGAACTCTTCGAAAATGACTTCGTCCATGCGGCTGCCGGTATCGACCAGCGCGGTCGCGATGATGGTCAGCGAACCGCCCTCCTCGATGTTGCGCGCGGCACCGAAGAAGCGCTTCGGCCGCTGCAACGCGTTGGCGTCGACACCGCCGGTCAGCACCTTGCCGGATGACGGCACGACGGTGTTGTAGGCGCGGCCGAGGCGCGTGATCGAATCGAGCAGGATCACGACGTCGCGGCCGTGCTCGACGAGGCGTTTGGCCTTCTCGATCACCATCTCGGCGACCTGGACGTGACGCACCGCAGGCTCGTCGAAGGTCGACGACACCACCTCGCCCTTCACCGAGCGCTGCATGTCCGTGACTTCTTCCGGACGCTCGTCGATCAGAAGCACGATCAGATAGCAGTCGGGATGATTGGCCGTGATGGAGTGCGCGATGTTCTGCATCAGCACCGTCTTGCCGGTGCGCGGCGGCGCCACGATCAGCGCGCGCTGGCCCTTGCCGATCGGCGCGACGATATCGATCACGCGGGCGGAAAGGTCCTTCTTGGTGGAATCCTCAAGCTCCATGCGGAAACGCTGATTGGGAAACAGCGGCGTGAGATTGTCGAAATTGACTTTGTGCTTGGCCTTCTCGGGATCCTCGAAATTGAGCGTATTGACCTTCAGCAGCGCGAAGTAGCGTTCGCCTTCCTTCGGGCTGCGGATATGTCCTTCGATGGTGTCGCCGGTGCGCAGGCCGAAGCGGCGGATTTGCGAGGGCGAAACGTAGATGTCGTCGGGGCCGGGCAGGTAGTTCGCGTCAGGCGAACGAAGGAAGCCGAATCCGTCGGACAGCACCTCCACGACGCCCTCGCCGACAATGTCGGTCTCGGCGGCGGCGAGGTTTTTGAGAATTGCGAACATCAGCTCCTGCTTGCGCATGGTGCTGGCATTCTCGACCCCATTCTCTTCCGCAAACGAGACGAGCTCGGCCGGCGTTTTCGATTTGAGGTCCTGGAGTTTGATTTCCCGCATTGGGGTCGTCCTGTGAGGAAGTAAGTAGGGAAGGGGTGCGAGGTGGCTTTGGAAAAAGCGGACGCCAAAGGAAGGTCCGCAGGTCTCAGCCAGGAAAGTGCCGTTTGGGCTTTCAAACCTGATGCGGCGCCGGTCCGAAAAGAACCGGAACGCGACCACATCCGCCTGCGTGGGGTGGGATAAATCCTATATAGAAAATCGATTCGTCCTTCGCAAGAAGGACTGAAGCATGCGTCTTGAGCATCGTGATGTCTAGAACGGCTTCACCACCACCATGATCACGATCAGGATCATCAGAACTGTCGGCACCTCGTTGATAATACGATAGAATTTCTGGCTACGCTGATTCCGGTCGGCGGCGAAATCCTTCACGCAGCGGGACAAAAAGCCGTGGATACCCGACATGGCCAGCACCAGCGCAAATTTGACGTGAAACCAGCCGGATAGGTACCAGTGTCCGGCCCAGACCAGGAAAAGCCCGGCCAGCCAGGTCACGATCATCGCGGGGTTGATGATCCCCTTCAAAAGCCGCCGCTCCATGACCTTGAAGGTCTCGGACTGCTTGGAGCCGACCTCGGCCTCGCAATGATAGACGAACAGCCGCGGCAGATAGAGCATGCCGGCCATCCACGAGATCACGGCGACGATGTGCAGGGCCTTGACCCAGGCATAGATCGGCAGGGCGTTGATCCAGTCGAACATCGCAGTGATGCCTTTCGGGGGAACAGTTCGGGAGGGCTCAGCGTTGCGCGCAAGGCTTCGCCAGCGAGGGACGGATACATATCCGCACACACGGCTCTCCTAAACCTAATTAATTTTAGAATCTAAGGTTTGAGTCTTAATGGCAGTGAATTTGACTCATGCAATCCGGTCCAGCGGTTCTTGCGGCCTTGTTCACATCCCTCAACATTCCGCTCGACGGCGGCGGATATCCGGAATCTCTCGCAGGACTCAATTGGTTGCGCGCGTCTGTGGCCAGCTTATGAAGAGACAAATCCACACGGGTTCACTATCATCCTGCCTGTGACGTCGACTTATCCTATTGCGGGGTGCTGTGAAGAAAGGGACGGGATATACAGAGTCCGGGCGTCGGACCCGGATTCTTCTCCTCGACCTCCACAGGGATTCACAGGTTAGACAGGGGCTCTGGTGCCGACGACTTCCAATTATTTCCACCTGCATCTGGTGTCGGACTCGACCGGCGAGACGCTGATTACCGTGGCGCGCGCGGTCGCCGCGCAATACGCCAACGTGACCGCGGTCGAGCATGTCTATCCCCTGGTGCGCAGCCAGAAGCAGCTCGATCGCGTGCTCGACGAGATCGAGGAATCGCCCGGCATCGTCCTGTTCACGCTGCTGGAAAAGGATCTGGTCGGCCGGCTCGAGGGCAAGTGCAAGGAGATCAACGTTCCGAGCCTGTCGATCATCGGGCCTGTGATGCAGTTGTTCGAGGCGTATCTGGGTGCCGCGACGACCGGGCGCGTCGGCGCGCAGCATGTGCTGAACGCGGAATATTTCCGCCGCATCGATGCGCTGAACTACACGATGATGCATGACGATGGTCAGCATGTCGAAGGCCTCGAGGAGGCCGATGTCGTGCTGGTCGGGGTATCCCGCACCTCGAAGACACCGACCTCGATCTATCTCGCCAACCGCGGCATCCGAACGGCAAATGTGCCGCTGGTGCCGGGCATCCCGCTGCCGCACCAGCTCGAGACCTTGAAGAAGCCGCTGGTGGTCAGCCTGCATGCGACGCCCGAGCGCCTGATCCAGGTCCGGCAGAACCGTCTGCTCACCATGGGCGACCGCGACAACGATACCTACATCGACAAGCAGTCGGTAGCCGACGAGGTCGCCTTTGCCCGGCGCCTCAGCGCGAAATTCAACTGGGCGCTGCTCGACGTGACGCGGCGTTCGATCGAGGAAACGGCTGCGGCGATCATGAAGCTCCATAACGACCGCCAGCGCGCGCGGCCGTCGGAATGATTCTCACGTCATGAGCATCTGGCGCGGCCCACAGAAGCTGATCCTCGCGTCGCAGAGCCGCGCGCGAAAGATGTTGCTTGAAAATGCCGGCCTCGATTTCGAGGCGCTGCCGGCCGACATCGACGAACGCGCGGTGCAGAAGAATTCCGGCCTTGCGGCGCCGGGCGAGATCGCGTTGCTCCTCGCGTGCGAGAAGGCGTTGTTCGTGTCCAGGCAGCGGCCCGGTCAATATGTCGTCGGCGCCGACCAGACGCTGGCGCTGGGGCAACGGATGTTCAGCAAGCCCGCCGGCCGCACGCAGGCTGCCGAGCAACTTAGCCTGCTCGCCGGACAGACCCATGAGCTGCATTCCGCCGTCTCGGTGGCACGCGATGGAAAGGTCCTGTTCGGCGATGTGAGCGTGGCCCGCATGACTATGCGGCGGCTCGCTGCCGGCGAGATCGAGAGCTATCTCGATCATGCCGGGGAGGCGGTGACGACCAGCGTCGGTGCCTACCAGCTCGAGGGCCTCGGCGTGTATCTGTTCGAGCGGATCGAAGGTGACCATTTCACCATCCTCGGCCTGCCGCTATTGTCGTTGCTGGCGTTCCTGCGCGGCGAGAAGCTGCTCGCGGTGTGAGGCGCGGAGGCGTGGCGACGAGAGAGATGCTGAACCGATGTTGATGCGATGCTGATTCTGGGACTGACCGGCTCGATCGGGATGGGGAAATCCACCACGGCCAAACTGTTCATGGAGGCCGGCGTGCCGGTGTACGACGCCGATGCGGCCGTGCATCAGCTCTATGAAGGCGAAGCCGCGCCGGCGATCGAGGCCGCCTTTCCCGGCACCACTGCCGGCGGCAAGGTCGATCGCACGAAACTGTCGGCGCGCGTGGTGCACGATCCTGCTGCGATGAAGCAGCTCGAGCAGATCGTGCATCCGATGCTCGGCGCGTCGCGCCAGAAATTCTTCGCCGATGCGGAAGCCGCAGGTAACCCGATCGTCGTTGTCGACGTGCCGCTATTGTTCGAGACCGGCGGCGAGAAGCGTGTCGATGCCGTCGTTGTCGTCACCACCTCGCCGGAACTGCAGCGCGAGCGGGTGCTGGCCCGCGGCACGATGGATGCGGCCAAGCTCGACGCCATCATCGCCAAGCAGATGCCCGACGCCGAGAAGCGCAAACGCGCGGATTTCATAGTGGATACCTCGCACGGACTCGATCCGGTGCGGGCGCGTATCCGCGACATTCTGGCCGAGGTCGTTAAGATGCCGAAGCGGCGCGCCTGATTCGCCCGCCTTTTCGGATTCATTCACGTCATGCGCGAAATCGTTCTCGATACCGAAACCACTGGCCTCGATCCGCTGCGCGGAGACCGGCTGGTGGAGATCGGCTGCGTCGAGATCTTCAACCGCATGCCGACCGGACAGACCTACCACGTCTACATCAATCCCGAGCGCGACATGCCGGCGGAAGCGTTCGCCGTGCATGGGCTGTCGACCGAGTTCCTGGCCTCCAAGCCGCTGTTCAACGAGGTGGTCGACGAGTTCCTGGCCTTCATCGGCGATACGCCGCTGGTGATCCACAACGCGTCGTTCGATATCAGCTTCATCAACGCCGAGCTCGACCGCATCAAGCGGAAGGCGATCCCGAAGGACCAGCTGGTCGATACGCTGCTGCTGGCACGGCGCAAGCATCCCGGCGTGTCGAACCGGCTCGACGATCTCTGCTCGCGCTATCAGATCGACAATTCCCGCCGCACCAAGCACGGCGCCTTGCTCGACGCCGAGCTGCTGGCCGAGGTCTATATCGACCTGATCGGAGCGCGGCAGTCGCAGCTGATCCTGGCGTCGGAAACGTCGGATGCGCGCGCGGGCGGCCATGGTGGTGATACGCCGCGGCGGCAGCGCGAGACCCCGCTACTCGCGCGGGTCAGTGACGCCGATCGAGAGGCCCACCGGGCCTTCATCGCCACGCTCGGCGACAAGCCGATCTGGAACGATTACCTGCCGCCGCCAGCGCCTGCCGCAGCACCGGCGGCTTGATTCAAGATAGGTCGGGGCGCAGTTCCGTCATCCCCGCGCAAAGGCTTCGCCTTTGTCGCTGCAGGTGCGAGCTCTTGCGAGCCTCGAAGGATGCACGGCCCGGCTGGCGGCCGTCGATCCTTCGAGACGCCCGCAAGCGCGGGCTCCTCAGGATGACGGATCACACTTCCGCGCGTGTTACATTTTCTCGAGTTTAGAACTCAGCTCGGCTTGACGCCGGGAGCAGCCTGGGCGGCCGCCTGCCGCTCCATGTTCTGGCGGTAGAGACCGAGGAAATCGACGGGGTCGAGCAACAAAGGCGGGAAGCCGCCGTCGCGGACCGCGGTCGCGACGATCTCGCGTGCGAACGGGAACAGCAGCCGCGGGCACTCGATCATGACCAGCGGGTGCAGGTTCTCCTTCGGCACATTCACGATCCGGAAGACGCCGGCATAGGCGAGGTCGAAGCTGAACATCACCTTGCCTGCGGTCTCGGCCTTGCCCTCGATCGAGAGGATCACCTCGTACTCGTTCTCTGACAGGTTGTTGGCGGAGACGTTGATCTGGATGTTGATCGCCGGCTGCTGTTGCTGCTGGCCGAGTGAGGCCGGCGCATTCGGGTTCTCGAACGACAGGTCCTTGGTGTACTGCGCCAATACGTTGAGCTGGGGAGCGGGTTGTTCGACGGGGGCGCCGTTGCCATTGGTCATGAAAATGTCTCCTGGAGCAGCGCTCGATGGACAGAATGTCCGACGGCACGCGTTTAAGGTGTTGAGAATGCCGATGCCGGGCGAGTGGCTATCATAGGCCCGGCTCGGTCCACAAGGACGACGAAAGGGCGGGCCGGCGGCAAGTTCTCCCGGCAAAGGGCGGCGCGCGTGAGCCTGTCCAATCTCTTAACAGCTTCCTAAATTATTGAAGATACGCGATTTCCTGAAAGGAACGGTTTCCCCCGGGGGTCAAAACGCGCTACACTTGCCCGTGCCAAAAAGCGCCATTGGCCGGGCATAGTTTCGTGCCTACATCTGCGGACTCTATCGGTGATGTAATCTCTGCTGTTCCCGACCGGGAACGCTTTGACGGCCGGCCCGTTGCCGGCAGAGACCAGAAAGCGAATTCGACGTGGATATCTACACCATCATCTTCCTGGCGCTGGCCGTGTTTATCTTCCTGCGCCTGCGCAGCGTTCTCGGACAGCGCACGGGAAGCGAGCGGCCGCCTTATGATCGCGCCGCGCCCAACGTCGTGCAGCGCGGTCAGGATAACAACGTCGTTCCGATCCCGGGATCGGTGATCGACCAGCCGGCCTCGGCCGCGCCCGCCGAGCCGGTCGAACCGACGGAACACTGGAAGGGCATCGCCGAGCCCGGCACCCCACTGGCGCAGGGTCTCGACGCGGTGGCCGCCCAGGATTCCTCGTTCGATCCGCGGCATTTCCTCTCAGGCGCCCGCTCGGCCTATGAAATGATCGTGCTGGCCTTCGCCAATGGCGATCGCCGCGCGCTGCGCGATCTGCTGTCGACCGAGGTCTATGAAAGCTTCGAGGCCGCGATCAAGGATCGTGAGAAGCACGAGCAGAAGACCGAGACGCGGTTCGTCTCGATCGACAAGGCCGAGATCGTCAGCGCGGAGGCGCGCGACCGCTCGACCCAGCTCACCGTCCGCTTCGTGTCGCAGATGATCTCGGTCACGCGCGACAAGGCCGGCACCATCGTCGACGGCAGCCCGGACAAGGTCGCCGACATCACCGATATCTGGACATTCGCCCGCGACTCGACTTCCCGCGATCCGAATTGGAAGCTGGTTGGCACTGGAAGCGCTCACTAAGCATCTCAGCTACGGGCGGCTCGCGGTCGCGTGCTGCGCGCTCGCGGTGCTGTGCTCCACCGCAGCGATCGCCGCGCGCTACAGATCAAGCCGGCACCCTCCGCCGCGGCACGAGCATAGCCACCCGATCCCCTATCCCAATCTGGAAATGCCGCTGCAGGTCAGCGGCAGCCAGTATGAGCCGCTCGCCTGGTCCAACGTCGCCGGCTGGAGCGCCGACGATCATCTCGCGGCTTACAAGGCGTTTCGCACCAGCTGCAAGCCAATCGCGGCCCAGCAGGGCACGCCGGCCGATTCGAAAGCGCTCGGGAGCTCGCTGCGCGATCCCTGCCGGATCGCCAAGGGACTCGCGCTGAGCGACGGGGTCAAGGCGAAGGACTTCTTCGAGCAGAATTTCGTGCCGCTGCGCATCTCGCGGCTCGGCGAGGACGCCGGCTTCGTCACCGGTTACTACGAGCCGGTGCTCGATGGATCGCGGACCCAGACCGACGTCTACAACGTGCCGGTCTATCGCCGCCCGTCCAACCTGTTCGTGCGCGGCAAGACGCAGAATTCGGTCGGCCTGCCCAATGGCGGCGCGGTGTACCGCAAGATCGGCCGGCGCAAGCTCGTGCCCTATTACGACCGCGGCCAGATCGAGGACGGCGCGATCGCCGGGCGCGGGCTCGAGATCTGCTGGCTGAAGAGCCAGACCGATCTCCTGTTCGCGCAGATCCAGGGCTCGGCGCGGATCAAGCTCGAGGACGGCAGCACGCTGCGCATCAATTACGATGCGCATAATGGTTATCTCTATACGCCGGTCGGACGCGTCCTGATCGACCGCGGCATCATCCCGAAGGATCAGATGTCGATGCAGAAGATCAGGGAGTGGATGGAGCAGAACCCTGACGGCGCCAACGACCTGCGGCGGCAGAACCGTTCCTACGTCTTCTTCCGCGAGGTCCCGCTGTCCGACAAGGACGAGGCCGTCGGCGCGCAGGGCGTGCCGCTGACGCCGGGCCGCTCGATCGCGGTCGACAAGGCGCTGCATGTCTACGGCACGCCGTTCTTCATCGCCGGCGAGCTGCCGATCGAATCCGAACAGTCGAAGACGCCGTTCCACCGGCTGATGATCGCGCAGGACACCGGGTCGGCGATCGTCGGCCCGGCCCGCGCCGATCTTTATTTCGGCGCCGGTGCGGACGCCGGGAAGGTGTCGGGCCGGCTGCGCCACAACATGCAATTCGTCATGCTGGTGCCGAGAGGGCTCGACCCCGTGGCGCGCGGCCACAAGCTGCCCATCCCGGATGAGCGGCCCTCGGCCAAGATCGCAAAGCTGTTTCCGCAGACCGAACCGCCGAAGGACAAGCCGGCGGCGAAGGCTGCGGATGTGTCGACCGCCGGTATCGCCAAAAGCGCGGCGAAGGACTCAGGCAATAGCGCTGCCAAGAACCCGGCCGCGAAGGATGTCGCGCCCGCAGCGCCGGCAGCAACGACCCCTGTCGCGCAGGCCGCACCTGTGGCAGAACCGGTGCCGTTGCCGGTCGCCCGGCCCGATATTCCGCAACCGGAGAAGCGGCGCTTCCGGCGCTATCGCCATTACCGCGATCAATGAAACGACCCGCGCCGATTCCCGATCTGTCCGCTCCGTCGCGGCGCAAGCGCGCGCTGAGCGAAGAGGAGCGTGCGCTCTGGGAGAGCGTGGCAAAGCAGGTCAAGCCACTGCGCAAGCGGCCGGTCGCCGCGAAGGCCCACGCCGCCGCCTCTGATCCGGCCACCCATCACGCGATTGCCAAACCCATCCCGGTCAAGCCGGTGGCAGTGGTCAAGGCTGCGCCGGCGCAACGCCCGCACGTGCCGCCGCTGGCGCCGATCGGCCGCCGCGAACGTGCAAAGCTCTCGCGCGGCCGGCAGGAGATCGATGCGCGGCTCGATCTGCACGGCATGACGCAGAGGCGCGCGCATCGCGTGCTGTTCACCTTCCTGCAGCGCGCGCACAGCGACGGGCTCACTTTCGTGCTCGTCATCACCGGCAAGGGCAAGGCAGGCGGTCTCGATTCCGAACGCGGCGTGCTGCGCCGCCAGGTTCCGGAATGGCTCAGCCTGCCGGAATTCCGCTCGCTGGTCGTCGGCTTCGAGGAAGCGCATATCGGCCATGGCGGCGAGGGCGCACTCTATGTGCGTGTCCGGCGCGCGCGCTGAGCATGATCAACGAAAACGTTAGAACGGCCTGACGATCCCGACGCGCGGGATCAGCGTCACGATCCAGCCGAGGATTGTGGTCTTGCTATCGTCTGACGGGATCACCGGCACATCCTTCGACGCCGGCAGCATCCTGGTCGCATGCAGCATCAGGAACATGCAGACCGCCCAGTTCGAGATCCAGCGCGAATAGTCGAACACGGTCACGAACATCACGAAATAGCCGGCGCTGATCACAACGAGCGCTCCGAGCACGATCCGGCGATGCAGTTCACTAGCGAGCGCGCCAATCAGTCGCGCGAAATAGCGCCACAGCGGCGTGTGCAGCCAGATCAGCAGCGCAAACACCGGGACGCCCAGGATGTTCGATGGCATGCGCGCCCAGGTGTCGGCGAACTCCTTCGACAGCGGCTGGTACCAGATGTAGCCGAACTGAAGCAGGTCGGTGCGTGACGGATCGGCCATCCGGCTCTGCAGATGACGGATGAATTCGTCATAGGGCACGTCGACCGTGCCAGCGAATTGCGCGACCAGGAACAGGATGCCGACCGCGGCGAGCGCCGCGATGCCGAAGACGGCGTTCCGCGGCGTCACGCCTTGCACCAGATAAAAGCGCAGCACCACGATCGCCGCGATGGTCGGCACATACATCAGGACGAAGATATGATGGACCAGGATCAGAAGGATCGAGAACAGCGCGGCAATCAGCACATACACCACTGAGCGCGCCGGGATCAGCAGCAGCACGATCGTCAGCGCACAGCCATAGATGTCGAAATGGCCGAGCGTGTGCATGAAGTTCTTCAGGAAGAACGGCGAGCCCGCGATGAAGACAAACAACGGCCAATGCGCGTCGTTGAAGCCGAATGTGCGGCGGAACAGTTTGATGAACAGTCCGAGCGTCAGCAGCCAGATCGCGCCGGCCAGCGCGAACACCAGCCATACGGGCACCTTGTCGGTGAACAGCGACACGATCGCCCCGACCAGCGCGCGCTTGGTGAAGCCGTAATGATAGTCGACGAGCAAGTGGATGTAGGGAACGAAGGGCGGCAGCGCGATCTTGTGCAGGAACACGCCGACCAGCACGGCCACATTGACGGCCAGCATCAGGCGCCAGGGGTTTTGCCACACCCGCAGATTCATCGATCGCCCACTCTCGTCGTCCCGGGCAAGCGAAGCGCGACCCGGGACCCATAACCACCGAAGGCAGTTCTAGAAGGAATGTCGGCCCGAGTCTTTGTCACCGCGGACTGTCGGGGTTATGGGTCCCGGCTTTCGCCGGGACGACTACGGTGGCCGCCTACAAAATAAACCGGCTCAGATCGGCGTTCTTGGCGAGGTCGCCGACATGCTTGGTGACGTAGTCGGCGTCGACCTGGATGGTCTCGCCGTGGCGATCGGGCGCGGTGAAGGAGATCTCGTCCAGCACCCGCTCCATCACGGTCTGCAGCCGCCTTGCGCCGATGTTCTCGACCGTGGAATTCACCGCCACGGCGACATCGGCCAGCGCGTCGATGGCGTTGTCGGTGATGTCGAGCGTGACGCCCTCGGTCTTCATCAGCGCGACATATTGCTTGATCAGCGACGCCTCCGGCTCGGTCAGGATCCGGCGCATGTCGTCGCGGGTCAACGCCTGCAGCTCGACGCGGATCGGCAGGCGGCCCTGCAGCTCCGGCAAAAGGTCCGACGGCTTGGCGATGTGGAACGCGCCCGAGGCGATGAACAGGATGTGGTCGGTCTTGACGGCGCCGTGCTTGGTCGAAACCGTGGTGCCCTCGATCAGCGGCAGCAGGTCGCGCTGCACGCCCTCGCGGGAGACGTCGCCGCCGGCGCGGTTCTCGCGCACGCAGATCTTGTCGATCTCGTCGAGGAACACGATGCCGTTGTTCTCGACCGCGTTGATCGCCTCCTGCACCAGCTGATCGGTGTCGAGCAGCTTGTCGGATTCCTCGTTGACGAGGATTTCGTGCGAGCCCTCCACCGTCAGGCGGCGGGTCTTGCTGCGTCCGCCCATCTTGCCGAAGATGTCGCCGAGCGAGATCGCGCCCATCTGGGCGCCGGGCATGCCGGGGATTTCGAACATCGGCATGCCGCTGCCGCCCGACTGCGTCTCGATCTCGATCTCCTTGTCGTTGAGCTCGCCGGCGCGCAGCTTCTTGCGGAACGACTCGCGCGTCGCCGGGCTCGATCCCGGGCCGACCAGCGCGTCCAGCACGCGTTCCTCGGCGGCAAGCTGGGCGCGAGCCTGAACGTCCTTGCGCTTGCGCTCGCGGGTCTGCGCGATCGCGACCTCGACGAGGTCGCGGACGATCTGCTCGACGTCGCGGCCGACATAGCCGACCTCGGTGAACTTGGTGGCCTCGACCTTGAGGAACGGCGCGCCGGCGAGCTTGGCCAGCCGCCGCGCGATCTCGGTCTTGCCGACGCCGGTCGGCCCGATCATCAGGATGTTCTTGGGCAGAACCTCCTCGCGCAGGGAACCGGCGAGCTGCAGCCGCCGCCAGCGGTTGCGCAGCGCGATCGAGACGGCGCGCTTGGCGTCGGTCTGGCCGACGATGAAGCGGTCGAGTTCAGAAACGATTTCACGGGGAGAGAAGTGAGTCATTGGCTCTAGCTAGGTTGGAATCGCGGTCTCGGCAAGCGGCAGTCCTCCAAGGCATGATCCCCTAAAGGATCGGCGGCCCAGCCTGCCACTGCCGGATCGCCTCGAACGGGTGGATCAGCATGATGATGTTCAGTGTCAGATTGTCGCGAATGTGAAGCAGCAACACGGTTTCGAACAAAACGCCGAGCGCGACGGTCGCGGCGATCGGCAGCTTGCGCGCCAACAGGAAGCCGATAACCATCGCGAGCGTGTCCGACACCGAATTGACAATCGTGTCGCCGTAATAGTCGAGAGAGATCGTGCCGGCGCGGTAGCGCTCGATGATCCAGTTGGAGTTTTCGACGAGCTCCCAGCTGCCTTCGATCAGCATCGCGACAATCAGCCGCCCGGGCCAGGCGAGCCGCGGCAGCAGGAGGAAGGTCAGGCCATAGAACAGCAGGCCATGCAGCACATGCGACAGCGTGTACCAATCGGCGATGTGCTGCGAGTTCTCCGAGCTCTGAACCGTACCATGCCAGAGCTTGACATAGCCGCAGGCACAGATCGGCAAACGGCCCATCGCATAAAGCAGCGCCGCCTGCAGCACGAGCAGCGCTGCCGCGATCGCCAGCCAATGCCACGCTGAAACGCCGGTGACAGGCTTGTGCGCGATCGTCATGCGTCGCGCGCCATCAGCAGCGCCGGCCCGTCCGGCGTATCGACCATGCCCATCCTCTGAAAACCCGCCTTCTCATAGGCGCGGATCGCGCGCGCATTGGCCGGATCGGGATCGGTGACGATGCGTGGCGCGCCTTGTGCCAGCCGGTCGTCGACAAAGGCGCGGATCAGCGCCGAGCCGTGGCCACCGGCCATCATGTTGGGCTCGCCGATGAAGAGATCGATCCCGCGCGTGCCCTCGGGCTGGAGCCCGAAGCCGGAATTCCACGCCGTCAGGTCGTAGCACTGGATGTAGCCCAAATCGGACGCATCGGCCGCGACGATGAACTGGTCCATGGCCGGCTCGTCGAGGTCGCCGCTGACCAGCGCATATTGCTCGGCCGGATCGCCCCACCATTCCCGGACATGCGGCAACGCCAGCCACTGCTTGATCCGCGGCAGGTCGGCCGGCGTCATCGGGCGGAAATGATAGGGGCGGGCCATGCTCAGCCGCCGATCGTCTCGATCGTCACGTTCCGGTTGGTGTAGACGCAGATATCGGCGGCGATATCCAGCGCGCGGCGGACAATGGTCTCGGCGTCCTTGTCGGTATCGACCAGCGCACGGGCTGCGGCGAGGGCGTAATTGCCGCCGGAACCGATCGCCATGACCCCGGATTCGGGCTCCAGCACGTCGCCGGTGCCGGTCAGCACCAGGGAAACGTCCTTGTCGGCCACGATCATCATGGCCTCCAGCCGGCGCAGGTAGCGGTCGGTCCGCCAGTCCTTGGCGAGCTCGACGGCCGCCCGGGTCAGTTGCCCCGGATATTGCTCCAGCTTGCTTTCCAGCCGCTCGAACAGGGTGAAGGCGTCGGCGGTGGCGCCGGCAAAGCCGCCGATCACTTCGCCCTTGCCGATCCGGCGGACCTTCCTAGCATTGGCCTTGATCACGGTCTGGCCGATCGAGACCTGCCCGTCGCCGCCGATCACCACCTTGCCGCCCTTGCGGACCGTGCAGATCGTGGTGCCATGCCAGACCGGCAGCTCATTTGGGGATGCTTGCATAGGTTACCTCTCTTCCGGGCTGATTTAGGCGGTCGGGCAGGGGGTTACAATCGGGGGATTTCGGAGCGTTTTCGAGCGAAGTGGGTACCGGTTCGCGTGAAGAAAACGCGTCAGAACTAAATCGACAACGAATTCCGGTCACCATGGCCCCAAGTTGGGCGTTTCGAGGTCATCCCGCAGTAGCGAAGGTGACATCAGCCTGTTAAAAGACCGGCGTTTTCGGCACGGGAAAGCTCAATCTTCATGCGCACCGCAACCATCAAGCGCAAGACCAAGGAGACCGACATCGAGGTGACGGTCAACCTCGACGGAGCAGGCGTATCCACGGTTTCGACCGGGATCGGCTTCTTCGACCATATGCTCGACCTCCTGGCCCGGCATTCGCGCATCGACATCACGGTGAAGGCGGATGGCGATCTCCATGTCGATTACCACCACACTACCGAAGACGTCGGGATCGCGCTCGGACAGGCCGTGAAGCAGGCGCTCGGCAACATGGCCGGCATCACCCGCTATGCCTCGATCCACATGCCGATGGACGAGACGCTGTCGCGCGTCGTGATCGACATTTCCGGCCGCCCCGTGCTGGTGTTCAAGGCCGAATTCCCGCGCGACAAGATCGGCGAGTTCGACACCGAGCTGGTGCGCGAGTGGTTCAACGCCTTCGCGATGAACGCCGGCGTGACTCTGCACGTCGAGACCCTATATGGCGAGAACAGCCATCATATCGCCGAATCCTGTTTCAAGGGTCTGGCGAGGGCGCTGCGGACGGCAATTGCGATCGATCCGCGTGCCCAGGGCGAAGTGCCCTCGACCAAGGGTCAGCTCGGCGGCTGATCTCTGGAGCGTGATCCGGAAGAGTAGATGCCGGTTTTCCGAAAGATCATGCTTTAAATAAGAGTCCATCCTCGGCGGAGCGTTCGATGCCGGTCTATACAGTGCATGCCCCCGTGGCCAACGGCGCCGATCTCGCGGCGGCCGACAAGTTCGTCTTCGTGCGCGACGGCTTCCATTTCTGGGCCGCGGTTGCGGGCGTGATCTGGCTGGCCTGGCATCGGCTCTGGCTGGCGCTGATCGGCTGGTTCGTTCTTACTTTCGTGATCGATTACGCGCTGACGAAGCTTGGCGTCGGCCGCAGCGCGATCTTCTTCGTCGACCTGGTGCTGATGGTGTTGCTCGGGCTCGAAGCGGCGAGCTTGCAGCGCTGGACGTTGTCGCGGCGCAAATGGCGCCAGATCGACATCGTCGTGGGCGACGATGCGGAGGCCGCCGAGCGCCGTTTCTTCGCGCGCTGGACCGCGCGGCATCGCGGCGCTGTCAACGACCAGCGGTCGGTCGATCGCGGCGCGCCGCCGCCGACCCGCGACGTTCCGGGTCAGTCGTTCTCAAAACCCCCGTCGATGCCGCAGGGCGGCATCATCGGATTGTTTCCAGAGCCAGGAGGATCGCGATGACCGTTGCAATCATCGATTACGGCTCCGGCAATCTGCATTCGGCGGCCAAGGCCTTCGAGCGCGCCGCACGCAGCATGGAGGATCCGCAAGCTATCAAGGTGACGCGCGACCCCGACGCGGTGTATCGCGCCGATCGCATCGTGCTGCCCGGTGTCGGCGCGTTCGCCGATTGCCGCCGTGGCGTCGACGCGGTCGACGGCATGCTGGAAGCGCTCACCGAGGCGGTGCGGGTCAAGGCGCGGCCGTTCTTCGGCATCTGTGTCGGCATGCAGCTGATGGCGACGCGCGGCAAGGAGCACGTGATCACCGAGGGCTTCAACTGGATCGGCGGCGATGTCGAGAAGATCGAGCCGCGCGACGAGAACTTGAAGGTCCCGCATATGGGCTGGAACACGCTCGACATGGTGCGTGAGCATCCGGTGCTGGAGCGGCTGCCGCTCGGGCCGAAGGGACGTCACGCCTATTTCGTGCACTCCTATCACCTCAACGCCGCCAATGAGGCGGACGTGCTCGCGCGCGCCGACTATGGCGGGCCGGTGACCGCGATCGTCGGCAAGGACACCGCGATCGGCACCCAGTTTCACCCCGAGAAGAGCCAGCGCTTCGGCCTCGCTTTGATCGCCAATTTCTTGAAGTGGAAGCCGTGATTCTCTTTCCAGCGATTGATCTGAAGAACGGCCAGTGCGTGCGCCTGGAGCAGGGCGACATGGCGCGCGCCACCGTGTTCAATCTCGATCCGGCGGCGCAGGCGGCGAGCTTCGCCGCGCAGGGCTTCGAATATCTCCACGTCGTCGATCTTGACGGCGCCTTCGCCGGCAAGCCGATGAATGCGAATGCGGTGGAGGCGATGCTGAAGGCCGTCACCATGCCGGTGCAGCTCGGCGGCGGCATCCGCGACCTCAAGACCATCGAGGCCTGGCTCGACAAGGGCATCACGCGCGTCATCATCGGCACCGCTGCAGTGCGCGATCCTGAGCTTGTGAGAGGCGCGGCGAAGACATTCCCAGGTCGCGTGGCCGTGGGCCTCGATGCGCGCGACGGCAAGGTCGCGGTCGAAGGCTGGGCCGAGACCTCGCATGTGACCGCGCTCGAGATCGCGCAGCGCTTCGAGGATGCCGGCGTCGCCGCGATCATCTTCACCGACATCGCCCGCGACGGCCTGCTCAAGGGCCTCAACCTCGACGCCACCATTGCGCTTGCCGACCGCATCTCGATTCCGGTGATCGCCTCCGGCGGCTTTGCCTCGATCGACGACGTCAAGGCGCTGATGGAGCCGCGCGCCAAAAAGCTCGCCGGCGCCATCGTCGGCCGGGCGCTCTATGACGGACGGCTCGATCCGGCCGCTGCCCTTCAGCTGATCCGCGGCGCGTAGGAGGAGATCATGTTCAAGGTTCGCGTGATCCCCTGCCTCGACGTCAAGGACGGCCGCGTGGTCAAGGGCGTCAACTTCGTCGATTTGCGTGACGCCGGCGATCCGGTCGAAGCCGCGATCGCCTATGACGCCGCCGGCGCCGACGAGCTCACCTTCCTCGACATCACCGCCACCCATGAAAACCGCGGCATCATGCTGGACGTGGTCCGGCGGACGGCGGAAGCCTGCTTCATGCCGCTGACCGTGGGCGGCGGCGTCCGCACCGTCGACGACATCAAGACCCTGCTGCGCTCCGGTGCCGACAAGGTCTCGATCAATTCGGCGGCCGTCAGCCGGCGCGAATTCGTCAAGGAAGCGGCCGAGAAATACGGCGAGCAATGCATCGTCGTCGCGATCGACGCCAAGCGCGTCAGGCGCGCCGGCGGCTCGGACCGCTGGGAGATCTTCACCCATGGTGGACGCAATGCCACCGGGATCGACGCCATCGAATACGCCCAGGAGGTCGTCGCGCTCGGCGCCGGCGAAATCCTGCTGACCTCGATGGACCGGGACGGCACCAGGCAGGGCTTTGACCTGCCGCTGACCCGGGCGATCGCGGACAGTGTCCCCGTACCGGTTATCGCGTCCGGTGGGGTCGGCAATCTCGATCACCTGGTCGACGGCGTCCGCGAGGGGCACGCCACCGGCGTGCTGGCCGCGTCGATCTTCCACTTCGGGGAATTCACCATCCGCCAGGCCAAGGATCACATGGTGCGCGCCGGCCTGCCGATGCGGCTCGATCCCTAGCGTGAGCGTGGTCAGGAAAAGTGGAAACCGGTTTTCCGTGAAGACCACGCTCAAACAGGGAGAGCTGGGACTCCTTGTCACAAAAATGCTAAGTCCCCACCTAAGGGGTGGCACCCGTGTGGTGCCGCCGTGCATGCTTGAGTTGAGTTGATGTCGCGTTTCACGGTCCACGATCTGGCCGCCACCATCGACGCCCGCGCTGCAACGGGCGGTGAGGCGTCCTACACCCGCAAGCTGCTCGACAAGGGCGCGGAGCATTGCGCCAAGAAATTGGGCGAGGAAGCGGTCGAGACCGTGATCGCCGCGGTCGAGAATGACCGCGATCATCTCATCGCGGAAAGTGCCGATCTCGTGTTTCACCTGCTGGTTCTGTTGAAATCCCGCGGCGTGAAGCTGGAGGATGTCGAGGCCGCGCTGGAGAAGCGCACCTCGATGTCGGGACTGGAAGAGAAGGCGTCGCGCAAGCGCGACTAGCGCAAATGATCGAGCGCATCGAGAGGGGCGGCCTCATGGACATCCGGGCACCAGATCAACAGTACAACCCCTACCGCATCTTCACGCGCCAGCAATGGTCGCATCTGCGTGACGATACGCCGATGACGCTCGAGCCGGGCGAGTTCGACCGCCTGCGTTCGATGCACGACCGCCTCGACTTGCAGGAGGTGGAGGACATCTACCTGCCGCTGTCGCGGCTGCTCTCGATCTATGTCGATGCGACGCAGCGGCTGTATTACTCGCAGCGTCAGTTCCTCAACATCCGCGACCGCAAGATGCCCTACATCGTCGGCGTCGCCGGATCCGTCGCGGTCGGCAAGTCGACCACCGCACGCGTGCTGCAGGCGCTGCTGGCGCGCTGGTCGCCGCGGCCGAAGGTCGATCTGATCACGACCGACGGTTTCCTGTTCCCGAACGCGGTGCTCGAGCGGCAGGGCATCATGCAGAAGAAGGGCTTCCCGGAAAGCTACGACCTGCCGACGCTGCTGTCGTTCCTCAGCGACATCAAGGCGGGGCGGCGCCGCGTGCGCGCGCCGGTCTATTCGCATCTGACCTACGACATCGTGCCGAACAAATGGGTCGAGATCGACCAGCCTGACATCCTGATCGTCGAGGGCGTCAACGTGCTGCAGACCGGGCGGCTGCCGCGCGACGGCAAGGCGGTGCCGTTCGTTTCCGACTTCTTCGATTTCTCGGTCTATATCGACGCCGACGAGGCCGTGCTGCGGGAGTGGTACATCAAGCGCTTCCTGGCGCTGCGCGACACCGCGTTCACCGACCCGAGGTCCTACTTCCACCGCTATGCACCGCTGTCGGACGAGGAAGCAACGGCGACCGCGATCGCGATCTGGGAGCGCACCAACCTCGCCAATCTCGAGGACAACATCCTGCCGACCCGTCCGCGCGCGACGCTGATCCTGAAGAAGGGCGCCGACCACGTGGTGCAGTCGGTCGCGCTGCGCCGGCTGTAAGTTCTGACCCGTTAAAGCGGACCACATCAACGGTGTCGTCCCGGCGTAGGCCGGGACCCATACTCCGCGGCCCCTGCAAAGGGCAGGCGGCGAGACGTTTGTTCACCAATTTGCAGTCGTGGTTATGGGTCCCGGCCTTCGCCGGGACGACGCGGAATTTTTCGCTGCTACGCCGCGATATGCCGCGCGGCGGCGAGGCCCGCGAGCGCTTCTTCCAGCTTCTCGCGGTCGAGCGGCTTGATCAGGAAACCGTCCATGCCGGCTTCGAAGCAGGCATAGCGGTCTTCCACCAGCGTATTTGCCGTCAGTGCCAGGATCGGGGTCCGGCGGACGGATTGCGCCGCTTCATGGGCGCGGATCTGCTTGGTGGTCTCGATGCCGTTGAGGCGCGGCATCTGGATGTCCATCAGCACGAGATCATAGGGCGTGCCGGCTGAGGTCGCCGACAGCCAGGACTCCATCGCCTGCTCGCCATTGGTGGTGATGACCACGTTGTGGCCGAGCCGGGAGAGCAGCGAGCGCATCAACAGCGCGTTGATCTCATTGTCTTCGGCGACCAGGATCGAGAGCCCCTTGTCCGGCAACGCGGGTGCGGGCGCAGTGGGCGCGGACTCGGCGGCCGCCTCGATCGCGAGGCTCGGCGCAGCGATTTCCGGCGATGCGGTCAGCCGTGCGGCGAGCGACGACGCACGCAATGGTTTCACCAGGTAACCGGTGAACATGGCTGACTCAGAAGCCGAAAGGTCCTGCCGCGTTGCCGGCGTGAACATCACGATGCGATGGGTTGCGTGGATGCGGGCGGCGTCGGCAAACGCCTCCATCGCCGGGGTGCCGAGCGTGTGGTCGATCAGCACCGCGTGCCAGCTCCGCTCCGGCAGCAACGCCTCGGCGACACCGGCATCCGACACGATGCAGGTCTGCGCGCCCCAGCGCTGCAACCGCCGCGAGATCAGCGAGACCTCGATGCTGTGCGGCGCCACCAGCATGATCGACTGTCCCGTCAAGTCGGGCGCGGCGAAGCCGTTGGCCTCGCCGGTATCGGCCGCGACGAGCGGGATCGACACCTCGAAGGTCGAGCCGGCGCCCGGCGTGCTTGCGAGCGTGATGCGGCCGCCCATCCGCTTGACGATGCGGTCGCTGATCGAGAGGCCGAGGCCGGTGCCGCCATAGCTGCGCGCGATCCGATCGTCGGCCTGCTCGAACTCCCGGAAAATACGCTGCTGCGCTTCCGGCGCGATGCCGATGCCGGTGTCGCGAACCAGGAAGCTGATTTCGTTCGGCCAGATGCCGGGCTCGACGATCAGCGCCACGCCGCCGGTCGCGGTGAACTTGATGGCGTTGCCGGCGAGATTGAGCAGCACCTGACGCAGCCGCGCCGCGTCGCCGGTCACCTGCATCGGCAGCCGTTCGTCGACATAGGCGGCGATCTCGATGCCCTTGGTCTGCGCGCGCGGCGCCAGCAGCTCGGTGATGTCCTCGATCAAGCCGGGCAGCGCGAAGGCGCGGTGTTCGAGATCGATCTTGCCGGCCTCGATCTTGGAATAATCGAGCAGCTCCTCGATCAGCGCGAGCAGCGCGTCGCCCGATGTCTTGACCGCCTTGACGTAGGTCGTCTGCTCCGGCGTCAGCTGCGTATCCATCAGCAATCCGCTCATGCCGATGATGCCGTTCAGCGGAGTGCGGATCTCGTGGCTCGCCATCGCAAGGAAGCGCGACTTGGCGCGGTTGGCGGCGTCGGCCTGATCGCGCGCTTCGGCGAGCGCGTGCTCGCTCTCGGTGCGGTCGGTGACGTCGCGGCCGACGCTCTGCATCTCCGCCGGCGCGCCGGCATCGTTGCGCACGAGGCCTTCACGCCAGGCGATCCAGCGCGGCCCGAGCGGTCCCTCGATCTTCTGGTCGTAGACCCGCGTGCCGTTGGATTCGAGCGCGGTGTCGCCTTGTTCAAGCACCTTCAGCGTTGCGGTGCTGCCGATCAATTCGCTGCGGGAAATCTGCGCCAGCTCGCAATAGGCATCGTTGGCATAGGTGATGAGGCCGTCGAGGTCGCGCAGCACGATCAAGTCGTCCTGCGCCTCGAACAGGGTGGAGGCGCGCTGCTCGGCCTCCTGCAGTTCCCAGTTGCGGTCGGCCATCGCTTCATTGTGCATGGCGATGGTGCGCAACCGCTTGCGCATCAGCCGCAGGCGGATGCCGAGCGTCACGATCCAGAGGCAGGCGAGCGCGAACAGGAAGCTGACCCCGATCGCGAACGCATTGGGATCGTAGCCGCTTTGTTGCGAGAGCGCGCCCGAAATGAACCCGAAGGCGCTGCCGAACGCGACGGAGAAGATCGTGAACGAACGGACGATCGTCGCGACCCAGGAATGGCGCCGGAGGAAGCGGCGAAGGCGCAACTTGATCCGGAAGAAACGCCCCATCAATGGTGACCCTGAGACAGCTTGATCTGGCGCTGACGATGCGTCGGCCAGCTTGCAAAGTGCTTGAAGTTGGTGGCCATTTCGCGCTGCCCTCAGAACAGGGTTAGCGGGGGGTTAACTCTGCCATGACCCGGTTCGGAACGCGCGCGTCAGGCGCGGGCGATGCGGCTTCAAGGCGGCGGTGTCCGCCGCGGGCGCTGACGATCAGGGCCGCGGCATCGCGCACCGAGAATGTCTTCGACTGCACGAAGACACGGTAGTCGGACGGACCGTCATCATGCGTCAGATAGATGACGGGCCCGGTTGCCGAGGCGTCGCTGGAAATCCCGATCAGCTGCGCCGCCGCGCTGCGCTCGCAGGCGCCGGCCTCGGCGTCGTCGATGTCGTCGATCACGGTGAAGTCCGCGGCGTCGGCGCTGTCGGCGATCTGGACCCGGACGGTGGCCTGGCTGGGGTCGTCGGTGAAGCTGACGTGAAGCTGCGCCAGCCAGGGGATCGATGCGATCTGCATCGTGGCGCCACCCACCTCGATGCAGGGCCGCGGGCCCGGCAGGAACTCGGCGCGGGCAAGGACCGCGGCCACGGCAAGGGGGACCACCGAGGTCAGAATCTTCAAACGCAACATGACACAACTCGCTCGACCCAAGCTTGCCACCGATCGCGGTGCTTATGGTTTGCGGAGCGTAAACAAAACTCGTTACCGCCGCGTTGACGCGGGGTATTCCGGCACGAATCGGAACAGGGCTAAGGTTCGGTCAGGCGGCGCGACGCAAATCGTCGGCCAATGCACGATAGGACAGCGCTTCGGCGAGGTGCAGCCGGCCGATCGTCTCGGCGCCGTCGAGATCGGCAAGCGTGCGCGCCACCCGCAGCACCCGGTGATAGCCGCGCGCGGTGAGGTGCATGTTGTCGGCAGCCTCGCGCAGCAGCTTCTGCCCATGCGCGTCGGGCTGCGCGATGGTCTCGAGCAGCGAGCTCGGCGCTTCTGCATTGGTGCGGACATGCGGCATGCCGGCCGCGGCGTAGCGTGCGAGCTGGATGTCGCGCGCGGCCGCGACGCGGGCGGCAACCTCGGCCGATCCCTCCGCCGGCGGCGGCAGGATCAGATCGGCCGCAGTCACGGCGGGCACCTCGATCCTGAGATCGATGCGATCCATCAGCGGGCCGGAGATCCGCATCTGGTAGTCTGCGGTGCAGCGGTCGAGCCGGCCGCGCTTGCAGGAATAGCCGGGTTCATAGGCATGGCCGCAGCGGCACGGGTTCATGGCCGCGACCAGCATGAAGCGCGCCGGATAGGTGACGCGGTGGTTGGCCCTGCTCACCGACACCTCGCCGTTCTCCAGCGGCTGGCGCAGCGAATCCAGCACACGCGGATCGAACTCCGGCAATTCGTCGAGGAACAGCACGCCCTGGTGCGCCAGCGAGATCTCGCCGGGCTTGGCGCGCATGCCGCCGCCGGTCAGCGCGGCCATGCTGGCGGAATGATGCGGGCTGCGGAACGGGCGTCGCGCGGTCAAGGCGCCGTCGCGGATCTCGCCAGCAACCGAGGCGATCATCGAGACTTCGAGCAGCTCCGACGGCGACAGCGGCGGCAGGATCGAGGGCAGTCGCGCCGCCAGCATCGATTTGCCGGCGCCGGGCGAGCCCATCATCAGGATATGGTGGACAATTAAATTAAGATTTAGTAATGATTTTGGATGGTTATCCCCACCTCACCACCTCGACCCAAAGCCTTCTCCTATGTCCGGATGTCGACCGACCTGCAGAAGAAGGGCGACAGCCTCCGCAGGCAGCTCGATGCCTCCCGCAAGTATGCCGAGGAGCACGGGCTGGAATTGGTCGATGACCCCGATCTCCACGACCTCGGCGTCTCGGCTTATCGCGGGAAAAATCTGGCGTCAGGCGGGCTCGGACGATTTCTGGCCGCCATTCGGGATGGAAAAATCGAGCGTGGCTCGTACCTGCTGGTCGAGTCCATCGATCGGATAAGCCGGCAAACACCGACCAAAGCCCTGGAGCCCTTCCTAGCGGTGATCAACAGCGGGATAGTCTTGGTGACTATGAATCCTCTGGAGGTCTTCACAGCGGAAACGACCGACTTTTACCGCCTACTGATGGCGCTGACCATCATGCAGCGGAGCCACGAGGAATCGGACGTAAAGAGTCGCCGCCTGAAGAGTGCGTGGGCCGCGAAACGGACAATTGCGGGCCAGAAGAAGTTAACGGCTCGCTGCCCCAGCTGGCTGTGCCTTTCCGCGGATCGCAGAGGCTTCGAAATTATCGAAGAGCGTGCGGCGATCGTCCGTAGGATTTTTGACGAAGCTGCGTCCGGATACGGAACGTTCACAATCGTGCGCCGCCTCAACAACGATGGCGTCCCGACGTTTATGGGCAAAGGGGGCTGGCAGAACTCGACGGTCAACAAGATCCTCAGCAGCCCTACGGCAACTGGTGCGTTCCAGCCCAATCGAATGGAGGCTGGTAAGCGAATCCCCGAGGGTGAGCCGATCCAGGACTACTTTCCCCGAATCATCAGGCAGGACGTATTCGAAACGGCTCAGCGCGGTCGCCTTGAACGGTGGCGGAATGCGCAACCCGAACAGGGAAAAAGGCCGCATCCGGAGGGCGGCAGAAAGGGCAAGCAGTATACAAACCTTTTCTCGAAGCTGGCCGTCTGCGACTACTGCGGCGAGCCAATGCACTATCAAAACAAGGGAGCACCACCCAAGGGTCGGACGTACCTCGTGTGCTCGAATGCACTGCGTGAGCATGGTTGCGTGATGACCGGACGCTGGCGTTATGACCAGTTTGAGTCGACGTTCTTGTCCTTCGTCGAGCAGCTTGATCTCGCATCGCTGGTCCAATCAAGCGAACATTCAAGCAAGCGCAGCGAGTTGGCTTTTCAGAAAGACGCCGTCGAAGGAAGGATCAAGCTGCTTCAGGATGAGCTTCGCCGTGCGTTCGAGACCAGCATGAAGATGGCTGAGTTCAATAGCGACTTTCTGGCCGAAAGAATCAAGAAGAGCGAGCAGGAGCTGGCCGCAGCGAAGACGCTGGAAAAGCAACTTCGCCACGAGATTGCGGTCCTCGACCAGACGGCATTGACGTATTACCGTCGCCCTGACCAGGTCGCGGAGCTGATCGAGCGCGTGCGGGCAGCCAGAGGGGGGGACGCGTACAAGCTCCGTGCTCAGATCGCATCGAGGCTGCAATCGTTGATCAGCGAGTTACGCCTGACGGTCGATCCCGACACTCAGCGCTTTGAGGTGGTCTTCCGAGATGGCCAGAGCATGACACTGTTCGTCGATCCTGAAGACCCGGCGAAGTTCATCCAGAAAGTTACCGGCGCCGCTCCGGATTTCGAGATAGTCTCAGCTGACGGCGCGACCATCCAACTGCCGGCCGATGAACCAGCTCTGGACGGGAAATAAAGATTCCCAAACAGGTCACTCAGAGAACTTAAATTCCCCCAGCGGAAGAACGATGGCTTCGGGGGCCCGGGTAAGTAGCCTAATTTAAGGCGGCCCTCAGTTGGCCCTCATTTCGGATTTTCGCACTGGGTCTTCGCCACTTGTCTAGCTGGACTTCTTTCATGGCATGTTCAATCTTAGGTCGCTGGCCGAATGCAGCGCACAGCCTGCTAATTTTCAGAACACGGGGGATTCAATGAAGGACTATTGCGTCTGCGGATGGCGCTCAGCGCTCGTAAACAACTCCCGGCCAGCAAAGAGGCGCTCTCACCGAACTGAAGTCTTGCAATTAGCTGGGGCTTAATGATGAGCGCGAAGCAGCAAAAATATCCCGCCTCGTTGCGCAAAAACTTGACTGATCAACTCGGGTTCCTCCTCAATCGCAGGGCCGATGAGGACGAACTAACGTTCGACAAGGCTTTCAGTCAGATCGCCCTAGACATTCTTGGGTACGAGCCAGGATCAGGGACCTGGTCCGATGGTCGGGGCGATTTCGGTGTAGATTATTGGATCGTCGAGGAAAAAGCGGCAACGATATTTCAGTTCAAGAGTCACGATTTCACGGCGGGCCTAAATTCAGAGCTGCTGGCAGATAGTTCATACTTGGCCGACTTGCCTCGCATACGGAAGTTGCTGGAGCACCTAAACGAGGTGCCAAAAGAAGCAAGCAAAAAAGTACAAGAGTTTATCAAGGAAATCGGCGTTGCCATCCACCGCTACAGCGCCAGCCCGACCGCCAAAGAGTCGCCGTTTGAAGTCACAATATTCTTCTGCTGCCTCGCGAACGGCCTCACCAAACAAGCTGCCGAGGAGTACTCGCGATTTAGTACGCCAATAAACATCACTTGGTCGAATCAAGCGATTCACATATCGACCTTTCCAATTTTTATCGATGAGCTCATTGCAGAACGGTGGCGCGAATCCAACACAGATTGGCGGACAGCAAACGGCGAGCGAGATGATAAGGTCGAACTACAAGTATGCGGTGAAATGATCTCCTCGGCAAAGTCGGCAGTCTTTTTCACGAAAGCGTACGATCTCGTTTCCGCTTTCGATCGGTTTGGCTATCAGCTTTTTGAACCGAACGTGCGATGCGAGCTTAGGCGCTCAAAAGTAAACGAGAAAATCCGAGAATCCGTGAAGCATTCAAGGGGGCGACGAGAGTTCAAGCATTTGAACAACGGCATTACGTTGATCTGCTCGAGTTTTCAGAAAGTAAATCGGCAGGCTCCCATCATACGAATAGTTCAACCCGGGGTTATCAACGGCTTACAGACCGTGAAGTCGATTCACGATGCATTTGATGAGCTCAGTGACTCGGAAAAGGCTCACTTTGAGAAAGACTGCGAGGTTCTTGTTCGACTGCACACCCGCGAGGCCGTGGCTGATTATAAGGAGCTGGTGAAGTCGACAAACAATCAGAATCCGATGCAGCCGCGCAATCTTCGATCGAATGAGCAGGAGCAGATTTATTTTGAATCGCTGTTTGCGGACATGAATTGGTTTTATGAGCGCAAGGAAGGTGCTTGGAAGGCGTTCCAAAGCGATTCAAAGCTCTGGGGCTCGTTAAAAGGGAAACGAGTTGCCGACTTCAAGATTGAAGGACGTGCGGGTGGCGTTCGGAACGTTGACAACTTGGAACTTGCGCAAGCGTGGTTATCTTTCATCGGCTTTTCGAACGAGGCAATTCATAACAAGAGGGATATCTTCAGCGACGAAAAGTTCTACGATCTCGTATTCAAGCAGCGCGTTGCTAAGCATGGCTACGATTACAACTTCGCTTTCAACGATCCCAGCGTTCGATCAGAGGCAGATCAACAAGCCCCGAGCCCGCAGGCATTGCTACTGTCGGAGCTGTTGCGTGAGATCGCGGACGGTTTGACGCCCACACGCAAACAAAACCGAGATGACAGCGTTAAGCGACTTAAGCTGGATAAGCTGAACAAGGAGGAGCAAGATGCGGAGCTTGTTCGTGACAGCCTATATACAAGGGGCTTGGTCCTAGCTGGAGCCAAATATTTGTTCGTCGATTTTTGCGGATTGGTGTTTTTTCGGTCTTTGGGATTGGAAGTTTATAGAGCGGCGAATTGGCTTCTAAATTCAGGATCAATGAAGCCGTTCTTCGTTGGGCGAGATTTGAGTCCCATGCAGGCGGTGATAAAGTCCGATGACTTCGAAGTCGACGACGTTATAGCGGTCCTGTGGGGAGTATACAGTTATTGCCTGGAGATGATCATCGAGCAACCAAGCTGGCGACAGCAATTCGAACAAGCGGCAGTGCGCTCTCGTTTTAATTATTCGGATTACAATCGAAGAACGTTGTTCGGTCAGTTGGAGAATCTTGATCGCGTCTATCAAAAGCGAGCAATCCCCCAGCCTTGGTCAGAGGGCATCGAAAAGCATCGGGGCATCTTCGCTTATGTCAAGGCAATGTGCGGAAGGAAGTGACATGAGCTGTAACGGCTCGGAACCAACATCTGTCTAGTAGACATGACGCCCGGTCACCAGCAGGCTTTGACAGCCTCCACCTATCCATGCGTGAATTGCGTTTTGATGCTAAGGAAGGGGGCAGCCTCTTCGATGGCCAACTAGATGTGAAACCGCAGATTGCTTAGGGGTGTAAGGAGAATGTGAGACCAGAATTGCACGAAGATATTTTCCGGTCAGCGCATTAAATCAATTGGCTCGCAATCGAGCTGAAACAACGTAGTCAAACTTTATCATTCGAACCGCTTGACGTAATTCTTGACAGTCTGCGGGTAGAACTTCCGCCCGGTCGTCGTCGTAATTCCCGCTTCATTCAGGTGCCGCGCGATCTCGCTGTACGAACGCCGCAATATATCCGCATCCAATTTCGCCCTGAGTTGGGATGCAAATTCGTCAGCAGCTCTGCGGTTCTTCGCAGCCAAATACCGACCATTCAATCCAAGAATCTTCCCTCGACGTTTCGCCTCGGCCAAAGCTGCTTTCGTTCGTTCGGAGATCAGCCGACGTTCCTCCTGGGCGAGCGCTGCAAAGATATGAAGCTGGAAGTCCGTTGCGTTGGGCATCTCAGCGCAGACAAGCCCGATCCCTTGCTCGAGAATGCTGGCGATGAAGCTGACGCGGCGGGAGAAGCGGTCGAGACGAGCGATAACGATTTTTGCGTTCTCGCGTTTGGCCAGCTGTATCGCCCGTTGCAACTCCACGCGCGAATCATCTCGACCTGACTGAACGTCGCAAAACTCAGCGATGAGCATTCCGGCTCCTGCGACGAACTCGCTGATCCTATGATGCTGAGCGGCCAAGCCGAGCCCAGATTTGCCCTGCCTTTCCGTAGAAACACGGAAATAGGCAATGAACTTGTTCACAGGCGCCCCTTTTGAAGTTCAAAAGAGCCCGGTCTCCAAATCTATCGGTCAAGACAACGGTCGAACAATGACGCGCATGCCAATCAGAAGGCGGCTACGAACGTGCAAAGAGCTTGGACAAGGCCGGCATTCATACGCGACATCGATGCTGAATCGATAGTTGCGTTCCGATTCCAATACCTCACCGGATAAGCTCACCCTGCAATGCACAATGAGCTCACGAACTATAGTCGACCTTTGACTGGATAACCGCAGGTTGTAAGAAGGTGGGCTGGTTCCACTTCGGACGATTCATGCCCAAAAATACGAATGCTAATAGACTACGAAATCTGGCTCGCGGCGGCGAAAATTATCGCCACCTTAGGTGGCGAGTCTTCACGCTTTTAACTGAAAGCGCCGGAACACTGGTAACGCCACTGACAGATTATTTAAGCACTACGTTTTTTTCACTGTTTTCCAGTCCTCAACAATACGATGAAGTATCCTCCCCCCTACACGCGCTCCCAATGCTGGACCGAGATTGGGGCATACTGCAACGCTTGGCTGCAGAAGACAGGAGGTCGATACGCAAAGCGTACCTGCAACTGGTCGTTCGATACGTAACTACAAACAGTGCAGCGGTACTGCGGCTGATTGAGCTAGAGAAACATATTTCCAAAAAGCTATTGAGCCTTGAAGCCTTAGAGATTTCGAAATCTCTCGACTCGGTTAGACCTATCGACAAGCAATCCCTTTTTATATTCAAACTGAATTGCGCCTTGAACGCCGATCGGCACGGGACGATTGCAGACTATTTTGCGAAACAGCCCCACTCCGACTGGGTACGTCAGCGCTTTCTGTATCCGCTAATATTTTATTCTATCAATCTGCCTGCCAAAGAGACGTTTGACCAAGTCCTCGGTCAAACGTTTCCTAGCCAGGAGCAGAGGCGAACTGAACTCGAGTTGGTAAAACTTCTTATAGCAGACGATTCCGATTCTAGGGCGACGCTAGCATTCAAGTGCTATGCGGCTTTGCTTTGTCATCCATTTGATGCTTTGCAAATTATCACCGCCCACCTGGAATCGACAATAGCTCAAGGGCGACCGCTGGATGAGCTGGAAATCGAAGCGGCCAAGCAGCTGTATGGCTCGATTGGAGCACAAAGGCTAAAAACAATCTTGCAATTCGCCGAACGTCACACATGGCATTTCGAACTTAATTCGATCGATCTACCGATATCTTCGAACCTACGACTCGATAAGGTGCAGGCAGACTTTTTCGAAGCATTCTTGAGTCTCGACGCATCGTTGCCTCGATCGGTGCCCGATGGGGTCTATGAGTTTCTGGCGCGGATGCGATGGCATCAATATCCCACACAGTCGGACTTCACAGACGTTGTTGCGATAGCACGACGATACGGCTTCTCCGAAGCCGGCCGCTTGCTTGGCGTGCTCCTGACCTCCCTCTACATGGTCGAACGCCGAAACACGCAAGACGAATACCTTCAGTTGATGAGGCATCTGAACCTTTTTGGATCAGTATCGCCGTATGTGCTTTCCTCGCCAAGGGGCGCCACCGCGCTTCAAATGGGCTTCATTTTGACTCACGTAGGCGCGGAAAAGGCAACCGACGCTGCTATGCAGAATGTTGACCTCAACACACGCTGGTGGATCAAGAGATTGCATTGGCATCTCCGACTACCTGAAAGGTCGATGAAGATCTCGGATTGGATGGCGCAGGTAAGAAGCCAAATCCCTTTGTCAGGAAACAGTCGGTTCCTCTCCGGCATTGATTGGTCCTGGATAGATAGCGTAATCAAGGCGCTCCGGATCAAGCCATTCCAAGGCCAAGTCGATGGCATCTATGTTCTGTTGATGCGAGCCATGGAGCAGCGACAGCGTGAGCCAAATCCCCTCATGCTTGCCCTCAACCCTTTGGTATGTGAGGGAAGTCGCCTGAGCGGTTTGGTGGCGCTCCTCATGCGCGAATACGAGGCGGATGCAGTTGCCTTTGTTCGCTTCTTCCTGACCCCGTCGATGATTTTAAAGATGCGGTTGGAAGCTAACTATACAGCGGCACTATCGGAACGATTGAATGCGTTGGAGCTTTGTGCAGCCGCCTGTGGCTTCAACGACGACATTATGACTGCTGAGCAATTTGCTTACGAACAAAGGACGCTGACGACGGCATTGACATTTATCTCCGTCGGAACGGCTCAATTTGAATTACCATGGGAAATTTTCAGTGCGGATGTATTAGCAAACGTAGCCGACGAATTCAAAACCTACTTGGCCGTTAACAAGACGTACAATGAGCTGCCATTGCTTTCAGACGCACGCACAACGGCAGCTCATGTGTACCGAAATAAAGAAGTACGAACATATGAGTTCAAAAACAGAGAGTGGCCTCTTGTTCAAACGGTCTGTCGCATTGTAGATGCGTTTCTATCTCACCCCTCCTACGGTATTGAATCTATCCTTGCTATTCGCATACGGCATGACAACTTGCGGCGAGAATTCGCCGTTGCGCTGTCAGGCTTACGCCGAACGAGGCTGCAAGGGGTCGCGGATTACGAACGTGATCGCTGCCTGTCCGTCATAGAATCACACGTCTATGCTGCTTTGCAGAGCTGGATCGATGCATACATGCATACGAAAAAAGCGAAAATACAACGGGGCCTCTTTGAGTTCTTGCCGGATCAGGCGGAAATGGCAAACTTCGTAACGCGACTGCAAAATACATCGAGCTTAGAGGAAGTTGTCAGTCTTGTCGTTCAGTGGCTCCGGGATCGACTTGAGAGCCTGCTTCTTGTCGCTAAGGCAAAGCTCCTGGGTGAACTACAGCCCGCGCTAAGAAGTGCAGTTCAGACCGCTAAATCTGTCCTAAAAGATGAGGGATTGAGCGCGACGGCACTTGATCGCGTCCACGGCACCGCTGAAGCGCTGATCATGAGCAAGGCAGGCGAATTGCGTTCTTGGTTTGAGGCGCCGAGGACTCCGCGAAGAGAGCGTCTAGTATATCCGGAATTGAAAATGGCGGTTGAGGGTAGATTTCACGACGAAGTCGCCGCTGGCCGCCTGATAATTTCATTTGAGGCAAGCGACTGGAACGAGGAAATTGTGCCACCGGAGATGTTGAGATCCGCTTTCGATCTTTGGTGCGAGCTCACTATGAATGCTCTCAAATACAGCAATCGACCCGAGGTGCGAATACGTATCCATCAATTCAAGAGTGGCGACGTGAGGGGGTTGGTCTTCTCTTCCTTAAGAAGCGGAGGGGAGGTGCGGGCTGATACCTATGTAGCAGAACCAACATCGGTTAACGAGCCAATGCTCAAAGCCGGCAAATCCGGGCTGAAGATTGTGGCCGCTCTGTCAGCGTCTATTATTCGCCGCGCCGTGGAGGTTCGCGTCTTTCAGCGAAGAGGAGCCTTCCATGTGTTCGTCCCATTTGCTCCAGCGAGCGGCTAATGGTTGATCAACGGCGAGTGCTAATCGTTGAAGACGTCGATCACAAGTACAAGGACGTCGTTGAGGTTCTCGAAGCAACCACAAATGGTTCGATCGAGCTCGTTCGAGCAAAGACGGTTGTAGACGCAGCAGATCTTGTGAAGCAATCAGGTTGGTTATTGATCATATTGGACATATCAATGGATATCGCCCCAGGGTCCGGTAGCACTATGCGGGAAGGCCACGCCAATCTTGGTGGGCTTGATATTCTTGAGCAGATGTACCTTCTGGAGAAGGAAAGTCCGACGGTCATTGTAACGGGCTATGACTACTTCGTGCGATCGTCTTCGGATGATGAAGTTAGCGATTCTCATACACTCCAGGACCTGGAGAGCCAGGGAAGATCATTGATCGGCGCTAATCTGCTGGGCTGCATCCGTTATGGTGCGCCTGGTTGGGCAGAACATCTGCGAGCGCTCGTGGAGGGCTTACTATGAAGACGCTCGTCGCGCATGACAGGCCGGAAGTCGCTCAGACAATCAAAGCTATTCTTGAAGAGCTGTTGCCTGGCGAGAACGTCATTACGATAGTGGAGGACGGCGTGGCGAGCCGAGAGGCTCTTCGAAGCACGTTATACGACTTTGTCATACTCGATCTTACCCTTCCGTACATTAAGTCAAAGTCGTCAGCGGACTATACAGTCGCAGAAAATCTCCTCGTTGAACTCTTTGAGGGGGAGACGCTAAACGTGCCTGGAGACCTTATCGGTGTCACGAAAGATAAGGTGGCTTTAGAGAAAATAGACACGCGCATAGGGGCCCATCTTTTAGCAATTATCGAGGAAACCGAAGGTGAAGATTGGCTAGCCAGGTTGAAGGATCGAATTTCGTTCGCGCGAAAGGCAGCTCGTTCACGTCTATTAAGCATCTATCAGCAGCATGACTACGACGTCGCGATCATCACGGCCCTGGATGAAGAAAGTGCACCTTACGCAGACATCTTCGAACTAAGTGAGCTGTCCCGTTGGCCAGGAGCGAAGGAATTCCTGTTCACAGATATGCAGGGCTCGATTCGGCGCGGAGTGATTTTCTCCGTAGGAAGAGCTGGACAAGCATCGGCCGCCTCAGCCTCTCAAGCTCTTTTGACGCAGTTTAGGCCATCTCTGTTCCTTATGTCCGGATTTTGCGGAGGCTTTTCGACCAAGACACAAGCCGGCGATGTGATCATCGCCGAAAGCGTCTTCGACTGGGATAGCGGTAAGTGGAAAGGAGAAGGCGAGAATGCCAAATTCTTTCCAAGACCTGAGCCGATCAATATACGAGACACGAAGGCTCATCATGTTGCTCGAGCACTAGTCCAGTCCAAGTTGAGTAACAGCGATGCCGTGATAGGTAAAGCAAGTGCGCTTTCGAGCGGCGAGATAAGCAACGTTTCGTTCAAGCTGGGTCCGATAGCCAGTGGTTCGGCGGTAGTGTCCAACACCGCGATAATCAGCCGTATCGAGCAGCTGAACGATAAGATGCTCGGTGTTGATATGGAGGCGTACGCATTTTTCTATGCGTGTACGTCTACAAGGGTGATCAAACCGTCCTATCTCTTTATTAAGGCCGTCGCAGATTTCTGTGATATCGCAAAAGATGATAGACTACACAGCGCGTGCTGTTTTCTGTCCGCAAGCGTCGTGGCCGAAATCCTGAGCAAGAGATGGCAGTTCTAAGGGCACGTACTTGCCAATCATAAACCAGCGTTTATGTTTGACGAGCTTACATGATTTCGTTTGCCGATGCTTACTGCTGGTACACGGTGGCCACCGTCCGCGCTTTCCGAATTCCATTTCTGCTTTCGAGGGTAGAACGGACACGCCACCACGGCGGAGACACTTCCGATTTTGACCCTGGCTGTGTGAAAACGCTGCTGCTTTGCTATGATTCCCTCGTGATCTGCGGGGGAAGCAGATGAGGCGCTTCGTTAATCAGGCGGATCGTGGGCAGTGGACGCTATTGCCCGAGTGCCTCGATGATTTCATTGACGAGAGTAACCCTGTTCGCGTGATCGACGTGTTTGTCGATGCGCTCGATTTGGCCGAGATGAGATTTGAGGGGGTGGAGCCAGCGGCTACTGGTCGGCCATCGTACCACCCCTCGGTTCTCCTCAAGCTTTACATTTATGGCTATCTGAACCGGGTTCAGGCGAGCCGGCGGCTCGAACGAGAGGCCGGACGCAATGTCGCGGTCATGTGGCTGCTGGGTCGGCTCGCACCAGATCACAAGACGATCGCGGACTTCCGAAAGGACAATGGCCTGGCGCTGCGCAGGGTATGTGCGCGCTTCGTCGAACTCTGTCGTGAGATGGGCCTTCTCGCGACGGCGAGTGATGGCAGCAAGTTCAAAGCCGTGAACAACCGCGACAAGAACTTCACACGGGCGAAGGTGGAACGGCGGCGTGCCCAACCGGAAGAGAGCGTCTCGCACTATCTGAGCCAACTTGACACGGCCGACCGGCAAGAGCCGACGGCACTGGCCGCGAAGGTGACGAGGCTTACCGAAAAACTGACGAAGCTGAAGGAGGAAATGGGCAAGCTTGCCGCTTACGAGAAGCAGATGCTTGCTTCGGCTGACCAGCAGATCTCGCTGACCGATCCCGACAGCCGCTCGATGGCGACGAGCGGGCGCGGTTCCGGCGTCGTTGGCTACAATGTGCAGGTCGCCGTCGATACCGAGCACCATCTGATTGTGACGCATGAGGTGACGAACAGCGGCTCGGATCGGGCTCAATTGGCCAATGTGGCCAAGCAGGCGAAGACTGTTCTTAAGATCGAGACGCCCGAGGCCGTTGCCGATCGCGGCTACTTCAGCAGCCTGGAGATCCTCGCGTGCCATGAGGCCGGCATCACCGTAACTCTGCCCAAGCCGCAGACGTCGGGTGCCAAGTCAGATGGCCGCTTCGGCAAGCAGGACTTTGTCTATTTGCCGGAGGAGGACGCCTATCGCTGTCCGGCTGGGGAGCAACTGCCGTATCGCTTTACGAACGAGGAAGATGGCAAGCGGTTAAGGCGCTACTGGACCACAGCCCGTCAAAATTGTTCGCTCAAATCGCGATGCACGACAGGGCCGGAGCGACGGCTTCCACGTTGGGAGCATGAGCATCTGCTCGAAGCCGTGCAGCAGCGCCTCGATGCAAACGCACAAGCCATGCGCGTGCGTCGCGAGACTGTCGAGCATCCGTTCGGGCACCATGAAGGCCCGCATGGGAGCGACACACTTCCTCACCAAAACGCTTCCAAAAGTAGCCGCCGGGATGGCTCTCTCGGTCCTGGCCTATAATCTGACACGGGTCATGAACATCGTCGGGACCAAGCCACTGATGGCCGCGATCGCGGCCTGAGACCAAACCGTCCTGGCTTCCCACCGCCCTCCAGGGGAAGGGTGTTTTTACACGACCAAGACCCATTTCGGACTTCGCAGGGCAAAGGCTTACTACCAGCTGCGCGTTCTGCTAGCTCGAAATGGGTAGTTTCCTCAACGAACCCGAATTGCGATTATGCAGGGCAATTGCGGTGGGCCGCCGGGGTTGTGGGGGCGACGTTGATTCTATCAGAGTCAGCGACAGGTCGCTTAGCTCCGAAAAGTTGGTGCACTTTAGATGCTCCAGCCTGTCGGCAGTAAAAGTAGCGATCTTTGATCTTTATCAAGGAGATCAATAGGTCAGCCATGATGGACGATCCAACTGCCTGATCCAGGCGCCGACGATGTCCGATCCACGATCACTGACGCCGGAGATAAAGTTCCGCCGAAGCTTTGGCCATGCCGGCGGCCTGGTCGCAATTGGAGTGACCTATTTCGCCTTGGCAAAAGGCGGCCTTGCTCTCGCCTCTATTCATCCCAATGCAACGCCAATTTGGCCACCGACGGGTGTCGCGCTGGCGGCGGTGCTGTTGTGGGGATATCGGACTTCGCCCGCAATTTTCGTGGCAGCGGCGATAGCCAATGCGACGACCGCCGGCTCGGTTGCCACCGCAATTGCGATTGCGACCGGAAACTCTCTTGAAGCGGTTGTTGGCGCTTACCTGATCAATCGATGGTCGAGCGGATGTAATACTTTTTCGACGCCAAACTCCGTCGCGAAGTTTGCTCTGATTTGCTTCGTGATCGCAACACCGATCAGCGCCAGCATTGGACTGACCAGCTTGGCAACCGCCGGGTACATCGAACGGACGAATTTCGCGAACGCCTGGGTCACATGGTGGCTGGGAGATGTGACCGGCGCGCTGGTCATTGCCCCCGTTATCGTGCTTTGGGCGTCAAGCCATTACCATGCTTTCAACCGCGATGAATTTTTAGAGACCGTCTGCGTCCTCGCAACAGCGGCGGCTGTTGGACTCATTGCTTTCAGCCCCCTGATCGAGCAAACGCCGAGCCGAAATCCACTGGGTTTCCTTGCGATCCTGCCAATGTTGTGGGCGGCGCTGCGCCGCGGTCCACGTGACACCGCAACGGTTGCGCTGGTGCTTGCGGGTATCACGATTTGGGGGACGCTCACGGGCGGCGGCCCGTTCACGACCGCGGACATCAACGTTTCATTTCTGCTGGTGTTGATGTTCTTGATCAGCATTACCGTTCCAAGCTTGTTGCTGAGTGCCGACGTCGAGGTGCGCAAGAAAGCGGAGGAAAGTCTGCGCCGCTCGCAGATCGAACTCGAACGGAAGGTCGCAGAGCGTACGCAAGAGCTGGAACGCGCCAATGCAGCAAAATCGCACTTTCTTGCCATGGCAAGCCATGATTTGCGGCAGCCATTACATGCACTAGGCCTGTTCGTTGCACAGCTGCGCACGCCGCTCAAATCGTGGGAAAGGGCAAAGACGATCGAGCGGATCGATGCAACGTGCAAAGAAATGGATGAAATGTTCAATTCGCTCCTGGATATTTCCAGGCTCGATGCTGGAATCTTTACACCCACAATTACCGAATTCCCGATCGCGCGCCTGTTGCAAACAATTGAGACCAGGTTTGATCAAGCAACGCGAGAAAAAGGCTTGCGTCTACGCGTTAGGCGAAGTGACGCCTGGGTGCGGAGCGACGCGATGCTGCTCGAACGCATACTGCTCAATCTGGTATCCAACGCTGTGCGCTATACATTGCGGGGCGGGATCCTCGTCGGATGTCGTCGCCGCAGTGAAATATTGCGTATTGAAGTATGGGATAGCGGTCCCGGCATTCCTGAGGATCAGAAACAGAATATCTTTGGCGAGTTTTTTCAGCTTCCTGGCCCAGAACGGAACCGGTACGGCGGCCTGGGGCTTGGCCTGGCTATTGTCGACAGGCTGCGCGTACTTCTCAACCATCAAATCGACTTAGCTTCGACTGTGGGCCGAGGTTCGCGATTCGCAATCCTGGTTCCAGTTGCCGATGAATGCGTCACGTCCACCGAGCCCGTCGACTCACCTCGCCCCGCAGTCTTTGCGGTCGAAGGCAGGGTAATCCTTGTTATTGCCGATGCTCCAATTGTGCTGGAGGAAACGGGCGGATTACTTGGCAAATGGGGATACTCCGTCCTGACCGCCGGATCCGACGAAGGCGCACTTATCCGACTTGCTGAGTGCCAACAACGCCCCGATCTTATAATCTCGGATTATCATCTTGCGGGCGGAAAGACCGGGATCCGAGCAATTGAACAAATTAATGCAGTGTTTGGCTCATCAATTCCAGCCATCCTCATCAGCGGCGATACGGCAGCCGAACCATTACGCGAAGCCAAGGATAGAGGGTACATTTTGCTGCACAAGCCTGTCGACCCAATGCGGCTCCGCGCTGTCATGCACGAGTTCTTTAGGGATCATGACGACAGGAGAGACACCGGGGCGACGTTATGAGTCAGATTTCGGCGACAATTCCCAGCCCATTTTTCCTACTTTTACTATCGCTTCGGTGCGGCTCGTTACGTTGAGCGCCTTGAGAACGACCGTGATGTGGTTCTTCACTGTCGGCACTGCCATATTGAGAGTCCTGGCAATGATCTTGTTGGTTTTTCCCTTCATCAGGAGCGCAAGCACTTCAATCTGCCGATCGGTCAACCCGAGACCCTTGGGAGAGTCGCGCGTCGCTAGCTTATTTGTAAGCCGCGGAGACGTTGTTTTCTCAAGAATCTCCGAGGGAATGTAAATTCCGCCGGAGAACACTAACTTGATGGCGTTGAGCATGACCTCACGTTCGGTAGTTTTCGGGATGAAACCCAGAGCGCCAAGTCTGAAAGCCCGCTTGACTGTATCTTGATCATCCGAGGACGAGAGAATGATGATAGCAATGGTCGCATAGCGGTCACGCAGTTCGCGGAGGACAGCGAAGCCATCTCGATCAGGCAAATTGATATCAAGCAAAATGAGGTTGATGTCGGGATGTTCCTCGACTATGTGCAGGGCCTGACGGCCGCTCGAAGCTTCAAATATGACGGCCTCTCGCTTCAGTTGTTTCACGACAGCGTGCAGCGCCTCGCGAATTAATGCATGATCGTCGACAATAAGAACCTTCATAAAAAGCTCTCCGTCATCCCATTGCACGGAGATCCAATTGAAAAAATCATACACCCGCCTTCGGGTCTTTGGCGAGGAAGAAGCTGGCGAAAGACTGGCTCCCGAAACCGTCCGTCCTCTATCTTTAGCCCAGCCAGCGGTTCGCCATCAGGCACTCAAGGTAGGAGCCGAGTGCCGTTGTGCGCTGTAATTGTAATCACCTCACAGTAGGGCAACGAAAGAGCGAGTGCGGACCACGAGAGTTGTGGGACTGAGAGTCTCCTACGCCGGTGCGCAGCGGTGATCGATACCGAGATCTTTACGGTACCTTGATCATAGGACCTAGGACCTCTCACTGTGGACCTCCGGCTGGTTTACACGCTGTGCCGTTGAACTACGATCGTCAACGGACAGCCTCGCGCGCCAGGAGGTTCCATCAAGCGCCGCCATACGATCGTTATCGCAATAGCTTTCGTGGCCGGGCTCGGCGTGAAGCAACTCGAGACTGCGCCGTTGTTACGACCCGGCCGTTTTTCAAATTCGGTCCTTCTTGAGGCGCGCTCGCACGCCGGACGGGGCAATCAGATGCATGATCGAACTGCCACCCCGAAGCCATTGGTAGCCGCGCTGCCGGAGCTGAAAGGCTACGGCCGCGATCTGCGCATTGATACCTGCCGCGGCATCGCGCTCTGGTGCATTTTTCTTGACCATGTCCCCAACAACATCGGGAGCTGGCTGACACTGCGCAACTACGGCTTCAGCGATGCCGCGGAAGTATTCATGTTTCTTTCGGGTCTGACCTGCGCGCTGGCCTACGGCAAGGCACGGCAGAGCGGGGGCTGGACCGGCGTGATCGGCCGGACGCTGTGGCGAAGCTGGGATATTTATGTCGCATTTCTGCTGCTCACGCTCGCCTGCGCCATCATGGTTCACCTCGCAGGCAGCGGTCATTTTGCCGACGAGAGCAATACGCGCATTCTGTTGGAAGAGCCGGGCATGACGCTCGCGCACGCGGCGATCCTGCAATACCGCCCCGTCAATACCGACATCTTGCCGCTCTTCGTGCTTTATCACCTTTTGTTCGCGCCGCTGCTGTGGCTGCTGCTGCGAGCGCCGAACGCAACGCTCGGCGCGTCGCTGCTGCTTTATGCACTGGTGCACGTCTTCGGCTGGACCATCCCGGCATGGCCGAACGGCCACTGGTTCTTCAATCCGCTGGCCTGGCAGCTGCCGCTTGTGCTTGGCGCGTGGTGGATCGTCGAGGGCAAGAGATTCCGACCGTGGGTGACCTCACGCGCCGCGCTTGTACCTGCCGTTGTCTATCTGGTGTTCAGCCTCATCATCGCGTTGAGCTGGAGCATCAAACCGTTGGAAGTACTGGTCCCGCAGGCTCTGCTTTACCCGATGGACAAATCGAATCTCGCCCCTTTGCGACTGCTGCATTTCTTGGCCCTTGCGGTTTTGTTCGTATCGTTCGTGCCTCGCGATTGGCAAGGGCTGACGACGCCGGTGATGCGTGGCGCCATTCGCTGCGGCCAGAACTCGCTGCCAATCTACTGCCTCGGCGTACTGCTGACGCTCGCTAGCCAGCTGGCGCTGCTCGACATCTCCGAGGGGCTGACGATGCAGATCGCGCTCAGTGTTGGTGGCGTCCTGGTGATGATCGGCGCGGCGACGCTGCTGAATTTGATCAAGATCAAACCGAGGCAGCCGCCGCACGCGAAGGCCGTCGAGCAGCCAACCAGGTTTGAACTGGCCACAGCCAGGGCGCTCGGCGTTGACATTCCGCCCGCGTTACTCGCCGGTGCCGAGGAGGTTGATCGACTAAAGATGCTGTTCGCTCCGGTGCGCGAGTCCGGCTGCAGCGCTGATTCAGTGCCAGCAATCGCGCACGCCTTCGGGCCACCAGCGAAAAATGTGGGTCGGGACGTGAATCAGATCACAAGGACTCTGGAGCCTGCCCCTTAATCTTCCGGCCATCGTACAGGAGCCAAGTCCATGATTTCCCACCCAAGGACCCACAAGGGAGCGGTGCTGATCGCGGCGTACGTGACGCTTGCCTGCGTAGCGGCATTACTGTCGGTCAACCTGACATCACCCACCACCGCCGCGCTCGGCGCTGACTGGCAGTGCAGCCGGTTTGCGCTCGTACTCACGGCCTGCACCCCGGTGCGTGCACATGAGACCTTTTCCACTGGCGTGGGCAAGCGGACCTAGTCGAATCATGCTGCGAATGTCGGCTGAAATCAAACAGAGCGCCGCAATGATCGGGTAGTGGGAGTGAGGTACAGTCCTTGACATTCGGCTACTCTGAATGAGCTAGCCCTTGCCTGCCTTCTTGTCCTTCGCCGTCTTAAAGTTCGTCCGCACCGCGTTGGCGCAGGCTGAGAGGGCTGCGTCCAAGCCGCCGGCGACTGCGATCGTCTTGAAGAAAGGTTCAGCTGACTGCGCAATTAGTCCTTGCCGGGGTGTAGCTCGAGCTTCAGGGCCTCATAACGCTTGGTCAGAACAGCCACCCCTTCCAAGGTTTGCTCATCGGTGATGTGTACAGACAGCGCCTTCAAGTGCGCGATCTTGCCATTTAGTTCGACGCACTTTTCGCACATGGCACGCTCCCGATCCCTCAAAGGCGGGAGCGCAAACCGGTCTCTCTGCCACCGGCGCCCGGTATAGTTGTCGGTGATTTGCATCAACAAGCGCGATCTTGGATTTGTTCCTATAGGATTTCGCCCCCTTAGCAAAGACAGCCCCAGCGCCGAGGCCGAGTTGCCATGATTACCCTGACCCCGAAACCAGCATTCGGCCGTTAAGTTCCTATTTTAGGGGGCGACCAGGGACCGGCAGTGGCGTGCCGCCTAACCAGAAACGGCCCCAGCGAGGTGCAAATCCTGGGGCCAGTCTGGAGCTGGGCGTCTCGGTGCCGGTAGCGGTGCGGCACCGAACAGGGCGACCAATGCCCATGCACGCTCGTCGTTCCTATTCAAAAAAGGGCCCCAGCATCCGGATCATGCTGGGGCCGAGCTGGATCGCCGAACCGCTGTCCGCCGAGAAGCAGCAGTCGTCGTACTAGGGCTGAAGAAATAGGAAATGAAAATTACATGCCCGTTGTTTGGATTATCTCAAACGACGCCCCGGTCCGAAAATAACCTGTGTGAATCCTGCCAGGAAGCGGGGGCAAGAGCCGGGGCACGCTCCACTCGTCCTTGCCGCTCTGCCGCGAGCGACGCATTGCAAACGACGCTTCGAAGGTGCCGTTCCTAACGACTTTTTCATCGCCGATACAAGCCGACGCTCAACCCGCTTCCGGCTGGTGCCGACCTTCTTGACGGCCTTCTTCACCGATGCGGCCGACTTGCCGGTCTTCCTCGCCTCATAGCTCACCTCGTAATCCTGCCCACCGGCGACGCGCGCCCGGTCCTGCTTGCGACCGCGCGCGGTCTGCTTCTTTGCCTTCCTTGCCATTCAGGCCTCCCAATTGGGCCGCAGCAACATGCTAACCGTCGTTGAGATCGCCTTCTATGCCCGACGTTTGCAGGACGGGCAGCATTCGGCGTTTCGATATCTAAGACGTTCATTGCGTTCGTATTGACGATCATCGCCGCCATCTTGCGCGTTCACGTCTCCCACCGTGACGAGGTTTTCTGGCGGTTAGCTATCAGGATCTACGGAGTTCAAGGCCGCGTACCGAAATTTTCTGGCCAAAGGGTCCGCCGAGCGCCATTTTAACGCTGACATCCAAGGCGCCCTGTCGGAATACGTCAGCATCGGGTCGGGCAACTACGGTGTACTTCGAATAGCCGACGTTTCTGATCAGACCGTCATTCCAGGCACATCGGTCTGGCCTTCTGTTGGGCTCACCCGAACAGACCGATTAGCCAAAGCCATGCTCGTTTCGAATTGCGTCGTACGCTGCGTTGACGCGTTGGGCCTCTGCTTCGGCAGCTTCGCGGATTGACCTGCTGCGGTCGGCAACGGTGTCGGGATGGCACTTGACTATTGCAAGCCTATAGGCCGCTTTAATCTCGCTAATGGTAGCTTGCCGCGAGACGTTTAGAACAGAGTAGGGATCGTCGGCCTCTTGGTTTCGATTCTCGATTCCATTCTGATCCCCTGCTTGTGATCCAACAGGATCGTTCAGGGCGTCAACATCGAGATCGGCGACGTCGCTCTCGCGCTCTTCAATGATTCGATTCCGACGTTTAGCGACCGAGAGAGTCGCTAAGCCGAGTACCCATCCAACGATAGAGCCCAACTGAACGTGACGCCCTATGAGCTGCGGAAACGGATTCCAGACAAGCAAGTCGGAGCCACCTCCGTAGTAGACATAAACGTCGAAAACAGTGGAGGAAGCGACGAAACCCAACAGTGCAGCTATGAACGCCAGGCGGTATGCCCTTCCTAGTCTCCAAGATCGCATGGCCAAACGCCCTGCATGGTCGCTGCGATGTTCGGGATGCTGCGTCAATTCGATTCGATCAACAACATCAGCCAGCAACGACCTGGCATTTGTGAGCCCTTGGTTCAGCTCCTGACCCCTGCGGGACCTCATCTCGAAGCGATCTTCTGCTCTAAGGTAGCGTACGCCTTCTCTGATGCCGGCACTCTTGAGCCTGGCAATCTCATCGAGCAGCGACCTCTTCGCATTTTCGAGATCGTGCGTCGCTGCGGTGATTTGAGCCTCGTCTATAAGCTCGGAAGTGGGCGGGCCTCGCCAGCCCGAAAGCATCAAGAGAAACCCGAGGAAGATCGGAAAGGCGTAGAAACTGGCGGTAAAGATGTAGGGCAGCGAATATGCGAGCCCTAATATGACAATGGTGGCAATCGTACAGCCCAGCGGCTCTTGGGGAGGCTTCTTCGCCATACTTCACCGAGCAAAGACTATGCTGAACAGAAGCAAAAGGATTAAGGGCACCGCGAGGATGTAGAAGCTGGCGCTGATAACATAGGTCATTAGCGGGCTGCGGGCGACGCGCGTGTCCGTCACAACCTTGGCAAAGCTGCCACTCGGAAATGTGTAAAGAAACCACTGAATGACCACTCCCGGAAGCAATAGCCATTTCCAGGCACGGTCAAACTCCAAACGCGGCTTGTTCTCTCGCGTCCAAATTCCCTGTGGCATCAGGCAATTCCTCAATCAAAGCTTCCATTTTGTCGATTTAAAGCGGTGGGTCAATAAGCAGCAGCCTGATCATTTCGGCCTATGGATTGGCGCCAGGTGGTTGCGGCTAACTTGCGGAGGATCAGGCGGGAACGAGGATTCTCGCAGGAATCGCTGGCGTATGAGGCCGATGTGAATCGGACCTACATCAGCAAGTTGGAGAAAGGATCAACCTGGGTTGGTCTTGAAATCCTGGTGAAGCTATCGACCGTGCTTCAAGCCGAGCCGGCCGATTTCCTTCAGCGTCCTACTAAAAAGCCGGGTAGAAAGAACTAGCGAAATGCAGCCCAGAAACGGCACTACTGTCTCGCGGGTGACGAGACAGAGCACCTCCACGCCTAAAGTAGGATCGAATTAGCCTCTGCTGGCTTTCTTGTCCTTCGCCGTCTTGAAGTTGGACCGCACCGCATTGGCGCAGGCAGACAAAGCCTCGTCCAGGCCACCAGCGACGGCGATCGTCTTGATCTGGTCAAGCTGCTCGACGAGATCGTCAAACGTCGACGCCTTCAGGGTGCTCTTGCCCTTCTCCAGCTCCAGCGGCTGCTTCCCATACCGGAGCTGGAAGAAAATTGCACCAGCACCATCGACCCAGAACTGCTCGCGGGAGATGCGCTTTCCTTCCCGGAACAGCCCGATCTTGGTGATCTGCTGCTCGATGCTGGCAGTGAACTTATTGCGCCGCTGAAGAACCGGCGTATTAGCGGTCGGCTTCTGAACGGAAACCAGAGAGATCGTCGCTCGTGCCATGATGGGCTCCTTCGTTAATGATGGAGCCGCCGTCTTCTAAATCCGGTACCTGGGCAACAGCGATGTAGTTCGAATATCTCACTCAGGCTATCAGCTTGTATTGTGCGAACTTTCTTCTTCCATCGGCAGGCAGTCTCCGCAATTGAAGCACTCGAAGAGGAACCGTTCGCGGCACTCTTCGTCGGTGTCATGCTCCACGGTCGCCATTCCTCTTCCGCAGGCCAGTGGCCATTTAGGGGCTCCTCTGATCTTGAAAGCTCCTCCGAAGAGCAAGGGCGGTTTTGCCGATCGGAGGAACGCTGACTGGCTTCGATTGTTAGGAGGCATTATGACGCCTCCCGTCACCGTTCATTTCACCTGCATCGGCTGCGGCATCGTCTACTCAGCGAGCCAGGAGCGCAGCGCAACCCATACCAATGCATCCGGCACCTTCAATTGCTGGCAGTGCGGAAAGCTTGTTCATCACTGGGTTGGGATTTACGACTATAACGGATGGAGAATAACCCACGTGCTGCCCAATCAGCCCAAGGTGAGAATTGAAAGACGTGGGTGATCGCCCCTACTCTGACGCCGAGAAAGCCGCACGTCGGATCATGGAGCACGCCCGCGCCTTCGAGCCGATTCAGGATGGCCGGATCTACATCGAGAAGATCAACTATCCGATGCTCTACCAGGACAAGGCGACGCCGGCTGAGTATTGGGCTGGGCTACAGCACGCGATCGGCAAAGGCTGGCTCGAGTACCACGAGAGCGGGACGTTCGTGAGGATGCTTCAGCCAGGCAAAGACCTGTTCGCCTGACCAAGAGCCACTGGGCCTATCGCCTCTGCCGTTCTGACATGACATACCAATATGCGGTCCCAACCGCGGCCGCCGCGCTGAGCACCCCCACGATTGCGACGACCCCTTCCACCAGCTCCATGCGGGCCTCGCTAACCCAAAGAAACGGCCTCAGCGAGAGGCCAGCTAAATTGACGATGAGCGCGATCTTGCAGCCAAGAGCAACATCCGGCCTTCGTCCGTCCGCACCATAGGGATACTGGCTTTCCCTCTAGCGCGGCGCGGCCCATCGGCAATTAATCCTTCCCTGAACATGCGCCAGATCGCCTTGCTACCGGCAGGACCGGTGACGGTATAGGCCGGAACATTCCGCATCACCTCGCCCCGTTCGGCTGCTTCTAGCGCCCTCAGTTGCGCAGCGTTAAGTCTTCTGCAGCGGCGCGGGCGAACAGTTTTTCAAAGCCCTCGGCATCGGGCATGCCCCTCAACTAACCTGGGTCAAAACTGGTTCCCTAGCCACCGTGATGAAGAGCCCGCCAATCCGCTTAGCACCTTGTGAAAAAGGCCTCAGCGAGGGGGTACACGCTGAGGCCAAGGCGGTTGGATCAATCCATGAGATGACAGGCTCAGCCGATCAACAGGGCGCCTATGCCTGCGATGAGCGCTACGAACGATATCGCCGCCAACGCCATGAAGCTGCACTCGACGCCGTCGTGGTGACCGAGCCTGAACATACAGGGAGTTTGCGCTACGGCCTTCGCGTCCGCATTAAAGTAGGCATGTCAGGGATAGCGCCCTAATCGCGGTTCCAGGCTTAACTTAAGCGAAGAACGTTGAAACGACTCTCTCGATTCCGCTTTTATTGCTCATGCAATAGGCGACCGAGGTTCATCTAGTCCGTGTGACGACCGATGAGGGCGAGATCCGAATCTGGCTCGCCGCGACCTCGCCCGACGAAGCGGTCGATCGCGTGCTGGACGAAATCCCGGAAGGATGGGCTGTTAGCCTCATTCAGCGGCAGCCGAGCGGGCGGGCACGTCGCTGGCGCTCGGCTTCCGTCGCTGTCCTAATGCCGCGGGGCAGTGCGACCCGCCAATGATCCAACCGCCGAACGAGAAACTGTTCCTGTGCTCCCCAGACAGGCCGCTCGCATTTCAAAAAGCGGGCCACTAGGAACGCGCCTCCGAATTTCGCTTTGAAATATTCGGAAATGAATGGGCGCGCTCAATGCCTCGGTATTACTTCGATTTAAAAGATGGCAACGGAACAACCCCTGACGAGGAAGGCCTAGATCTTCGGGATCTGGACGCGGCACAGGACGAGGCTGCGCGATCTTTAGGAGGCATGGCCCGCGATGCCGTAGCGACCCTCAGTGGTAGCGGCGCTGAGCAAATGGAGATCGAGGTTCGGGACGACGCCGGCCCCGTTATGACCGTCCGCTTTTCCTTCGCGATCAGCCGCAACAAAGTGAGCTAACCTCAAACTGCAAAAAACGGCGGCCCCAGCGCCCGGGAAGAGCACTGAGGCCGAGGGGTCGTCCCACTCCTCATCAAAGCGAGACTAGAACCGCGCCGGTCGCCCCCTGTTCCAAAAAAAGGCCCCAGCGAGGGGACTGGCTGGGGCCTAGACTGATTGCCGAACCGCTGTCCGCCAGGACGCAGCGGTCGTCATTTTAGGGCTGTAAAAATAGGAAATGAAAATCACCTGCCCATGCCATTGAGAATGTTGGCAAAGTTGGGTTCCCGAAATAACCGAAGTGAATCTTGCGCCCGGCGGAGCGCACTTTCTGTATCAATTTGTTACAGCGAGAAATCCTACTTTCTCGCGGTGCAAACACGCAACTGATGGTTCATCGGAGCGGGAACTTAGTTCCATTTCTGGCGTTGCTTGTGCATCATCGGCTAAGGCCTTTTCTGTGGGCGCTGGTGACTGAGAGAACACTCTCGTGCTCCCGCCTGCGAAGGAGGGAGTGTCTGATGCCGCACCGCAAGCTAATCGCGCGTTTGCTGTCCGTCGTTGAGTTGTCCGAGCAGGATAAGGTCCGGCTCGAACAGCTGCCTCATATCATCAAAACGTTTGGAGACGGCGACCGCATCGCACGGCAAGGCGACGTGCCCGTGCATTGTGCCGTCGTGATGACTGGATTGCTGTCGCGTCGAAGGGTAGTTTCCGAACGCAATCAAATATCGTCCATCTACGTACCGGGGGACGTACCTGATCTCCATACGCTGCATCTGCCCGT